>DATHCE010000211.1:0-15316 GCA_035319685.1 Bryobacteraceae bacterium | reverse complement strand
GAAGACCGGCCGCGTCAATCTGATCACGAACGCCATGGCGCGCGAGCTGATCACGGATGCGAGCGGTAAAGTCACGGCGGTGTCCTACATCGACAAGACCACGCGCACCGAAAAACAGATCAAGTGCCGGACGGTGGTGCTGGCGGCGAGCTGTTGCGAATCGGCCAGACTGCTGCTCAACTCGAAAGGTCCGGGCCATTTGAACGGACTGGCGAATTCGTCGGGGAAGGTGGGCCGATACCTCACCGATAACACGGGATTCGGTTTGGGCGCGCAGATCCCGGCGCTGATGGGCATGCCACGGTACAATTCCGACGGCATGGGCGGCGCGCATCTGTACATGCCGTGGTGGCTGTGGGACCAGAAGCTGGCGTTCCCGCGCGGGTATCACATCGAAATCGGCGGCGGCTACGGGATGCCGGGCATCGGCACGTTCGCGGGTGCCGCGAGCCGCCACGAAGGCTACGGCGAATCGCTCAAGAAAGCGATCTATGAGGATTACGGCACGCACGTCAGCTTCGCCGGACGCGGCGAGATGATCCCGAACGAAGACACCTACTGCGAGATCGATCCGAACGTGGTCGATAAATACGGCATTCCGGTGTTGAAATTCCATTTCCGGTGGACCGATGCCGAGCTTCGGCAGGTGGAGCACATGGAAAAAACCTTCACCGATCTGATCGAAACCATGGGCGGCCATGTGACGCGTTCCACGCGCACCACAGCCGAAAAAATTTCAACCGGCGGCGAGATTATTCACGAGGTGGGCGCGATCCGCATGGGCGACGATCCGAAAGTAAGCGTGCTGAATAAATATTGCCAGGCGCACGATGTCAAGAATCTGTTCGTGGCGGATGCGGCCCCGTTTGTCAGCAATCCGGACAAGAATCCGACGCTGACCATCTGCGCGCTCGCCTGGCGTACCGCGGAATATCTGGCGGAAGAAATGAGGAAGGGAAATGTCTGACATCGGGCGCAGGGAATTGCTGGCGGGAATCGCGGCGGCGGCGCTGGCGGGGCAGTTGGACGCGCAATCGGCCGAGCACGTTCACCAGGCCGCGGCGGCGGATACGAAATCGGGCGGTGGAGTTTATAAACCGAAAGCGCTGACTTCGCACGAATTCGCGACACTCAAAACATTATGCGAGATGATTGTTCCGGGGGCGTCGAAAGGCGGGGCCGCGGAATTCGTCGATCTGTTATCGAGCCAGAACCCGGAAATGCTGGCGATTTACACCGGCGGCCTGGCATGGATGGACGAAAAGATGAAGCGCGAGGTCAATGCGGATTTTCTTTCGGCCAAAGACGAGGAGCGAACCGCGCTGCTCGACCGCATCGCGTATCGCAAAAATGATTCGCCGGAGTTGGCGGCGGGCATCCGCTTCTTCGACTGGGCGCGCCGTATGACGGTGGACGCGTATTATACGAGCCCGGCGGGCATTCAAGAAGTCGGTTTCCTGGGCAACAAATTCCGCCGCGAATTCACAGTGCCGCAGGAAGCGATCGACTACGCGGTGAAGCGTAGCCTGTTGGAATAAGCTCCGCCTATCGATGCATCCGGCGTTTCAGCCATGCCTTGACGTCGGGCAGAAATTCGGGCATCAAATTCACCAGGCCGGAGCCCGCCACGCTGGTGCTCCAGTTGGTCATGGTCGCCGACAGTTTTCGGCTCGCCGGCGGATAATAGGCGTTCGACAGGCCCGCGCTCATCGCCGTGCCGGCCACATTCGCGTAGTTGAAGGTCTGGCCTCCGTCGTCCTTGCGCGTGATGATGGCACGGCTGATGGCGTAGCCGATCCGGTTCCACCGCCCATGCGTCGGCCCGCGCCGCACGTATCGCGTATCTTCGTGCAACGCGGAAGCGAGCAGAAAATCGCCGAAAAAATTCTGGCTGACGATGTCGCCGACCGACGCTCCGAATCGTTTCGGATACGCCCATGGCCAGGGATGCTTGCCGTAGAGCGGGGTCGAGTGGGTCAACTGGGAAACGGTTGCGTTGAACGCGCCCGCGCCGACCGTGAACGGCGTGACCGTCTCGTGGACAAAGAGGTCCCATTTTTCCGCCGTCGATGGAGCGGACAGCAGGGGGTCGCCCGCGGCACTCGCGGGATCTTGAGCCCAAGTCGCCAAGGGCCAGGTTGCCAGGGAAACGATGGCGAGGATCCACAACCGCCCCATCATTGCTTTCATGCTCCCGTTACGCTTTCTCGAACGACAACTGTTCTTACAGTATCCCGTCAGTCCGGTCGAACTGCAACGTCCCCGGCAACGCCGCCTGGTTTAAACTGACCAGCATGCCGTCGAACGTCGAGCTATCCGAGTTGTCATCGATCCGTCTTCCCGAACCCGTGCCCTACGCGGTCATCACTCCGCCCGGCCCGGGCCCGTTTCCGCTGTGCCTGGTCCTGATGGGCGGAGGCGGCAGCCGGCAGAGCCTGATCGATTGCCAGCCTCTGTTCGATCGCTGGTGGGATGAGGGCTCCCTCGCTCCGATGGTTTTCGCCACGCCGAGCGCGGGCCTGAGCTATTACGTCGAAGACCCAAAGGAAAGCGTCCGATGGGACTCGTTCCTGGTAGACGATTTCGTGCCGCATCTCCGCTCCGCCTGCAACGTGACCTTCACGACGGCCATCACCGGTATGTCGATGGGCGGCTATGGCGCACTGAAAATCGCCTTCGCGCATCCGGAAAAATTCGCGGCCGTGGCAGCGATCAACCCGATGCTCGAGCCGGGATTTCGCGATGCGGAAATTCGCGCCCGCAATCGGCTGCATCACACCTCGGGCGGTCCAGCGCGGCTGGTCGGACCGTCCCGCGACCCGGACCTGTTCGCCGCGAACAATCCCGCCAACCGGGCGCGGCGTAACGCGGACCGCATCCGCGAATCGGGCGTCGCGATTTATCTGGACGCTGGCGATCGCGACTTTGTGAACGCGCACGACGGGACTGAATTTCTGCATCGCGTGCTCTGGTCGCTCGACATTTCCCACGAATATCACCTGGTTCGCGGCGCGGATCATGGAGGCTCGACGTTTCGTCCACGCATGCGCGCCGCATTCGCTTGGCTCACCGCCGTGTTGGCCGCGCCGGCCGAACCAACCGCGGAAGACCGGGCCTTGGACGCGATTCGCGCACAACTCCAGCCGCTGCGCGATCAAGCCGCAGCATCCGATCCGACCGTTGCTCGAAGATTCGGCGTTCTTAGTGGAGCGTGATCTTCTGAACCCGCCAGTTCATCAGCTCGCCGACTAAAAGTTCGTTCGGGTGCCGGCAGTCGATTTCGTTCACCGCGCCAAACTCCTTGAGGGCATGGCCTGCGCGACCGAATTTCCCGAGAATCTTTCCGTCGAGCTCCATCTTGTAAATCTCGCCGTTGTCGAGCGAATTTACTTCGTTCGAATTGGACGCATAGAGGTATGGATGCGATCCCGGGGAAATGCACAGGGCCGCCGGCGCACCGGCACCGGTGATCTCTGTCTTGAAGGTCCCGTTGTTATCGAAGACCTGAATCCGCTGGTTGCCCTTGTCGGCGACGTATACATTGCCTTGCGCGTCGACGGCGAGCGAGCGCGGATTGTTGAACTGGCCCTGCTCGGACCCTCTCGATCCCCACGACTTGATGTACTTGCCGTTCTTGTCGAATTTCGCGATGCGAGCATTGCCGAAACCGTCGGAGACAAAAATGTCGCCTTGCGCATCCCAGGCGACGTCGGTCGGTCCATTGAACAGATCGCCGGGCGCGCCCGCGCCGGGAAGGGGCGCAGGGCCGCCCTCACGGCCTCGTCCGCCGGCCGGTGCACCGCCTGGACCCCCGCCCCGAGCGCCGCCGCGCACCCCCACGAATATCGCTTCGGGTTTGCGGCCCATCGGCATCAGCACCCTTCCATCCGGCGCGAACTTGACCACCAGGCTCGACGATTTATCGACGATCCAAATGTTGTCCTCCGCATCCACACGCACGGACTGCGCAACCAGGAACCCGTAAGAATCCTGGCCGAACTCCCCCACGTATTTCCCGGTCTGATCGAACTCGAACAGCCGGGAGCCGCCGTGCGAGAACGTTCGCGACGTTCCGGTGGTCGCGAACGCGTCGCCGGTCCGCGTGTAGACGTAAATGTGGCCTTTCGAATTGGTCGCGACACCCGCAGCTTCGCCCATATATATGTGGGCCGGCATTTTCAAAAAATCTGCGGAATCGAAGGTGATTTCGGGAGCCTGCGCAAACAAGGAGCCGGCTGCGAGCGCCGCTCCGGCAAAACTGGAAAAAATTCTCATGATGATCATCCTATTTGTTGGGATGCAGCTCGATTTTCTGGATGCCCCAGCGGTTGATCTCAGCCGTATAGATCTCGTTTTCCGAGTGACAATCCATTTCATGAACCGTGCTGAATTCGCCGAGTTGCTTGCCCGCCTTCCCGAACTTACCGAGGATCGTGCCGTCCAGCTCCATCTTGTAAACCTCGCCGGTGACCGCCGCGATCTCCGAGTTGTTGTTGTCGGGATTCGAATTGGAGCTGTAAAGATACTGATGAGGACCCGGCGTAATGCAGACCGCCCAGGGCGCGCCCACGTTATCGTAGATGGTCTTCAGCTTCAGATCGTTGTCGAACACCTGAATGCGACTGTTCGTCCGATCGCCGACGTACACGTTGCCCTTGGCGTCGGCCGCCAGCGTGTGCGGAATATTGAGCTGCCCCGGCTCTGAACCCTTGGAGCCGGCCGAGGTGATGTATCGCCCGTTCTTGTCGTACTTGACCACGCGCGAGTTGCCATATCCATCGGAGACGAAAATGTCGCCCTGGGGATCCCAGGCGACGTCGGTCTGGCGATTGAATGTGTACGGCTCCGCCGGCGGCGGCTCGACTCCGAATCCGGGAGTGACCGGGACCTCGCCCGACTCCGGCCGATGCCCCAACACCATCAAGACCTTCCCTTCCGGACTGAACTTGATGATCATGTTGGTGCCTTCATCGACGGCCCAAATGTTGTCCTGCGGATCGATGCGCACCGCGTGTGCGAATGCGAAGCCGTACAGCCCTTCGCCGATCTCTTTGACAAATTTGCCGGTCTGATCGAACTCCAGCAATCGCGTGTTGTAGCTTCGCGTGTAGATGAAGACGTGGCCCTTGGAATTGGTCGCGACGCCGACCACTTCGCCCAAATACAAGCCCTTCGGCAGTTTCAGAAAATTCGGCACCGATTCGTACGGAATTTCCGGCACGTTCTGAGCCTTGGCTTTCGCGCGTTCCTGGGCGCGGGTCAGCGTTTGGGCGAAAACGCCCGGAACGGACAATAGCGCCACGGCGGCCAGGCAAATACTTCTGTTCATTGGAGAGCCTCCCGAATTCGAAATGTCGCGACTCGCCAGTATACACCCTTCGATAGGCCGGTGAGAAGGATCTTGGGTTGGGTCACGTACCGTGTCCCCTTCTTCATGAAAAGATCTCTAAGGGGTTAGCACAAACGCGCTTCCGGGAGAACCGGCGTTGGCCGGACGGATAAAAGGCGGCAGGTGGAAATGCTCTCCCTGAACCTGCCGGTGCCTCGGTAATTTTCTCAGTATAATTCGTTTCTTAAAATTACAACAACCGTTCGGGAATTGTTGAAAAATTCAACATTTATTTTCCCGCTCCCTGAAGCGCGGGCTGCTGCATTCCCCATCTCGGAAATTTCCTTGCGTTAAAGACATTCTTCGGGTAAAAAGGGGAGGATCTATGGATTTGCCTGCCGAATTTATCGGGAATTATTCTCTTTTTGTGCGCCATCCCGACTGCTGGCGTGCATTTTAACAACCTCCGGATGAATCCGAGAGATGAATCCGAGAAAGGAATTGCGTATATGTCCACACCATCCACAAGACCCCCGCATGCTCTGCGCGAATTAGATCCGGAATCCGTCAAGAAGGTCAAAGCCGCGGCTGTCGCGGCCCAGGCGAAGGCCGCACCCCCCGAGCCGGCGGCAGCCCCGGGCGAGCATCCAGGAGTCGAACGCTGGCCTGTAAAGACCGGCACGGACGCCGACTGGAAGAGCGTCGGCCAGAATACGGTGAAGGGCGAGGCGCTCGGAGAGGGCGTGGTCCCGACCACGGTGGAGGAGATGCTCACTCTTCCGCGTGCATCGAACATGCCGCCGGTGGACCAGTCCTTCACGAAGAATTCGTTTTATCAAAACCAGCGCTTCGCCCCGACCGAAACCACCATTTGGAAGTTGACCGCCACGATTACCGAGGCCAAGCTGGAACAGGACGGCGATTATCATCTGGTCCTCAAGGGAGCGTCCGGAAAGACCATGATCGGAGAGATCCCGAATCCCGATCCGGCTTACGTAAAAAATCCGGACTGGCTCGCCAAGATCAAGACCGCGCGCGACGCCATGGACGCCCAACTTGGACATCCCCTGGCGCCCGTCGATTTCAAGCCCGAAGAAATGGGAGTGCCCACCAAGGAACGCTTCGAGAGCAAGCCCATGAAGGATGAAACCGCCGCGATGACCAGGATCGGTCTTAAGGCCACTATCATCGGCGTGGGATTCTTCGATAGCAGTCACGGACAAACCGGCGTCGCGCCCAGCGCGATCGAGCTCCACCCCATTTTCTCGATCGAGTTTCTTTAGAGGAGCGGCGAGCGCGAGGGGGCGGCCTTTGTCGCCCCTTTCGCTGACCGGCCTTTACGCCCGCTTTTCGGCGAGCCGTTTGACGAAGCGTTCCACGTTGACGATGAATCGCTCGTGCGTTCCGTCCGCAACCTGCTCTTTGGCGTCGAACGCGGCCACTTTAAACTTCACCCGGCGATCCTCGACGGCAATGACTTCACTGTGGATGGTCACTTCCATTCCCATGGGCGTGGCAGCAAGGTGGCGGACGTTCACCTCCGTACCTACCGAATCGTAGCCGGCCTCGAGCAGCGGCACGATGGAATCGCGGCAGGTCATTTCGAGGAGCATGATCATGGCCGGCGTCGCGAGCACCCGCGCGCCTTCTAAACCCAGAAAATTGATGGCGATATCGCTGGTGACCACGCGTTTCTGCTCGCCTTTGAGTCCCACCGGAATGCTTGGCATGATGGATCTATGTTATCTTGAAGTTGTATGTCCATTCCGAACGTCAAGCGATACCGCATCACCAGCCCCGACGGATCGATGAGCGCCAGTCTGATGGCCGTGCTGCCGAAGAACGTGGATGTCAACACGTATCTTTCGGAAGCGGCTCAGCGCTTTGACTGGAAAGCCCACCAGGAAGCCCTGCAAAAGCACTTCAAGATCCGCGTCGGCCAACAGAAGCAGAAGAAAGCGAAGTAGTTTGGGGCAGGCGTTTCTGCCTGCCGCCATTCATTTCTTAGGGCTTAGACAGCGTCTTACAGCTTACAGAACGCCTTTACGGCAACCGCGCCTGCAAATTGCGCAGATTGCGAATGCCCGCCTGAGCTACGTCCGTGTCGGGATCGGTCGACAGCGTCTTCAAATAAGGCAGGCTGTCGCGATCGCCGGAGCGCGCCAGCACGATGCTCAACTGGATTTTTTCATCCTTGGTCGCCCCGGTCAGCAGCGGATAAAGGGCCTGGCGAACCGAGGCCTCGCGCGCCAATTCGGTCACGTAGGGAGTGGCGACATCGCGATAGGCGCGAACGTTCAGCGTGTTGACCAGGTAGCGCAGCGGGCTGAACTCGCCGGTTTCGAGATCGCCCAGATCCACCAGCGCGAAGGCGTCGGAAAGGCGCGGGCTCATCTTGTGCTCGTCGTTGAACGCGTTTTGAACGAGCGGGCGGTCGCCAGGATTCTTCAGCCTGCCCAGCCCTTCGGCGGCAGATCCGCGAAGCTGGTCATCCTTATTATTCATGTCGCGCAGGAAAGCTTGACGATCGGCCTGGTCGGCGATCATTGCCAATGCTTCGAGCGCGGCCCGGCGAACCTTGATATTGCGCGCATGCGACAGCGCGTCGCGAACGTCGGGCGCGGCTTCTTTGTTCGCCAGAATACCGGTGGTTTCGAGCGCGGCGATTTGAATCTTGTCGTCCAGATCGTGAACCACAAACATCATTTTCGGCGCGGACGCCGGGTCGCGAATCTTTTGCAGAGAGATCAGCGCTTCATACATCACCGGATCGTCCTTGGAGCGTAGCGCAGCGATCAAATCCGGAATCGCGTCGCGGCCGCGCAGGATGCCGATCGCCCGCGCGGCGTTCGCGCGCTCCTCAATGCTCGCGCCCTGCTTCGCCAGATTGCCCAGCGCGGCGATCACCTCCGGACGAACCATCACGTAAGCATCGATGATCTTGTCGTTGGTGTCCGTGAACTTGGCTTTAATCGACGTGCCAACGCGCGAGATCGTGCCGCTCATGCCGTTCTTGATATAACCCGGCAGATAAACGTTGATCAAGCCGTCGGTGGCGCGGATCTCTATCTCGGGATCGGAATCCTTGGTTGCCGTCACCAGCGGGTCCACCGTCTTCGGACCGCCGATCTCGTCCAGCGCCTTCACCGCTTCAATCCGCACGGTGAGATCGGGATCGGTCACATAGGGAGCTATACGCGGAATCGAATCCGGCCCGGCTTTAGCGAGGTCGTGAACCGCCTTGACCCGCTGTTTGGTGTCGAGACTGCCCTGCGCGAAGGCAAGGGCGGAGGCGAGAGCGAGAAGAAATGTTGTTTTCACCGCACAAACTCAAGCGTAACGCGGTGCGGGATCCATCCGGCGTCGTGCCCCATGTCGAGCAGCTTTTGTGCGGCTTTCGGCACCAGCTCCCCGCAATCCACGGTGTAATGGTTCACATACATGCCCACGAATTTCTCCGCGAGTGAAGGTTCCATGTCGCGAGCGAACTGCAGCGCATACCCTAGCGCTTCCTCGCGATGGTCCAGAGCGTATTGAATGCTTTCGCTCATCATACGGCAGCATTCCGAGCCGATTTTGGGCGGCAGGTCGCGGCGTAAAACATTGGCGCCGAGCGGCAACGGCAGGTCGTAGGTGTTTTTCCACCAGCGGCCCAAATCTACAACATTATGGAAACCGCCTCTGGAGTACGTCAACTGCGCTTCGTGAATCACCAGGCCCGCTTCCGCCTTGTTTTCTTTGACGGCGTCCAGAATCCGATCAAACGGGACCACAACGGCTTCGAAATCGGGCTGCATCAGGCGCAGCGTCAGATACGCCGTGGTGAGTTTTCCGGGCACCGCGATCCGTTTCCCTTTCAACTCCGCGACGTCCATGAGACTCGTGGCGACTACCATGGGGCCGTAACCGTCGCCCACGCTCGATCCCGACGCCATCAAGACATATTTGTCCGCGACGTAGGGGTAGGCGTGATAGGAGATCGCGGTCAACTCGTATTCCCCCGCCCCGGCCTTTTGATTGAGAGTCTGAATATCATCGAGAACGTGACGAAATTGAACCAGTGGCGATCGGATTTTCTTGGTCGCCAGCGCATAAAACATGTACGCATCGTCGGAATCGGGGCTATGTGCACAGACGATATCTACGGGTGCGGTGGTCATCCGATGGGGTGAATCCACATGATAGCAGGACGAGCACGCGGGCGTCGCTTATCGCGCGCGGCTATGATGACCGTTGAATGTCTGTTATTGCCGGCATTCGGATCGCGCTGCGGCCTCGGATCGGCGTGGGTGCTGCTCTCGAGTTCTTCGTGGGGTGCTGACGGGACCGGCGTCCGCAAATATCACCGAGATTTGGATTGCGGCGGGCCTGGTTTCGTTCGCGGCGGCCTTGGCCTGCTGGGTTCCGGCGAGGCGGGCCATGCGCATCGATCCGATGCCGGCGTTGCGTGAAGACTAAAGCGCTTCGAGTTCGACCCGCAACGCCGCCAACGCCAGCTCCAGTTTCGCGAGCATCGGCTCGACCTCCGCAAGACGCTGTGCACGGCCGAATTCTTCTATTCGCCGCGCGGCTTCAAACGCAGCGGCTGCGCCGAAGTTCGCAACCGATCCTTTCAATCCATGCGCCGCCCGTTCGACGGCCTTGGCATCGCCTCGAGCCGCCGCGGCGTGCAGATCCGCCAGCGATTGCGGATAATCGTCCACGAACAACACGGCGATTTCCTTCAGCAGTTCCAGATCTCCACCGACGCGCGATAATGCGACCTGGCGATCGAGCGACTCTTGCGGGAGAGGCAGGGCCATGGCTATTACGGCATTTTACCTTTCTTATCTCATATCGTGCGGAGCGGACCGTTTATGATGGAAAATCTGGAATTTGTTCAAGTCCATTTCGAGGCAGGCTATCTGCTGCACGTTCCGCCGCGGGTGGACCATGCCACGCTGCTGGTGCTGACGCTGCATGGGTTCGGGCAAAATCCCGAGGCGATGCTTCGCCTGACCGTGCCGGCGGTTGGGGAAGACTGCATTGTGGCGAGCCTTCGCGCACCGAATCAGGATTATCTCGCGGGCAACCCCGCCACACATGACGTTGGTTATAACTGGGGTACGCGGAAGCATCCCGAGCTGAATATCCGGCTGCATCACGACATCCTTCGCGCGGTGCGGGCACAGTTGCGGGAGCGATTTGGCGTGCCTGCCTCGCGCACGCTGTTGATGGGTTTTTCTCAACCCGTGGGATTGAATTACCGCTTCATCGGCACCTATCCGGAGGAAGCCGGCGGCGTCGTCGGCCTGTGCGGCGGCGTCCCCAAGGATTGGGAAGAGGCGAAATACAGCCGGGTGGACGCGCCGATTCTGCACATCTCCCGATCCGAAGATGAATTTTTTCCGGTGGACGTGGTTCGCGGATTTCCGGATCGTCTCAAGCACCACGCCACGGACGTCGAGTTTCATCTGCTGCCCGGCGCGCATCGTTTCCCGTCGAAAGCGCGGCCCATCCTTCGCACGTGGATGGATCGCGTGTTCGGGCGTTAGGCCGGTTTCGCGCGGCGTGCACCCAAGTGAGCCGATATCGCCCAGCCGCGCCGGCGCGGCGAACGGCTTCCTGCGGCTTTATCTCACTCGGGTCTTCTTCACTCAGCCCGGCTCGCTCAGCCCGGCTCACTCAGCCCGGTCGGCGAGAACGCGAACGTGATTGTCGCGAATTTCGACGTAGCCGCCGCTGATGGTGAAGCGGTCGGTGCGGGCGCCCAAAGTAATCGACAGTTCGCCGTCGCCGAGCTCGCTCAACAGCGCGGCGTGGCCGGCCAGAACGCCAAGATAGCCGCCCTTGCCGGGGATTTGCGCCGACTCGGCATGCTGGCGCGCGACCAGCTTCTCAGGCGTCGCGATTTCGATTTCGAACGTATCGGCCACGTTATTGCGCCTTCTTCATCTGCTCCCACTTCTCGAGTACGTCGTCGATGGAGCCTTGCATGTAGAACGCCTGTTCCGGAATTTCGTCGTGCTTGCCTTCGACCACCTCTTTGAAGCTGCGAACGGTATCGGCAACCTTCACGTACTTGCCTTTGAGGCCCGTGAACGCTTCGGCGACGGTGAACGGCTGCGACAGGAAGCGCTGGACCTTGCGCGCGCGCGAAACGATCAGTTTGTCCTCGTCGGAAAGCTCGTCGACGCCCAGAATCGCGATGATGTCCTGAAGATCCTTATAGCGCTGGAGCACCAGCTTCACCTGCTGCGCGACGTTGTAATGCTCCTCGCCGATGACTCGCGGATCGAGAATGCGCGAGGTGGACGCCAGCGGATCGACGGCCGGGTAAATACCCAATTCCGAGATCGATCGCGAAAGGTTGGTGGTCGCGTCGAGGTGCGCGAACGTCGTGGCGGGGGCCGGATCGGTGTAATCGTCGGCGGGCACGTAAATGGCCTGCACGGAAGTGATCGAACCCGACTTGGTGGAGGTGATGCGCTCCTGAAGATCGCCCATTTCGCTCGCCAGATTCGGCTGGTAGCCGACCGCGCTGGGCATGCGGCCGAGCAGCGCCGACACTTCCGAACCCGCCTGCGTGAAGCGGAAAATATTATCGATGAACAGCAGCACGTCCTGATTTTCTTCATCGCGGAAATATTCAGCGACCGCCAACGCGGTCAGCGCGACGCGCAGACGGGCTCCGGGCGGCTCGGTCATCTGGCCGTAAATCAGAGCGCACTTGGACTTGGTCCAATCGTGGGGATCGATGACGTGCGACTCCTGAAACTCGAGCCAAAGATCGTTGCCTTCGCGCGTGCGCTCGCCGACGCCCGCAAACACCGACACGCCGCCGTGCTTGGTGGCGAGGTTCGAGATCAGCTCCTGAATGATCACCGTCTTTCCGACGCCCGCGCCTCCGAACAGGCCGATCTTTCCACCGCGCAGATAGGGTTCGAGAAGATCGATGACCTTGATGCCGGTCTCGAACATCTGCAACTCGGTGGACTGCTCTTCAAACGCCGGCGCGGGGCGATGAATCGGGTAGCGCTTGGGCGCGTTGACCGGGCCCATCTTGTCCACCGGCTGGCCGATCACGTTCAGTACGCGGCCGAGCGTCTGCTTGCCGACCGGGACCGTCACCGGCTCACCGAGGCTTTCGGCGCGCATTCCCCGCACCAGGCCGTCGGTGGGTTGCAAGGCGATGGTGCGGACGCGGCTTTCGCCGATGTGCTGCGCGACCTCGCAAATGATGTCCATCGGCTCCGGCACGTCGAAGCCGGCGCTGGTGATGCGAATGGCCGTGCGGATGACAGGGATCTGTCCTTCCGGAAACTCGATGTCGACCGCCGGTCCGGCCACCTGAATTACTTTTCCAACAATCATATAAACTCCGTTTGGTCCGCGCGCGGCTGCGCGTCCTTAATACAAATACAACTCGGCTGCGCGTCTTTATGCCAGCGCGGCAGCACCGCTTACGATTTCGATAATTTCCCGAGTGATGCTCGCCTGACGGACGCGGTTCATGTTCAACGTCAGCTTGTCGATCACCTCGGCCGCGTTCGAGCTGGCGGTCTCCATCGCGGTCATCCTTGCCGCGTGCTCGGCTGCCACCGATTCGAGCAGCGCGCGGAAAATCTGCAACTTGATATAACGCGGAAGCAGGTTGCCGAGCAGTTCCTCAGGCGGCTGCTCGTAAATATAATCCGCCGCCTCGCGCACCTTGGGAATCTCGATGGGGAGCACGCGCATGGAACTCAAATGCGCGCTCATTACGCTCTTGAAGGTGTTTCCAAACAGGTACACGGCGTCGATTTCGGCGTTGGAAAACGCCTGGATCACGCGATTGGCGATGTCTTCGGCATCCTCATAGCGGATGTGGCGAAACAGGTCGACATATTCGCCGCGAATGTTGCGCGTGCGCTTGCGGAAATAATCGCGCCCCTTTTTTCCGATCAGAACAAAGCTCAGCTCATTCGCCGGATGCTCGTCGACGAAGCGCTGCGCGAGCTTCAGCAGGTTCGAATTGAATGCGCCCGCCTTGCCCATATCCGCGGTCACGACGATCACTAAGATCCGTTTTTCCTCGCGCACGGCCAGCAGCGGATTGTCGCCCGCGTTCTGGCTGTGCGCGGCCGCGTGGGCCACGTTGGCCAGAATCTGGTTGAGCATGGCTCCATAAGGACGCGCCGCCAGCGCGCGGTCCTGCGCCTTGCGCAGCTTCGCCGCCGAGACCATCTTTAGCGCCTTGGTGATCTGCTGCGTGTTCTTGACCGAGCGGATGCGCCGCCGGATGTCAATCAGGCTGGGCATTTATTTGGCCGCGGCAGCGGTTTGGCGCTCCGCGACGAAGCGCGCCTTGAGTTCTTTGATGGCGCCGGTCATCTTGGCCTTGAGGTCGTCGTCGAGGATCTTCCTGGTACGGATCGCCTCGAGAATTCCCGGATGCGCGTTCTCGACGAAACGGTCCAGGTCGTGTTCAAACGCGCGGCACTGCTCGAGCGGAAGATCGTCGAGGAATCCGCTGGTGCCTGCGTAGATAATCAGCACCTGCTTTTCCACCGGAAGCGGCGAATACTGGCCCTGCTTCAAAATTTCCACCATCCGGCTGCCGCGCGTAAGCTGCGCCGCCGACGCCTTGTCGAGCTCGGAGCCGAACTGCGCAAATGCGGCCAGCGCGCGATACTGCGCCAGGTCCAGACGAAGACTGCCCGCCACCTGCCGCATCGCTTTGATCTGCGCATTGCCGCCGACGCGGCTTACCGAGATGCCGACGTTGATCGCCGGCCGGATATTCGAGTTGAACAAATCCGATTCGAGATAAATCTGGCCGTCGGTGATCGAAATGACGTTGGTCGGAATGTAGGCCGAAACGTCACCCGCCTGGGTTTCAATGAAGGGAAGCGCGGTGAGCGACCCGCCGCCCAGCTCGTTGGACAATTTCGATGCGCGCTCCAGCAGGCGGCTGTGAAGATAGAACACGTCGCCGGGATAGGCTTCGCGTCCGGGGGGACGGCGCAGCAGCAGCGAAATTTCGCGATACGCCGCGGCGTGTTTCGAAAGATCGTCGTAAATGCACACCGCATGGCGGCTGGAATCGCGGAAATATTCGCCGATCGCGCAGCCCGCATAGGGCGCGAGATATTGCATGGGCGCCGGATCCGACGCCGTCGCAGCCACTACGATACTGTAATCCATCGCGCCGTATTCTTCGAGCGTTTTGACCACCTGCGCCACGGTCGAGCGCTTCTGCCCGATCGCGACATAAATGCAGATGACGTCGCCGCCCTTCTGGTTGAGAATCGTGTCGATGGCGACCGTGGTTTTTCCCGTCTGACGGTCGCCGATGATCAGCTCGCGCTGCCCGCGCCCGATCGGAATCATCGCGTCGATGGCTTTAATGCCGGTTTGCAGCGGCTCTTTCACCGGCTGGCGATCGACTACGCCCGGCGCGATGCGTTCGATATGATTGAACGTCTTGGTCTCGATCGGCCCCTTGCCGTCGATCGGCTGGCCCAGCGCGTCCACCACGCGTCCGATCATCGCTTCGCCCACCGGAATCGACATGATGCGGCCGGTGCGGCGGACCTCGTCGCCTTCCTTGATGTTCGAAAAATCGCCCAGCAGAACGGCGCCGACGTCTTCTTCTTCCAGGTTCAGCGCGATGCCCGAAACGCCGCCGCCTCCCGTGGAGGCGCTCGACGTGAACTCGATCAGCTCCCCGGCCATCACGTTTTCCAGGCCGTAAATGCGGGCGATGCCGTCGCCGACCGAAATCACCGAGCCGGTCTCGGCGACGTTGACCGCCTTGTCGTAATTCTCGATTTCCTCGCGCAACAGGCGCGAGATCTCATCCGCCTGAATCTGAGCCATAAAATCCTTTGCGGGAGAGCCTCTACGAGCTCTCCAGTCTCAACTTCAACCGTTCCAATTGGCCGCGGGCGCTGCCGTCGTAGACGGTGGATCCCACTCTCGCCACCAGACCCGCAAGCAGCGACGGGTCGATCGTAAACCGGACTT
>DATHCE010000210.1:0-2754 GCA_035319685.1 Bryobacteraceae bacterium | reverse complement strand
GGAATGAATTTCGAGCCGTACTCGGCCGGGAATAGCGGCTGCCATCCGCCGAGAAACAGCAGCGTCGCCACGCAGGAAACGGTCACCATGTTGGCGTATTCGGCCATGAAGAAGGAGGCGAACTTCATGCTGGAATATTCGGTGTGAAAGCCCGCGACCAGTTCGTTCTCCGCTTCCGGCAGATCGAACGGCACGCGGTTGGTCTCGGCGAACACAGCGATGCCGAACAGCAGAAAGCTGATCACCTGCGGGAACGGTCCCTGAAACAGGGTCCAGCGTGGGATGAAACCGAAATAATATCCGGCCTGCGCGTCGACCAGCTGGCGGAAGCTCAGCGTGTTGAGCATCAGCAGGGGCGCGGCGATGGCCATCGCCATCGGCAGCTCGTAGCTGATCATCTGCGCGGAACTGCGGAGTCCGCCGAGCAGCGCGTATTTGTTGTTCGACGCCCAACCGGCGAGCGCCACTCCATAGACGCCCATTCCCGAAAGCCCCAGGATGAACAGCACGCCGATGTTGAGATCGGCGAGCTGCATCGCGGTTTTGATCGGGCCGATGCTGATTTCGGTGCCGAACGGGATCACCGAGATCGCAATCAGGGCGAAAAATACGGCGATGAACGGCGCAAGAAAATAAAAGATCTTGTTTACATGCGACGGGAGCATATCCTCCTTGGTGAGGAGTTTGATCACGTCGGCGAGAGGCTGCAGCAGACCGTGCGGCCCGACGCGGCGCGGCCCCACGCGAAGCTGTATGTGGGCGATGACTTTGCGTTCGATCCATTGCAGGTACGCAAGCGTCGTCATCAGGACAAACGCAACCACCGCGGCCTTGATGAGGCTGAGAACAAAAAAATTCATCGTGGATCAGCGCTCCTCCCCGTGGTACAGCGCCCCGGGGGCTTCCATGACGGAATTCAGAATCTTCGAGTATCGCGAAATCGAGCCGGAGGTGAACAGCGTGTCCCCGGAGGATTCGATCACGCCGGCGAGCGAGGCGACCCGGCCGTTCAGAGGCGCGGTCGGCGCGGCGCCTCCCGTCGCGATCAAGGCCGGCGGCACGTTGTAACCGTGCACGGTCCTGCGGATCTCTTCAAACACCTTGTCCGGCAGCCAAATGCCGAGATGCAAATCCATTTCCTTTGCGAGCATGCCGAAAATTTCCAGATCGGTTTTCGCGCCCATCACCTTCCCGGCCCGCTTCAGCTTCTGCACTTCGCCGCAGACGTTGGTGACGGTGCCGCTCTTTTCATACGCGGACGCGGCGGGCAGAACGATATCGGCGTGTCTCGCCGTTTCGGTCAGGAACAGATCCTGCACGACGACGAACGCGTTCGACGAGGCGAGCGTCGCGCCCTTCTTCAGCGGATTCGCGCCGACCACCCACAGCACGTCGAGATCGTTCGCGGCGAGCATCTGTTCCCGGCTCAAGCCGCCGTCGCGCGGGACCAGACCCATGTCGAATGCGCCGCGCGAGTTGGAATAATCGACCAGGCACACATACTTGACGGGGACGCCCAGCGAATCGCCGAATGCGATCAGTTTGCGAAGCGTTTCGCCCTGAATCGCATCGCCGAAAACGATGACCAATTCGGATTCGGATTTGAGTTTGTCGCGGAGCGATTCGACGCCGGCGAGTTCCCCTCCCTTTTCGACGTGGACACTGGCGGCCGCCTGTTGCTCTTCGCGAACCGGGCCGGGTGTCACGGTATAAATGTGCGCGGCATGATGGCGAACGCTCGCTCGCGCCTGGAATGCCAGGAGCGGATGCTGCTGCGACAGATCGCTCGCGATGATCAGCACGGATTTCGCGCGGTACAGATCGGCCGTGGTCGCCAACGCCTCGTTCCGGCCGCTCAGCGCGTCGAACAATGTCGCCAGATCGCCGGTGCGGTGATGATCGATGTTCTTGGTCCCCAAGCCCTGGCGGGCGAATTTCGCCAGGAAGAAATTCTCTTCGTTGGTAGTGTGATTCGAGCCGATGATGCCGAATTTTCCGCCGCGAACCCGCGTCTGCGTGAAGCGCGCAGCGATGCTTTCGATGGCCTGCGACCAGGAAATCGGCTCGAAGTTTTCGCCGGAGCGAAGCATGGGGGATTGCAGGCGCTCGGGATGCTCGGTGAAGTCGAAACCGTAGCGGCCTTTGACGCACAGAAATTCGTTGTTGATGCCGCTGCGGTCGCGGTTGTTGCCGCGAATGATTTTTTCGTTGCGAACGCCGAGAGTGGTGCGGCATCCGTCGGCGCAATGCGTGCAGATGGTGCCGACATGATCCATTTCCCACGGACGGGTCTGATAACGGTAGATTCCGCTGGTCAGCGCGCCGACCGGACAGATGTCGATGCAGGCGCCGCACTCGTCGCATTCGAGATGATCGTGACGGTTGGGGATGATTTCAGCGATGACGCCGCGATTGCCCACGCCGAGCGCCTTGACGCCGATGCCCTCATCGCAGACGCGCACGCAGCGGTAGCACAGAATACAGCGCGGCGCGTCGAAGAACACAACCGGCGACCATTGTTTTTCGTCGACGTGCACCTTGCGCTCGGTGAAGCGGCTTTCGCCCGCGCCGTAGCGGAACGCCATATCCTGAAGCTCGCACTCGCCGCCCTTGTCGCATACCGGGCAATCGAGCGGGTGATTGGTCAACAGGAATTCGAGCGTGCCTTTGCGCGCTTGCTTCACCAGGTCGGAATCGGTGTGCACCACCATGCCTTCCGCGACGGCCTGCGTGCAGCCGACTTGCAGCTTCGGA
>DATHCE010000209.1:0-5654 GCA_035319685.1 Bryobacteraceae bacterium | reverse complement strand
TGTTCATCAATAACGGATACATTTCGCTCAAAACTGTTTTAGGCAAATTTCTGTGCTGTTCGGCTTCGCTGGCGAGCGGCATCGAACTTGCCGAGGACCGTTTAGCGCTGGCCGAGCAACTCTGGCAAACGCGGCTTACCTCCTGCGGGCTCAGCACGTCGGCCGATGAAGAATCTCTGCGATTAGTGATGGCGAAGCTCGCGCAGTAGAAATTCAGTCCCGCCTTTGCGTCGAACCCTCGTTGGAATGGATCTCTGCTTGTGACAGGTCTTCATCGAAGCGTATTGTAGGGAGAAATGTAAAGAGAAATGTAAGGAGAAATGTGCGGGAGAAACGCGCGAGCCACGAAGGATGACCCTTAGGGCTAGATAGGGTGTGGTTGACGGGGCCTGTCATGGTTTTGTTAAACTACGTTACTTATACGATGCGATTCACCGGATATCTCCGCGTCGCGGCGGGGCTTGCCTTGATCGCGGCCGCTGGGTTGGTTTCCAGTTGCGCGTTGACAAGCCGCCCCCAACAATTTCGAACGTTTCTGTTGCCACCTCAGAATCCCGTTGCGGCCGCGACGGACGAACCGGTGCCGGAGCCGCCTCGTCTCGATGCGAATCTGTACTCAAATGAGGCGCCCACGCTTTCGACTTCGCTGCCGCTGGTTTCCGCGCCCAAGCCGAGCGATACGGATTTTCTGCTGAAGAGCGCGGAGGATCATTTCGCCGCGGGCAAGTCCGCTTATCAGGACGGCCGCTTTGAGGAAGCGCGCCAGGAGTTCGATCGGGCGCTTGGCGTTCTGCTGGCCGCGCCCGACAATGCTCCCGATCGGGCGCGCATCGACAAGCGCCTGGAGGATCTGGTCGATTCGATCTATCGGTACGACGCCGATCAGTTCGCCGCCAACCAGCAGGATCAGGTTTCCTACGATAAGGCGCCGCGCGACAGTATTCTGGAAATGACTTTTCCGGTGGACCCGTCGCTGAAGGATAAAGTTGCCGCAGAGGTGCACGGCACCGTTTCCGAGCTTCCGCTCCAAGAGAGCGACGAGGTGATCGGCGCGATTCATTTCTTTTCGACCGGGCGCGGAAAGAAAATCATCGAGGCCGGTTTGCGCCGCCAGGGCCGCTATAAGGATATGATCGAGCGTGTGCTCCGCGAGGAAGGGTTGCCGGCGGAGCTGATTTTCGTCGCGCAGGCCGAATCGGGATTTTTGCCGCGCGCGATGTCCAACAAAATGTGCGTCGGGCTGTGGCAGTTCGCGAAATTCCGCGGCAAGGAATACGGACTGAAGCAGACGCCCGCGACCGACGATCGCATGGACCCGGAAAAGGCGACCCGTGCGGCGGCCAGGCATCTTCACGATCTGTATTCGCATTTCGGCGACTGGTATCTGGCTCTGGCGGCATACGATTGCGGTCCAGGGTGCGTCGATCACGCGGTGATGCGCACCGGATACGCGGATTTCTGGGAGCTGCGCCGCCGCAACGTGCTGCCTAAGGAAACCGCGAACTATGTGCCCGTGATTCTCGCCATGACTATCATCGCGAAGAACGCCAAAGCATACGGGCTCGACGATCTGGATGCGGATAGCCCGGTTGAAACCGACACGATCGAGTTGCAGACGCCGACGCATATCGGGCTGATCGCGGATGCCGTGGACCGTCCGGTCAGCGAGTTGAGGGATCTGAATCCGGCGCTGCTCAAATCGGTGGCCCCGGCCGGATATACTGTGAACGTTCCGAAGGGGACGCTCGCGCAAGTGGAAACCGCGTTCGCGGTAGTGCCTGCGAACAAGCGCGATTCCTGGCGCCTGCATCGCGTGGAAACGGGCGAAACCTTCGCGGCGCTGGCAAAGCGCTTCAACACGCAAATCGCATCGCTCGTCGCGGCCAATCACGACGAAGTGCCGGAAGCGGGCCGATTCGTTGCGGTTCCAGTGTCTTATCCCGGCGATCGCGTCCCGGTGAAGAAGGCAGCGTCGAGGCATCGGCCGAGGAACAGTACGGCCACCGTTTCCCATGCTGCTGCGCACTCGACTACGCCCAAGACCGCGCACAAGCGCACCACCACTGTCGCCCGCAAGACGAAGCCGCGCTCGGCGCAGTCCAATTCTCCGGCGAGCGAATGATCGTGTGGGCATTGCCCACCCCGCCTGCTAAATTGAATACACATGGTTGTTGAGATCGAAGGCATTTCGCTGCACCTTGCGCATCCCGACGAGCTTCCGGTTACCTGGGTCGGGCAGGAAGAAGTGATGCGGCAATTGCTGGCCGCGTGGCTGGTGGTGGACCCGCAGGATCTGCCCATGAATCCGCGGCTACTCGGGAAGCCCGGCGTCGGCAAAACCACGCTCGCCTATGCGGCGGCGCGGCGGCTGGGGCGCGAGGTGTACATCCTTCAGGCGACCGTCGATACGCGGCCCGAGGATTTGCTGATCACGCCGGTGATCGAGGGCGAGGCAAAGCTGCGCTACGTCGCGTCGCCGCTGGTGACGGCGATGCTGCGCGGCGGCGTCGCGATTCTGGATGAAGGCAATCGCATGAGCGAGAAAAGCTGGGCGAGCCTGGCGCCGCTGCTCGACAATCGCCGTTATGTGGAGTCGATCGTCGCGGGAGTGAAGCTCAAGGCGCATCCGCTGTTCCGTCTGGTCGCGACCATGAACGACGACGCCAGCACCTTCGATCTGCCCGAATATATTCACTCGCGACTGCAACCGCAGATCCTGATCGATTTTCCGGAGCGCCACGAAGAGTTTGCGATCCTGAAAGAAAATCTTCCCTTCGGCGACGATCACATTTTGAATTACGTCACCGATTTTTTGCAGTCCGCGCACTCCTCCGACGAGCGCTACACGGTTCGCGACGGCATCAACATCGCGCGCTTCGCTATGAAGCTGGCCAAGGAAAACGAAGCGGCGGTGGATCGCGAAATTCTGCGCACGGCGATCGTGCAGACGCTCGGCGAAGAGGCCCTGCGCTATGTCGCTCGAAGCTGAAATCAAGGCCGGCAGCCTCACGCGCGGGCGATTCCGCTTCTTCCCGGTGGTTCCCGGGCGATTGGAATTTTCGATCGAGCTGCGCCGTATTCTGCTTACCGAAAAGCCGCGAATCGTCGCCATCGAACTGCCCGGATTTTTGGAGCGAACCTACCGCCGCGCAATCGCCCGATTGCCGGAAATGTCGGTGATCCTCTACATTGACCAGGACGACGAGGATCGGGCGACCTACGTGCCGGTCGAACCCGCCGATCCATTCACCGAAGCGATGCGCACGGCCGAAGAAATCGGCGCACAGGTGATTTTTCTCGAGCCCGATACAGCCGAGCGCCCGCATCTTCCCGACACCTATCCCGATACCTACGCGATCCGCCGCATCGGGCTCGATCGTTACATCGAAGCCTATCGCGTGTGGCCGCAGACGCGCACCGAGGAAGTTTCCGCGCACGCCTCGGCGATGGCGTGGAAGCTGCAAGGCGCCGAGCCCCTGCAAAATACCTGCGTGGTCGTGAGCCTGAACATGCTCGATCCGCTTTTGGATGCGATGGAATCGCCGCAGCCGGCGCCGCCGCGCGCGAGAAGTTTCGAGATTCAATTATTGAATCCGCATCCGGAGTGCCTGGCCGAGATTACCGTCGAGTATCCGTATTTGCAGGAGCGCTACGAATTTTTCAGACTTGATCTGCGCAATGAAGAATCGCTCGACCGGCCGCGCACGCAGCTCGAACTGCTGCGCGAGGCGGAGGCGAAGTACACGCAATCGACCGGCGACAAAATCGCGCACTGGCAGCGGCGGATGATCGCGCGATTTTCGCGGAATCTGGCCACCATCAGCGGCGACCTGGTGGCCGGCGTATACGATCTCGCGGTCGCGGCGCGATCCATCGTCGACGACAACTACGGTTGGGAGACGTGGCAGATGGCCAACCGGTATTTGGCGCAGCAGGAAGTTTCGGATCTGGAAACGGTGAAGCTGAGCGCGAGTGAAATCTGGATCAACACCAAACGGTTGCGCATCCGGCGCCGGCTTCCGCGCCCGAAGCAGCGCCTTCGTCCGGCCGGATTGAAGCCTCGAAAAAAGGAGAAATTTCCCGGCGAATGGGCGCGCCAGACCACCGGAGATGCGATCTGTTCGTATCCGCCAGAGGATTTGGTTATAGAGGAATACGGGCGATTCTTAAAGCAAAAGGCGAAGGCGATTTTATCCGAAGAACGGGTGCGTGTGGAGCCGTTCACCACCTCGATTCTGGACGGCATCGACATCCGCGAAACGATTCGCAACTGGCATCGGCACAAAATTTTCGTGCGCAAAGCCGATCGTCTGGCGGGCGAGGTTGGCGCGGTCGTAGTGATTTTCGACGAGGATCGAGAGGACCGCTATCAGTACCTGACGACGTGGCTCGGCGAGCATCAGAATGAATCGGACATGTCGTTTTATTCGACATTTCCGTTTGAAAATCTGGTGGGGCCGGGAATCGGGCGCGCCGAGTACGGCGGATTTCTGATGACGCTGCCGCCGAGGCGCTTGTTCGACGTCTGGTCAGACCCGGATTACGATTTTGCGGAATCGAAGCCGGAACGTTTGTTGATGGCCGGGCTCGATTATTCGGTGGAGCGTTTTGTGGTGTACGTGGCCGCAAAACCGCCGCGGTCGATTTTCCGGTCGATCGCGACGCACCTGGGAAGGAAAATTTTGTACGTTCCGATCGGTCAGTTATCGCCGACGAAAATGAAAAAGCTGAGAGTGGTTCACGTGCTGGATAGTTACGAGCGGCGGGATCAAGCGAAAGATTACCTGTGGTAATCGCGGTTGAGTAAGGGGATCGACCAGTCGTTCCACTCGAACGGTCTCAAACGAATCAACGGCGTCAGGTCGCCCTTTTTGGTCTGGTCATCTAGACCAGAACGTGCTCCTGAAATTCGCCGCGTTCGTTGATCCAGCATCGGTACTTGGTCCTGACCTGTGCGTGGTTACGATAACACGCGTCGGCCTGGAGCATGATGTTCGGAGGCGACTCGAGGACCAGCCGTTTGGCCTGCCGCTGCGCTTCAGCCAGTCCGGAGCACGGCAACTCGGGGCTGAACACCCGGGCGCTTTCCTTGTGCTTTTCCATCGTGCGAACGAAATATTGCATACCGGTCTTGTGAAACTTTGCCGCAGCGGAGTGCGACGCGAAACCGCCGCGCTCCGTTGCGGGCCTCCAAACAAATCCTACCGGGCCTGTTCGGGCGCGGCATCACGGGTGCGCTTTTTGCGATTCCGCTTGCGTGCGAGCGCGGCTTTCACGCGCTTCTTCTCACCCGGCTTCAAATAAAACGAGTGGCGCTTGGTCTCTTTAATGATGTCTTCCTGGAGGACTTTCCGCTTGAAGCGCCGCAGAGCGCTCTCGACGGATTCCCCATCCTGAAGATGGACTTCAGCCACAGCAACTCACCTCTTTTCGGCTATAAATTATACTACGATAGACTTCCGGCGCAGGCCGCCGAGCGAGTCCGGCGGCTGAGCAAAAAGTTCCTTCTTAGACAACCCGGTTACCAGCGCGATCCGCCGCGGCCACCGCCGCCGCCCCGGCCGCCTCCGCCACCGTATCCGCCGCGGCCACCGCCGCTGCCCCGGCCGCCACCGCCGCCCGCCGGTTTCGGCCGCGCTTCATTCACATTCAAC
>DATHCE010000208.1:0-2626 GCA_035319685.1 Bryobacteraceae bacterium | reverse complement strand
CGCGGCTTCAGGCGGAAGTTTTAATTCTGATTAAAGGATTCGACGACACCTTCAGCCAGACCGTGAACGCGCGCTATTCGTACCGCTACGATGAAATTGCATGGGGCTCGAAATTCAACAGCGCATTTCACATCGACGATGGCGGAAACATGGTGCTCGATGTCGATCGGGTGGGCGACATCACAAGCCCGGCCGGCTGAAGCGCTCGAGGTAGCTCGAACCACCACGCTGCTAAACTGAAACGACAGCCTCTTTGATGAACCCTTCGGAAAACTGGACCGCACTGCGTTCCCTCCGATCCCGCAATTACCGTTTGTTCTTCACCGGCCAAAGCGTTTCTCTGGTCGGAACGTGGATGACGCGCATCGCCACCAGTTGGCTGATCTACCGGCTGACGGATTCGGCTCTGCTGCTCGGCGTGGCCAGCTTCGCCGGCCAGATTCCGGCTTTCTTTCTCGCGCCGATCGCCGGCGTTTGGGTGGACCGCTGGAACCGTCATCGCACGCTGGTGGCGACGCAGACTCTTTCGATGATCCAGTCCTTCGCGCTGGCGGGGCTGGCGCTCAGCCATCGAATCAATATCTGGTGGATCGTCTTTCTGGTCCTCGGCCAGGGTTTGATCAACGCGTTCGACATGCCCGCGCGCCAGGCCTTCCTGGTCGAGATGATCGAACAGCGCGGCGACCTGGGCAACGCCATCGCACTCAACTCCTCCATGGTGAATGGCGCAAGGCTGGTCGGCCCCGCCATCGCCGGAGTGGTGATCGCCGCGGTCGGGGAAGGTTACTGCTTCCTCATCGACGGCATCAGTTACATCGCGGTGATTTTGTCGCTTCTGGCCATGCGCCTCGAGCGCGTCCCATCGCGCCGCATCAAAAAACGCGTCGTCGAGGAGCTCGTCGAAGGATGGAGATACGTCACCAGATCCGTGCCGATCCGTTCGATTCTTCTTCTGCTCGCCTTGGTGAGTCTGATCGGCATGCCGTACACCGTGCTGATGCCGATCATGGCGGGAAACGTTTTGCACGGCGGAGCGCACACGCTGGGATTCCTGATGGCGGCCTCCGGCGTGGGCGCGCTCACCAGCGCGATCAGTCTGGCGCTGCGAAAGACCGTCCTTGGACTGGGGAAAATGATCACGATTTCCTCGGGAATGTTCGGAATTGGATTAATCCTGCTCGGGATGTCGCGTTATTTATGGCTGTCCATGCCGCTGATGGTGGTCACCGGTTTTGGAATGATGCAGCAAATGGCGGCCAGCAACACGATTTTACAGACCATCGTGGAGGACGATAAGCGCGGCCGCGTGATGTCGTTCTACGCATTGTCCATACTGGGGATTACGCCAATCGGCAGCCTGGGGGCAGGCACCTTCGCCTCGAAATTCGGAGCGCCCGCGACGCTGATCGCCGGGGGCGTCTGCTGCATGGCCGGATCGCTCTGGTTTCTGCGCGAATTGCCGGAAATTCGACGATTTATTCGTCCAATTTATCGCCAATTAGGGATTCTTCCGCAAGTCGCGAGCGGATTACAGAGCGCCGCCGCGCTGCAAACACCACCCGAAGGATAAGCATCTCAAGCGCGTCACGCCGGTTGAGCCAGGCTTACCGGCACCACCGGATAGCCGCGTTCGCGCCACGCGCCGTAACCGCCTTCGAGTGGGCGGACGCGGGTGATTCCCAGGCGATGGAGCTCAAGCGCCGCACGGGCGCTGGTGGCTTCGTTCGGTCAGGTGCAGTACAGCACGACTTCGCGGTCGCGAGGAATATCGGAAGCGCGGGCTTCGAGCTCGGCGCGCTCGAACCACAACGCGCCCGGCAGTTTCATGCCGTCCCAATCCATCTCGGCGGGCGCGCGCAGATCGACGATCACGACCTCCCCAAGACGGCGGAGAACCTCCTCCGGCGTAATACGGGCGACGCGAAGGCTGTTCAGGAATTTTCTTCGCTGATAATATTTGGCGCCGATCCACAGCGCAGCGAGGCCGGCGAGAATCACCGCGAGCCCCCCGCCGAGGCGCGCGGCCATTCGCGCCGCGTCCTCCAGTTGTTCCCGGAACAGGTAGCCGGTGCCCATCAGGACAGATGCCCAAAGCAGGGTGCCCGCGCCGTCGGCGGCCAGGAATTTCCAGCCGTTCATTCGCGACAAGCCGGCCATCGGAGTCGCGACCGCGCTCAGACCGGGAATGAATTTGGAAACAACCAGGCTCCAGGCCCCGAGTCTGTTAAACCAATAGCGCGTCGTGCTCCCGCAGGAATCGGGCTCCAGGGAGATACGGCACAATAGCTTCAAGACCGAATGGCCGTTGCGGCGGCCGAGAAGGTACCAGCCGAAATCCGCGGTGATCGCCGCAACCAGAGTCACCAGTACCGATCCCGGGAACGAGACGCGCCCGAATCCGATCAACGCCCCCATCGCGAGCAGGATCGGCACCGAAGGGAGCGGCAGGCCGGCCTGTTCCGCGAATACCCAGGCGAACAGAACGCCATATCCGTGCCGGACCAGGAAGTCGAGCGTCTGGTGCATGCTCCCATAGTGGCACAGGCGTCAGAATTTTCATCGCGCGCCGTCAATTGGCGCAAGAAAGGGGCGCGAAATGACCGCGCCCCCAGGTCATTCCCCGGTG
>DATHCE010000207.1:0-12039 GCA_035319685.1 Bryobacteraceae bacterium | reverse complement strand
GACCGACGTGCAAATATCCGTTCGGCTCCGGCGGAAACCGCGTATGCACGCGCCCGCCGAATTTATTGGTCTCGAGATCGCGAATCATCGTATCGCGAATGAAATTGGACGGAGCGGCATCCGTCTCTGGATTCTTCGGCTTTTCCATTGGTGTTTATTCGTGTTTCTTCGCGGCTAACATTTCCATCGCACCGGTGATTCTCCGGAGCGCGACCTCGCGCCCCAGCACCGCCAGCGTCTCAAACAGCGGAGGCGCGATCTTCCGCCCGCACACCGCCACGCGAATCGGCTGGAACATCTGGCCGGTCTTCACTTTCAATTCCGCCGCTCCGGCCCGCAAGGCCCCATCGAGCGCGTCATGATCAAACTCCGTGACCGCCAGAATCCCGCGAGCCTTTTCGAGCGCCTTCGCCGCCATCGCCGCGTCGCCCTTCGGCGGAATCAGCTCCGCCGGATCATACGGAGGCAATTCCTCGGCGAAGAAAAAATCCGCCGCCGTCGCGACGTCGCGCAATAATTTGATCCGCTCCTGAATCAGCGGCGCGATCTGCCGCATTTTATGGAAGGAAGCGTCAAACCCCGCCGCTTTGGCAAACGGCAGCAAATCCCGGGCCAGCTCGTCGAGCGGCAGCGCGCGAAGATGCTCCGCATTCAGCCACACCGCCTTCGGATCGAAGGGATCTTCGTCGGTAAAATTCACCACCGCGTTGGAATGGTTCACGTTGTCGAGCGTGAACGCGTCGATCAACTCCTCGCGCGACATCACCTCGCGATTATCCTTCGGCGACCACCCCAGCAGGCACAGGAAATTGATAAACGCGTGCGGCAAAAATCCCGCATCCCGATACGTCACCACGCTCACCACCGGCCCGTGTTTGCGCTTCGACAATTTCGAATTATCCGGCGCCATCAGCAAAGGCAGATGCGCGAATTGCGGCAGATCCACTCCCAGCGCCTCGAAAATCAGCACATGTTTGAACGTATTCGCCAGGTGCTCCTGCCCCCGCAGGATGTGCGTGATCCGCAAATCCGCATCGTCGGCGCAGGACGCCATGTGATAGGTCGGCGCCCCGGTCGATCGCAGCAGCGCGAAATCCTCGATATCGGAGGTTGCCTTCGAAACCCGTCCATAAACGAGATCGTCGACGGCCACTTCGCTACGTGTCTCGCGCGGCACGCGAAACCGCAGCACGAACGGCTCGCCCGCGGCGGCGCGGCGGTCGCTTTCCGGTTTCGACAACTCGCGCATTTCGGCGTGGAACAGCCACGGCCCCGCGTCACGGTCCTTTTCTTCGAAATCGACCGAAGCCGGAGTAAAATCGCGATACGCGTGACCCTTTTCCAGAATCGCGTGGGCCGCGCGCTGGTGCAAATGCTCGCGTTCAGACTGGCGGTAACATTCATCCCAGCCCAAATCGAGCCAGTTCAGTCCCTCGAAAATCGAATCGAGCGACGCCTGCGTATTCCGCTCGATGTCGGTATCGTCGATGCGCAGAATCATGGTCCCATGATTCCGCCGCGCATACAGCCAGTTGAAAATGAACGTCCTCGCTCCGCCGATATGCAGATACCCCGTTGGCGACGGAGCAAATCGAACTCTGATCATGGAAATTCCAGAATAACAGGAGGCGAACCGTCCTCCTGAGGATGACCCTGCTATTATTGAAGAGAGAGGAGCAGGGCCTGCGATGGGTACGGTCGGCGTCCAAGAAATGGTAGTCATATTTCTCGTCGCCCTCATTCTGTTCGGGCCCAAGGAGCTTCCAGAACTGGGGAAGAGGATCGGCAAAGCGATCACCGAGTTCCGCCGCGCTTCGAGCGACCTGAAAGCCACGTTCGAACGCGAAATGCATAATCTGGAGCGGGAAACCGAAGCGCTGAAGGAGCCGCCGCCCACCGCGGCGATCGCACCGGCCAGCCAGTCTGAACCTTATTCGTACGATTACAACGGCGAATACATTCCAGACTACGAACAATCCGCTACGGCGACATCCACGGTAAGCGCTTCTGAAATTCCGGGCGCCGAATCGAAGGGGACCGGCGAAGCCGCCCCGCCAGAGCAAGCCGCGGTGGAGGTTCGACCGGCCGTCGAGGGCACCGTTCCTCGATCCGAAGCGCCCCGAGCGTAGCTGGAACCAGCGTAAGGAATGGACGACCAACAGGGCGGAGACCTGTCTCCGGAGAAAAAAGACCAGCCCGTATACCCGGTCTATCCGGAAGACCCGTTTGTCGAAGTGCCTGCCTCCAAGGCCGTGGTCCCGGCGGCTGCGGCCGGCGGGGGCCGTGGCGCGCCTCCGCCGCCTCCCTCCGGCGACGAGTCCGGCGACGAAGAAGAAGGCATGCTCCGCATGTCGTTTCTCCAGCATTTGGAAGAGCTGCGCTCGCGACTGATCAAGGCGCTGCTCGGCTTCGGCGTCGCCTTCGTCGCCTGCATCGGATTCTCGATGCAGTTGTGGGACATTATCCGCGCCCCCGCCTTCGACGCGATGGTGAAAATCGGCATCAAAGATCCCGAACTGGTCATCATCGAGCCGATGGAAAACTTCATGATCATCTGGTTCAAGCTGCCGCTGGTCGTGTCGCTGTTCGTCGCCTCGCCGTGGGTGCTGTATCAGGTATGGGCCTTTATCGCGCCGGGACTCTATAAGCGCGAGCGCCGCTGGGCCGTGCCGTTCGTTCTGGTCACCGCCGGTCTGTTCATCACCGGCGGATTGTTCGCCTATTTCGTCGCATTTCGTTACGGTCTGGCGTTCCTGCTCGGCATCGGATTGAGCGGCGGCGTCCGTCCGATGGTCACCATCACCAATTACTTCGACCTTTTCGTCGACGTGATCCTGGGCGTCGCGCTGGTTTTCGAGCTGCCGGTGGTGATTTTCTTCCTGACCGTTTTGCGGATCGTCTCGCCGCGCTTCCTGCTGAAACATTCGCGCTATGCGATTCTCGCCATCGTGATCCTGGCGGCGATCGTCACGCCTACGCCCGACGTGTTCAACATGATGTTGTTCGCCGTGCCCATGGTGGCGCTCTATTTCGTCGGCCTGTTCGCCAGCTACATGCTGGTGCTGAGGCGCGAAGGCCGCAGCTTCCCATGGAAGCAGGCTCTGCCCTGGATCGCATTGCTGATCGCCGTACTGGCCCTAGGCGCGTACTTCGGCGTCCGGCACTATCATTATCACTTCATCCATCACTGGCCTTTCCTCACCAAGTGATCTCCGGAGAAATAAAAATTTCTCCGCATTTGTCTTAAGACAGCGCGTCCCGTGTGGCGGCCCGGCTCTGCTCGATGAGCTCATAGAAACGCAGCCTGACGAGTCTGCGTGAAAACGGCGATTTTTTACCACCGGCATGACTGCCGGGGCTTGTGGACGTGCTTCCCGTTCAACAAGATCGGCAAGCCCCGCGAGCGATCGCGGGGTTGAAGGGCGAGTTTTCAAACAGACTCTGACGGCCGGGGCTTGCTCGGCCCTTGCCGCTCAATGACATCGTCAAGCCCTGCCTGTGACTAGACCATTTTTGGAGTTCGCGTAGACCAGTTTCAAGCGGCCTGTAACGGCAATCTCAACAGCCTACGATCCTGCAATAGTCTCCGTTATCCATGAAACTGGTCTAACGAGGGCGCATTCTGAGATGCGTGCCGAGCTTCTGGTCGGATTCTCCAATATGGTGTTTCAGCCAGTCGCTCAGGAATTGCAGCACGTCAATCGAAATCATGGTTTCGCCGCTCACCACCTTCTTTTGGAAGGCCATCACACGGTCGGTCAGTTTCACGTGTTCGACGCGGTGCTGAGGGTAGTTCGGGTAGCCCGACTCCTGCATGCGCTTCTCTTCGGTGGCGAAATGATAGACGGTGTAGTCGATTAGCCGCTTCAGGAGGTCGGTTATGACTGCCCTGCCGCGGCGCTCCGACATGGCCTGGTGCAGATCATCGGCCATTTTGAACAGTTTCTGATGCTGTTGATCGATTTCGGCGCATCCGACCGAGTATTGAGGACTCCACGCAAATAGGCTCATGGTCAACATATCGGATCGCCGCGAAGGAGATTGAGTCGCTTCGCGGCTACGGCCACTCCAGGCCGGTGAACTCGATGGCGACGCGGGAGCGATCCAGGCGCACAATCCTGCCCACGCCCCACGCTTGCGGAGGCTTGTCCCCGTAAAGCTGGATGCTGCAGCCCACTTCCTCACCTAGCGCCAGATCCCCGGCGTTCGACAGATCCAGAAGCACGCCGCTGCCGCTTATGTTCACCGTCGACCCCACTATCTTCCGGCCCGTTTTCCGCTCCAAGATCGCGGTCGCGCGAATCGCATGCCGCGGTTCTGTTCTGCGGTTTGGTCCGGTGGGTTGAGTCACCAACGAAATCTTTGGGGCGTCGACGGTCATTCAGTCTCGAGATCCTTATCGGCGCCGGCGCACGATTTATGTCAGCCGCAAATGGCGAATTATGTCAGTTGCAAACGCAAATTATGTCAGTCGCAAACGCAAATTTTGTCAGACGCGGCCAACACAGAAGCTCGTCTTGCCGATAAGGCGCTTGAAGGTTATGACGCCACCTAGGGAGACGTCGCCGACGATCCTGGTGGTCGATGACGCGCCAGTGAGCAGGGATTTGCTGCTGCGAATCCTGCGCTCCGAAGGGTTTCGCTCGGTGACTGCGGAGAACGGACCGGCAGCCGTCGAGCAATGCGCGCGCGAGCCCGTCGATTTGATCCTGCTGGATGCGATGCTCGCCGGCGCCAGCGGGTTCGAAGTCTGTGCCGGGTTGAAGTCCAACGCGCGGACCAGCGACATCCCCGTGATTTTTCTTTCCGCGCTCGACGATTCGAGCCATCGCCTCGCCGGCTTTAAAGTAGGAGGCGTCGATTACATCGCCAAGCCCTTTTACGCCCGGGAGGTGCTGGCGCGGGTGCGGGTGCATCTGCGTCTCCGCCAGGCGGCCGAACACATGATCCGGGAGCAGCGCGCGCGGCTCGAAGAGCTGCGCCAGGCGCAGCAGTCCATCCTGGTGACGCCGGAGGAGATTCCGCAGGCACATTTTGCCGTCTACTATCGTCCGCTCGACGCGGTGGGCGGCGATTTTTACGACGTGGTCGCGCTGAGCGGCGACGCGGTGGGATATTTTGTCGCCGATATCAGCGGGCACGGGGTGGGCGCGTCGTTTCTCACCGCCGCCGTCAAGGCGCTGCTGCGGCAGTATTCCGGTCCGTTATTCGCCCTGGAAGACGCCATGCGGAATATGAACGCCGCGATGCGCGCCACGCTGAGCGACGGGCGTTACATGACCGCCTGCTACGCCCGCCTGAGCCACCGGAATCTGTCGGTGGTGAGCGCCGGTCATTCGCCGCTGATTCTGGTGTCGGACCAGGGCCAGGCAAGGTTCGCCAACATCGAAAGCGACCCGCTGGGCGTATTCGGAGCGGTCGTTTTTGAAAAACAGGAGATCAACGTAAAGCCCGGCGATCGTTTTTATCTGTACACCGACGGACTGATGGAAGATCCCCGCTTGCCCGGCAGAGGGCGCACGGCCGGCCTCGAGCGTTTGCGCGCGGCCTGCGGGTGCCGGCACGGCATGCCGCTCGAGGAAGGCGTCCGCGCCATTGTCGCCGACCTCCAGGCGGACGGGCCGACGGCGGATGACGATCTGCTGCTGCTGGGAGTGGAGGTGAGCGCATGAACGAAGAAGTCCGGAACGGCGGGCGCAGGCCGTCCAGCGTGCTCCAGCGTCGTGTGCCGACGACGCTCGAAGCGATCGACGCGATCTGCGGCGAACTGCGCGGCGGCTGTTTCGAGATTCCCGAAGACGAGCTCTTCACGGTCGAGCTGCTGCTGCGCGAGGCGCTCACCAATGCGGTGCTGCACGCTCCGGAAACCAACCCTTCGTGCGAGATCTGGTGCGAGATCGAACGGATTCGGAGCGGGATCGCGATGCGCATCCGGGACACGGGAACGGGATTTGACTGGCGGCGGCATCTGCATTCCACTCCCACTGCGGCGGCCGAATCCGGACGCGGGATCCACATTCTGCGCCGCCATTCGAGCGCGTTGCGGTTCAGCGAACAGGGCAATCAGGTGGAAGTGATTCGAATTTTCGGCCAGGGAGGCGGGAATGGCAAATTTTGAGATCCGGCGCGACGGCGATTCGGCAACGCTTTCTCCCGGAGGCGATGTGGTGGCTTCGTCGGTGCCCGAGTTGCGGCCCGCGATGCGCGACCTGGTGCGCTCCGGGGTAAGCGACATGGTTCTCGATCTCGGCCGCACGGAGATGCTGGACTCGACCGGCATCGGGTTGTTGCTTTCCGCCTACAACTCGGTTTCGCAGGCGGGTGGAAAATTCTCGGTCGTGGAGGCGTCCGGCGAGATTCTGGAACTGCTCCGCGCCATGCGCGTCCACCAGCATTTCCCGGTGGCCGGCCGGAGCGGATCGCAATGACCAACCTTGACGACGACATCGTGCGCGAATACCTGGACGAGTGCCGCGAACATCTGAGCGGCATCGAGAGCGACCTGCTGCAAATGGAGCAGGACGGCGCCGAGATCGATGAGGAACGGGTGAACCGCGTGTTCCGCGCCGCGCACTCGATCAAAGGCGGCGCTGGATTTTTCAACTTCACCCGGATTCGCGACCTGGCGCACAAGACCGAGAACGTTCTGGACCTGATCCGCTCGCGGCGCGCCACGGCGTCCCCGGAGGTGGTCAACATCCTGCTGATGAGCTTCGACAAGCTGCACGAGATGGTCGACGATCCCTCGGCCGGCGAACAGACCGACACCTTCGACTTCGTGCGTGGACTGGAAGCCCTGGCGGCCGCGAGCCTGCCGCCGGAAGAACAGAGCAGCGTGAACCGGAACATCGGCGTTTCGCCGGGAACAGGCATTCGCGCGACGGTCACGGAGTTTGACTTCGATCGCGCACGCAAGAGCGGAAAGACGGTGTATTTGATCGAATACGATCTGCTGCACGACGTCCAGCGTAAGGGCAGGAAGCCGCTGGATGTTTTGAAGAACCTGATGCAGTACGGGATGCTGCTCGCGAGCGCGTTTCATATCGAAGCCGCCGGGACGCTCGAGGAGGAACCCACCAACGCGCTGCCGCTCGATATTTTGTATGCGAGCTCGCTCGATACGGACCTGATTGGCACGGCGGCCGGCGTGCCCGAGGAACGGATCTGGAAGGTGGATCGCAGCGGCGTTTGTCACCCGATGAAGGAGCCTGCACCCGGCGCCGGCGCGGCGGAAGTCCCCTCTGCGGTGGTTGCGCCCGCGCCTGCGCCTGCGCCTGAGGAAGCACGAGCGCTCAAAGAGGACGCCGGGCCCGCGGCCGCCGGAGCCGGGGACAGCACGGTGCGTTTGAACGTCGCCGTTCTCGATTCGCTCATGAATCTCGCCGGCGAGCTGGTACTCTGCCGGAATCAGCTGGGCGAAGCGGTGGCGCGCCGCGACGAGGCCGCGATTGAGGCCGCCAGCCAGTCCATCAGCGTGGTGACCTCGGAGGTACAGCAGGCCGTCATGCGCACGCGCATGCAGCCGGTGGCCAATCTGTTTCAGAAATTCACGCGCACGGTTCGCGACACGGCGCGCAAGCTCGGCAAGGAAGTCCGCCTGGTGATGGAAGCGAACGAAGTGGAGCTGGACAAGACCATCCTCGAAGGGCTCAGCGATCCGCTGGCGCACATGGTTCGCAACGCGGTCGATCACGGCATCGAAGCGCCCGCATCGCGCGAGGCGTCGGGCAAGGCGGCCGAAGGCACGGTGTTCCTGCGGGCCTGGCACGAGGCCGGCCTGGTGGTGGTGGAGGTCGCCGACGATGGCCGGGGGCTGGACCCGGAAAAGCTGGCGTCGGCTGCGGTCGCCAAAGGTGTGTTAAGTGCCGAAGCCGCGCAGCGCATGACTCACGAAGAGAAACTGGATCTGATCCTGCTGCCGGGCTTCTCCACGGCCCAGCGCATTACCGATATTTCCGGACGCGGCGTCGGCATGGATGTGGTCAAGACCAACCTGGACCGGCTGGGCGGCAAGCTGGAGATTCATTCGGCGGCGGGCCGCGGGTCGTCGTTCCGCATCAAGCTGCCGCTGACCCTGGCGATCATTCCCTCGCTGCTGGTCTCGGCCGGGGACGAGCGCGTCGCGGTTCCGCTGGTCAACGTTCAGAAACTGATGCGGATCGCCGCGGGTGACCGGAGCGGCAAAATCGAGCGCGTGGGAAATTCGCAGGTCCTGGTGCTCGAAGACGAGCTGCTGCCGCTGGTGTATCTGCGCCGCTCGCTGGACGTCGCCGGTGCGGCGGAGCCGGAAAACGCGGCTATGAATATCGTGCTGGTGAACGGAGGAGGATACCGTTACGGCCTGGTGGTGGACGAGTTGCACGACACCATCGAGATCGTGGTGAAGCCGCTGGGACAGCGCCTCAAGCATCTCCAGCAGCACGCCGGCGCGACCATCCTGGGAGACGGCTGCGTGGCTCTGATCCTGGACGTTTCCGGCGTTGCTTCGGCCGCCGCGCTGGTTCGCGCAGGCGGTTTGTCGCAAGCCGCCGAAGCTCCGGCGGGCGCGGCCGCGGAGTCGCATCATTTTCTGCTGGTGCACAATTCGGCGCAGGAGATCGGCGCGCTGCCGCTCAACGCCGTCGAACGGGTGGAAAAAATCCGTCCGGAACAGGTGGAGTTCATCGGCCACCGGCGCAGCATGCAATATCGCGGGCGCAGTCTGCCGCTGGTGGCCCTGGCCGATACGGCGCGGGTCTCCGAGCTGCCTTTGGATGAGAACCTGATCGTGGTCGTGCTCGAATTGGCGGGCCGGAGCCTTGGGCTGCTTGCGGCGCGGCCCGTGGATGTGATCGAAGCGGAACTGGAGATCGACGGGACCACCTTCCGGCAGCCGGGCATCATGGGCTCGGCCATATTGCGCGGCCGCACCACGCTCATCCTCGATCCCTTCGAGCTGGCACAATCGGCGCTGCCGGAGGCCCCGGGCGGCCGCGATCCGCAGCGGACCGCGCCCACGGCCGGAGCCACGATCCTGTTCGCCGAGGATTCGACGTTTTTCCGCGAGTACACCACCAGGCTGCTCGAAGACGCGGGCTACGGTGTGAAGGCCGCCGCGGACGGCGAGGAGGCATGGGACCTGCTCCAGAAAGATGCGGCGGAGATCCGGCTGGTTCTCAGCGACGTGGAGATGCCGCGCCTCGACGGGCTGGAGCTGACCCGGAAAATCCGGGCCGACGGGCGCCTGGCGCACCTGCCGGTGATCCTGCTGAGCTCGCTCGCTGGCGACGAAGATATTCAGCGCGGCGAGGCCGCCGGTGCGACCCGCTATTGCATTAAGCTCGACCGGGAACAAGTCTTGGGGAGCATTCGGGACGCCCTGGCGCCGCCGGGCAGAGAAGGAATGAACGGGCTGGTGGAGCTATCCCGCCAGATCGGAGAAACGGGCGCGGAGCCCGCCACGTGCGGCCTGTCGCCAAGAGGACAAGAAAAGTGAAACTGTTATCGAATACCAAACTGGGGAAGAAAGTCGGCATGGCGTCGATCGCCATGGTGGCGTTACTGATCGGAACGCTGTTCGTTTCCTTATGGGCCATGATGCGCATCAAGGACGCACAGGACGAATCCCGTCGCGAAGCGGCTCGCAGCTCGGAGGCCCTGGAGATGCAAACAAACATCGCCAGCGGAGTGATGTACCTGGGCACTGTGCTGATGCATGAGGAAAGCTCCACGGCGCGGAAATGCAACGCCTGTCACGAATCAAGAGAAAAGTCGCGCCTGCTGGCGCCGGTCGGGAAAGAACGCGAAATGTACGAGAAAAACATCCGCGATCTCACCGACAGCGCAAAGACCGACGAAGACCGTCGGCTCATGGCAACGGTGGAGAAATCCACGGCCGAGCTGACCACGGACGAGGACCACATCATCGATTTGTGGAAAACCAACAAGATTACCGACGCCTGGACCCAATATAAATACGGCAGCGTTACCGAGCTGCCGGGGCTGATGGAGGCGGTCGACAAAGTGGTCGAGCATCGCAAGGCGCAGATGGATGCGCTGGCGCAAGCGACCGCCGCCACGTTGTCGTCGGCGCGGCTGGTGCTGATTCTGGTGGTGCTGTTCGCAGCGGTGACGTCGATTCCGCTGTCGTTGATGATCGCGCGCGACGTGACGCGCCCGATTGCGGCGGTGATCGAACATTTGGACCAGGTGGGGCACGGAAATGTCTCGCGCGACATTCCCGTCGCGTTGAGCGAGCGCGCCGACGAGGCCGGAGATCTTTCCAAAGCGACGCAGCAGGTCATCCTGAACCTGCGGCCGATGATCAAAAAGGTCGCCGACGGCGTGCAGACGTTGTCCGCATCCTCGGCGGAACTGTCGGCCATCTCCGGCGAGATGGCAGCCGGGAGTAAAAAGACTTCGGAGCGCGCCGACTCGGTCGCGGCGGCTTCCGAGGAGATGAGCGCGTCGATGCACACGCTGTCCGCGGCCATGGGACAAGCCACCGCGAATCTGACCTCGGTGGCGAGCTCCACCGAACAGATGACCGCCACCATTGGCGAGATCGCGAGCAATTCGGAAAAGGCGCGGCGCATTACGTCGGACGCCACGCGCCATGCCAACCAGGTATCGGACTCCGTCGGACAGCTGGGGCAAGCGGCGCAACTGATCGGCAAGGTGACCGAGACCATCAGCAACATTTCGGCGCAGACCAACCTGCTGGCCTTGAACGCGACCATCGAGGCCGCGCGAGCCGGCGCCGCCGGCAAGGGTTTCGCGGTGGTGGCCAACGAGATCAAGGACCTGGCCCAGCAGACCGCGAAAGCCACCGAGGATATCAAGGACCGGGTCACCGGAATCCAATCCTCCACCTCGAAAACCATCGTGGATATCGAAGGCATCTCACAGACGATTCGCGACGTGAGCGAGATCGTTTCTTCGATCGCCACGGCGATCGAGCAGCAGGCCGCGGCTACCAAAGACATCGCCGGCAATATCGCCCAGGCGACCGGCGGCGTGCAGAGCGCCGGCCAACAGGTGGAGCAGACCTCGCAGATCAGCTCGCAGATCGCCGGCGATATCGGCGCCGTGAATCATGCCGCGAGCGAAGCGGCCACGGGAAGCGCGCAGGTGCGCAGCGGCGCGGAAGATCTCTCTAAGCTCGCCGAACATCTGCGGCATACCGTGGAGCAATTTCAACTGTGAACCCGGTGAGTGCCATGGGCGTGGAAAAACCGGGCGCCGGCGAGGCTCCGGTGCTGGTCTCGTCGTTTTATGTGAGCGGCGTCCTGTTCGCCTTGGATACGGCGCTGGTCGAGGAGGTGGTGCGCCCGCGGCGGACCACGCGCGTGGCGCACGCGCCCGACTGCGTGCTGGGGATCATGAACCTGCGCGGCAAGATCGTGGCCGTGCTCGACCTGGCGCAGATCCTTCAGCTCGGCCGGACCACCGTAACCGGGGATAGCCGGCTGTACATTGTTCCGGACCGCGATGGCATCGCCGGTCTCCTGGTCGATCGGGCCGCGGAGGTCATTGAGCTCGATGCGGGCGCGCTGGAGCCGCCGCCATCCAGCGTACAGGAAGACCAGCGCCGTTTCCTGCGCGGGATCGCGAGGGCCGGCGGGCGGTTGGTAACGGTTCTCGATGCGAACGCGGTGCTGGCGGCGGAAAGCGTATGAACGTTCGGGTTTTGGTCGTGGACGATTCCGCGGCTTTCGGACGGGTGATGAAACAGGCGCTCGAATCGATCCCGGGCGTCGAAGTGGCGGGAGTGTGCCGCACCGGCGCGAGGGCGCTCGACCAGATGCGCGCGGAACCGCCCGACCTCGTGACATTGGACATCGAGATGCCGAACATGAATGGTCTCGACGTGCTCCAGACGATGCGGAGGGAACAGCTCAAGGTCGCGGCGATCATGGTCAGCGCCGCGAGCGATCACGCCCGCGACCTGACCATGCGGGCGCTTCAGCTCGGAGCTTTGGATTTTATCCCGAAGCCCCAGGGAGAAGGCGCCGAGGAAAATCTGGAAGCGTTGCGGCAAAGTCTGGCCCCGCTGCTGGG
>DATHCE010000206.1:0-10938 GCA_035319685.1 Bryobacteraceae bacterium | reverse complement strand
AGGTCCGGCGCGACGCGCTCGATGACTTCGGTGAACAATCGCGCGTACACTTCGCAGAGCCGCGGCTCGAACAGGTCGCCGAGCCTTTCGACGACAATCGAAAGCAGCGCGCGCCCGTCGTCCACCGCGATCGCGCGCTCGAGCAAGTCCGCGGACCACTCCTCGCCGCTCAGGCAGCACTCCAGCAGATCGTTACAGATACTTCCCAACCAGCAGCTCCAGCTTCTTGCGAGTCGCCCCGGGAATCGCTTTTCGGTCCGTGATCAGCGCGTGCTCGAGCGCAGAGCCGCATTTGCACTCCCGCGTTTCGGGCATCGCGCGCACCGCCGCGGCGACCATTTTGCACGCGTTGTCCGCGTTCTTGGTGAGGTTCGCGATGATCTGATTCACGGTGACCGCGTCGTGATCCGGATGCCAGCAGTCGTAATCGGTCACCATCGCGATGGTCGTGTAACACATCTCCGCTTCGCGCGCGAGCTTGGCCTCGGTCAGATTCGTCATCCCGATCACGTCCATGCCCCAGCTTCGATACAGATTCGATTCGGCGAGCGTCGAAAACGCCGGCCCTTCCATGCACACATACGTCCCGCCCAGCTTGGCCGTAACTCCCGCCTCGCCCGCCGCGGCGAGCGCGATACGCGCCAGCTGCATGCACACGGGATGCGCGAAGCTGATATGCGCCACCAATCCCTCGCCGAAAAATGTCGCCGCCCGCCCGCGCGTCCGGTCGACAAACTGATCCGGAATCACGAAATCGAGCGGCTTGTGTTCTTCCTTGAGCGACCCCACCGCGCTGAGCGATAAAATCCGCTCCACGCCGAGCGACTTGAACCCGTAAATATTGGCGCGATAATTCAGCTCCGATGGCGACAGCCGGTGCCCGCGGCCGTGGCGCGAGAGAAACGCGACCGCTTTCCCTTCCAGCCGCCCCACGACGTAGGCGTCCGAAGGCTCGCCCCAAGGCGTATCCACGCGCCGTTCCTCGGCCGCTTCGAATCCCGCCATCGAGTACAATCCGCTGCCGCCGATAATTCCGATTTTTATCGTCATCCCCGTGTTCATTCCTGAATCAGTTCCAGCAGCACCCCTCCGGTCGACGACGGGTGCACAAACACATAGATATGTCCGCCCGCGCCCGCGCGCGGCTCGTTCAACAGCCGTGCCCCCGAAGATTTCAGCCGCTCGACCGAGTTGGCAAGATCCGGCACGCGAATCGCGACGTGATGCAATCCCTCGCCGCGCTTCTCGATAAATTTCCCGATGACCGAATCCGCTTCGGTAGGTTCCAGCAGTTCGATTCGAGGCTCGCCCAGCGCGAGCATCGCGACGTGGACCTGTTCCTGCGCCACCGTCTCGCGCATCGCCACGTCGAGCCCCAGCTGGTCGTGATAAAATTCCAGCGCTTTATCCAGCGATTTAACCGCAATTCCCAAATGATCGATCTTAAATCCGTTTGAGCCAGTCATGTAATATCGAATAAGGATCGCGATGTTTTTCCGCCACCTCGCGCCCCGCTGCGCGAAATTCCTCTCGAGGAACACGATCGAGCAGGCGTTCGCGCAGCATCTCCCGCAGCCGCATGCCCCAGATCTCCGCGGCGCGCGCGCGGCTGGAACCCCGCGCATGATACTCGCGCGCCGCCTGCAACACCTCCGCGATCCCCGTGCCGTCGCTCGCCACCGTCTCCACAATCTTCGGCGACCATCCGTCGGCGCGATGCGCCAGACTCAAATAACTCTGCAACTCGCGCCGCAATTTGCCGGCGCCCGGAAGATCCGCCTTGTTGATGACGAACACGTCGGCGATCTCCATGATACCGGCTTTGATCGCCTGCACGTCGTCTCCCATCCCCGGCACCAGCACCACCAGCGTCACGTCCGCCAGCCGCGCGATCTCCACTTCATCCTGCCCCACGCCCACCGTTTCCACCAGCACCACGTCGAACCCCGCCGCGTCCAGCAGCATGGTCATCTCCGTCGTCGCCGATGCCAGCCCGCCCAGCCATCCCCGCGTCGCCATCGACCGTATAAATACACCCGCGTCCGCATGGTGCCGCTGCATGCGGATGCGGTCTCCCAGAATCGCGCCGCCGGTATACGGACTGGTGGGGTCCACCGCGATCACGCCGGCGGTGTTGCCCTCCGCGCGCAGCGTGGCGATGATCTGGTCGCACAACGTGCTTTTGCCCGCGCCCGGCGCGCCGGTCACGCCCAGGATCATCGCGCGTCCGGTCTGCGGAAACAATTCCCGCAATAATGTTTCGGCTTCGGGCCGGCGGTTCTCGATCCACGTCGCGGCGCGCGCGATCGAGCGTGGATCCCCGCTCCGGATTCGTTGGGCTAGCATCCGGATTTGAGCAATTGGCGCGCGATCACCAGGCGCTGAATTTCGCTGGTTCCCTCGCCGATGGTGCACAGCTTGGCGTCGCGATAAAATTTCTCCACCGGATAATCCTTCGTGAATCCATATCCCCCGTGGATCTGCACCGCTTCGTTCGCCGTTCGCACCGCGGTCTCCGACGCGTACAGCTTCGCCATCGCCGATTCCTTGTTGACGCTGGCGCCCTGATCCTTCCGCCAGGCCGCGCGCAGCGTCAGCAGCCGGGCCGCGTCGATTTCGGTGGCCATATCCGCTAATTTATGTTGAATTGCCTGAAATTCGGAAATAAAGCGGCTGAATTGTTTGCGTTGTTTCGAATATTTGAGCGCCGCTTCGTAGGCTCCCTGCGCCACGCCCACCGATAGCGCCGCGATCGAAATTCGCCCGCCATCGAGAATCCGCAAACTATCGACGAATCCTTCGCCGCGCTTGCCCAAAAGCTGCGATTCCGCCAGACGGCAATCGCGGAACAGCACTTCGCCCGTCGGCGAAGAGCGCATCCCCAGCTTGTTCTCTTTCTTGCCGGCCTTGAAACCGGCCGTGTTTTTTTCGAGAATAAATGCCGAAATTCCGTGCGACGAGGCCGCGCGATCCGTCACCGCCATCGCCACGCACACATCCGCGATATGCGCGTTGGTGGTAAACGTCTTTCCGCCGTTCAGCACCCAATGATCGTGATCGAAAACCGCGGTCGTGCGCGTCCCGCCCGCATCCGATCCGGCTTCCGGTTCGGTGAGCGACCAGCATCCGATCCATTCGCCGCTCGCCAGCCTCGGAATGTAGTGCTCCTTTTGCTCGCGGCTCCCGGCGAGAAATATATGATTGGTGCACAACGACACGTGCGCCGCGACGCTCAGCGCAATCGACGGATCCACGCGCGCCAGCTCTTCCATCACGATGCTGTAGTCCACGTAGCTGTAGCCCGATCCGCCCAGTTGTTCCGGGAACACCGCGCCCAGCGCCCCCAGCCGCCCCAACGCGCGAAACACATCCACCGGAAAATGTTGCGTCTCGTCCCACTCCATCACGTGCGGCCGCATTTCGGCCTCGGTGAATTCGCGAATCGTCTTGCGAAGCTGGTTTTGCTCCTGCGTGTACCCGAAGTCCATGTCCTATACGATCTCTTCCCTCGTGGCGTCCCACCGCGTCGTGCGCCCCAGCCGATAGCTGTCGACGGCCATCCGCGCCGCAATCGATACCCGGTAGCCCAGCTCGAAACCCGCGTTCGGCGCCTTCCCCGTCCGGATCGCGTCGAAAAAATTCTCCACGTGCGCCTGCGGCGCGTGCATCGTGCGCCCGGTCATCTCGTTCCCCTCGGGCCGGTTGATTTTCTGCGGGCGATACCGCACCTGCTGGTCGCGTGTGATGGTCCCCTGATCGCCGAGCGCATCTTCGGTCACGCCCGGCTGGTTGTTTCCGAACCCGGCCGACCAACTGATCAGAATTTCTTCCGGCTGCTCCAGCGACACGTTCATCGTGTCCGGCACTTCGCGCCCGTCCTTCCACAGGTACACTCCGCCGTTCATCGCCGCCGCGCGCGGAATCTGCAAATCCAGCGCTTTGTACCAGAACCCGAGTTGGTGCGACATGTGCTCAAACGCGCTGCCGCCCGAATAATCCCAATACAGGCGCCAGTTGAGGAACCGGTGCGCGTCGAATTCCCGCGCCGGCGCATCGCCCAGAAACGCGGCCCAATCGATATTCTGAACGTTCAATTCCGGCGTGACGCGCGCCGCGCGCGACCATTGCGGCTTGCCGCGCGGCGTGTTGCGATACATCCGCATATCGATCGCCGTGATCCGCCCCATCCGCCGCGGATCGGAAAGAAACTGGCGGACGTCGCGCATGTGCCCGGACGAACACGCCTGGTGCCCGATCTCCACCGTGTGCCGCCCGGCGTCTTTTGTGTAAGCCGCGCGCATGCGCCTCGCGTCAGCCGCGGTGAACGCCATCACCTTTTCCTGATACACGTGCTTGGCGGCATCGAGCGCCGCGCAAAACTGCGCGGCATGTAAATGCGGCGGCGTGGCGATGATCACCGCGTCGATCGAGGTATCGTCCAGCAGTTTTCGATAATCCGAGTACGTCGCGGCATTCGGAGCGAGCGCCCGCGCCTTGTCCAGCTGCTTCGAAAACACATCGCAAACCGCGGCGATTTCCGTGTTCGCGCAGCATCGAACCAGCCGAACCAATTCCCCCGCGCGATCTCCGAAGCCGATAAATCCGGCCCGAATACGGTCATTCGCTCCCAGAACCCGCGCCGGCGCCGCCGCGATGCCGGCAATTCCGGTTGCCACTTTTCCTAAGAATTTCCGGCGGGAGTCCATACCAGATTGTACGAGTCCCGCGAGCGCCCGGGCAACGCTCGCTTCCTCCGAGTGCGCCGCGGCCCTCGAAATCAACTAATAATAGATGGGAAGGAGGTCCCTATCGTCAAAGTTTCCGTCCTTGCCTCTTCGAGCGCCGGCAACTCTACGCTGGTTTCGACCGGGCGTACCTCTCTGCTGGTCGATGCCGGTCTCAGCCGCAAGGAGACCTTTGAACGCCTGGCCGCCGCCGGGGTCGATCCGGAGTCGCTCGATGCCATCCTGATCACCCACGAGCACAACGATCACATCAACGGACTCCAGCTCATCGCCAGGAAACTCGAGATCCCGGTCTATCTTTCGCGCATGACCGCGCCCGCCATCGATTGGGGCGAATTCACTCCGCAGCTCGAAATGTTTCAAGCCGGCTCCTCGTTCACCATCGGCGATATCGACGTCACCAGCTTCACCATCCCTCACGATGCCGCCGATCCGGTCGGCTATTCGTTCCGGGCCGAGGGCGTCAAGGTGTCGATCGCTACCGATCTCGGCTACGTTCCCGATTCGCTCCGCTTTCACCTGTGCGGCTCCGACGTGCTGTTGCTCGAATCCAATCACGATCTGGAAATGCTGAAGGTCGGCCCGTATCCCTGGGCCGTCAAGCAGCGCGTGATGGGACGCAACGGCCATCTTTCCAACGACCGGGCCTGCGCCTTCATTCGCGATCATCTCGACACGCGCACCTCCACGCTGATCCTCGGCCACATCAGCGAGAGCAACAATCATCCCGCGATCGTGCGCCAATGCGCCGCCGAAGCGCTCGACGGCCGCGACCTGTTCACGCGCCTGATCATCGCCAATGCCAGAACCGCCACCGAAACGGTGGTCTATTAGAGGAGTTCGCATTCTGACTCCTGATGCCTGTCTCCGGACTCCTTTCCTATGATTCCCCGCTACACCCGCCCCGAAATGGGCCGCATTTTTTCCGATGAGAACCGCTTCGCGCAATGGCTCGAAGTGGAACTCGCTGCCGCCGAAGCTCTCGCCGAAAGCGGCCAGGTTCCTGCCGATGCCGCCCAAGCTCTGCGCGCGCACGCCGGCTTCGACGTTGCCCGCATTCACGCGATTGAGCGCGAGGTCAAGCACGACGTCATCGCGTTCACCACCGCGGTCGCCGAAACCATGGCCGCCGCCGGTCATGGAAACCCTTCGCGCTGGCTGCATTACGGTCTCACCTCGAACGATATCGTCGATACCGCGCAGGCGCTGGTGCTCGGTCAGGCGTCGCGGCTCCTGCTCGACGATGCGCGCGAGCTCGCTCAATCGCTCGATCGCCGCGCCCACGAATTCGAGCACACGCCGCAGATCGGCCGCACCCACGGCATCCACGCCGAACCCATCACTTTCGGTTTGAAGATCGCTCTCTGGTTCGACGAGCTGCGCCGCGGCATGGCCCGTCTCGAAGCGGCCGCCGAGGATCTGCGCGTCGGAAAAATCTCCGGCGCGGTCGGCGTCTTCGGCCACATCGGCCCGGATGCCGAGGAAAAAATCTGCGCGCGCCTCGGGCTCAAACCCGCGCCGATCGCCTCGCAAGTCATCTCGCGCGATCGCCACGCCGCCTGGATTTCCGCGCTTGCGCTCCTCGCCGCGCTGTGCGAAAAAATCGCTCTCGAAATCCGCCACCTTCAGCGAACCGAAGTCCGCGAAGCCGAAGAACCTTTTAGCGTTGGACAAAAAGGCTCCTCGGCGATGCCTCACAAGCGCAACCCGGTCACTTCCGAGCAGATCTGCGGCTTGGCGCGCGTGGTCCGCGGAAACATTCAACCCGCTATGGAGGACATCGCCCTCTGGCATGAACGCGACATCTCCCACTCCTCGGTGGAGCGCGTCATTCTTGCCGACTCCGCCATCCTGGTCGACTATCTGCTCTCGAAAACCCGCTGGCTGATCGACGGCATGCGCGTCTATCCCGAGCGTATGCGCCGCAATCTGGATAGTACTCGCGGGCTGATCTTCTCAGGGCAGTTGCTTCTCGACCTCGCTCGCGCCGGAATGCTCCGCGAGAAGGCATACAAAGTGGTTCAGGGTCATGCCATGCGGGCCTGGGAGACCGACGGCGATTTTCGCAAGGCCCTGGAGCAGGACCCTGAAGTCCTTTCTTATCTTTCCATTAAACAGATTGATGAGGCATTTTCCCTCGATCGCTACCTGGCGCATGTGGACCGGATCTTCGACCGCGTCTTCGGTCATAAGTAGCATAAGTAGCTCTGCTTCAACGACATAAAGAGTACCTGGACCGTCCTACAAAAATCTCCCGGTCGAATTTCAGGGCTTTCGGGTTAAACTGTCTGTGGGTAGTTGATCTGCCCCGATCTTTGCGGTCGACATGAGTCATTCGCCCCGAAACCTCGATTACGATCTCGCCAGAGTGCTGCTGGTCGACGACGACCCGGCTTCCCGGCTGACGCTCAAGACCGTACTTGAAGCGGGCGGATACAACGTCGATGCCGCGGCCAGTGCCGCCGAAGCGGTCGGCAAGCTCGAAGAAGGCGAATACGAGCTTGTTTTGAGCGATTTGCAAATGGAATCCCCGGAAGCGGGTCTCAAGGTGATCGCTCACGCGCGGATGATGGATTACAAACCGGCCACGGCTCTGATCACCACCTACCAGAACGGCAAGACGGCCGCCCACGGCCAGAGGTCCATGCTCATCAAGCCGGAAGATATCCCCGGCCTTCTCAGCAAGGTAGCCGATCTGATCAGCCAGCGCGCCACCCGCCGCCTGGAACGCGAACTGCGCTTGGCCGGAGTCTGATTTCAAAACTCGCCCTTCAACCCCGCCATCGCTGGCGGGGCTTGTCTATGTCGATGAATGGCAAGCCCCGGCAGTCATGCTGGGGTTGAAAGGCCGGGATTTCACACAGATTCATGAAGGCGGGGTTCCCTATTTCAAGAGATAAACTTGCTCTTCCAACTCCGCGAGCGCGCCGGCAAAGAAATGATCCTTGGCCTCGATCAGGATCAGGCGCTTCGGCTCCGGCAGAGATTCGACAAACGGCCGGATCTGATCCACCGGCCCATATTGGTCGTGGGTGCTCTGGATGAAGATGCGCAGCACCCTGCATTCGTCAAGATAGGAATGGTCCTGATAGATGGTGGGGAATCCCGCGGCGATGACGCGCCTCACGCCCGCATCTGCGCATCCGATCCGCAATGCGATCCTCGATCCGAATGAAAATCCGGCGAGCGTGACCGGCAGATCGGGGTAACGCGCGCGCAGATACTCGAGCGCGGCGCGAGCATCTTCCATTTCGCCTTCGCCGCGATCGTACACGCCCGCGCTGAGATTCACGCCGCGATAATTGAACCTCAGCGCCACCGCCCCCGAACGCCGCAAACCGCGCGCGATGCGATACACCACTTTGTTATGCATCGTGCCGCCGTGCTGCGGATGCGGATGGCATACGAGCGCCGCTTCGCGCGGCGCCCCATCTTCAGGCTCTTCGAGCAACGCTTCCAGTCGTCCGGCGGGGCCCTCCAGCAACAGCGATTCGATCTTCCGCGGCATTCCTGCGCCCGTCAGTTCGATCGATAATTGGTGAACTGCATGTCGATGCCGAAATCGTGATCGCGCAGTATCTGCATCACCTCTTGCAGCGTGTCGCGATCCCTGCCGGAAACGCGCACCAGGTCGCCCTGAATCGATGCCTGCACCTTTTTCTTGCTGTCCTTGATGGTCTTGACGATCTCGCGCGATTTCTCGATGGGGATGCCCTGTTGCAGCGCGATCTCCTGGCGCACGGTCGAGCCCGCCGCGGGCGTCACCGCCCCGAAGCTCAGGCCCTTCAACGGCACTTTGCGTTTGACCAGTTTCTGCTCCAGAATTTCGATCACCGCCTTCAGCTTGAACTCGTCCGCACTGGCGAGCAGGATCTTCTTGTCCTTCTCGTTCAGCTCGATTTCCGAATGCGAGTTCTTGAGATCGTAGCGCTGCTGCACTTCCTTGAGCGCCTGCTGGATGGCGTTGCTGACCTCGGGCAGCTCAATTTTCGAGACAATATCGAAGGTGTTTTCGGGCATAGAAATGGCTGCTAGATCAGTTCCGTAGACAGCGTAGCGCCTCCCACAACACGCCATCGGTTGAAAACGCCGCTGCAAGCCGCGGGAACTGATCTACGCAATATCAGGAAATGGTCTAGTGACCTAATGCTACCAGAACTTTTTCCGTAATTTCACGGATCAGATGGGGTAGCGCGGCATCGAGCGCCAGCGTGATGGCGGCCTCGATGCGCTCGGCATCAGGCGTAGCGGCCGGTTTCAGAGCTGCGGCCGGCGAGCCATCGGCGACGGGCTGCGCGGCGGCCATCGCCTCGGCGAACAATCCGCGCGCCAGCCGCGCATCGTGCGCCAGCGGACGAATGGTCTCCATCACCACCGACGCCTCGAACGGCTTCTTCAAAATCGCGTCGCTTCCCGCGCGGCGCGCCTCGTCTTCATCGAAGGTTTCGAGCAACCCTGCGGTGAGAATCACGCGCACATGGCGATGCGACGCCTTGATCCGCCGGCACAGCTCGAATCCATCGCAGCCCGGCAGAAACACGTCGGCGATCACCAGGTCGGGATCGACGTCGGCCATGCGCAGCAACGCGGTCTCGCCATTGGTGACGCTGACCACTTCGAATCCCTCTTCGCGCAGGATCCGCTCCCCCATGCGCTGGGCATGGGCGCTGTCGTCAGCGAGCAAAATCACGCTCATTGCTGAGGCTGTAAAGTGGTCGTCTGCGGCTTGAGCTGATCCGTGGTGTCGGTCTTTTTCTTTTTCTTGCTCTTCTTGACTTTCGCCTTGGCCTCGGCCGCGGCCTGCGTCTTGGCGTCCGGCGCGGGCGAAGAATCGGCCGCGGGTTTTCCGTTCGCCGGTGTGGCCGCGGCCGGAGAGGAACCGGTCGCGGGCGCCGCCGTCGCGTCTTTCGGCGCCTCCACTGCGGCCGCTGCCGATCCCGGAGGATTCAAGCGCGCATCCGGCTTGGTATCGAGCGCGGTGGGATCGGTCACCGGCGCGGCCGTCACGTCCGTGACGCCCGGCGTACCGGCGGGAACCGGAACGCTCGCCGGAATCGACCCCTTGGGATTCACCATCGTCGGCGTGCCGGATTTCGCGGCGGCGGTGACGTCCGGTCCGCGGCGCACGGCATCGAGAGTTCGATGGAGCATGCCCGGCCTGGTGCGATTGTCGATCTCGTATTTCATACGCGCGACTGCGGCCGGATCGGCCTCCGGCACGGCGATTTCGAGCGACTCCAGTTTCTTTTTCGCGTCGGCCGCGAGCGGGCTCAGCGGATATTCGCGCACCAGCTTCGCCAGCGCGTCGCCTTCCCGGCTCCGGAAACGCGGGCCCATCTTGCTGTACGAATCGGCTTCTTCCCACAGCGCCTGGTCCGCTTTACTGTAGAGAGGATATTGGTCGACCAGCGCTCCCAGCCGGTTCGCCGCGGCGGCGTTCGAACCCTTGTGGTGGTAGAAATCGCCCGCCATGAATTCCGCCTCCGCCAGCACCTCCTGAATTTCGCGCAACCGCTGCTGGGCGATGGGCGCGAACTTCGAGTTGGGGAACTGCGTCAATAGCGTCCGGCATTCCTGCTCGGCGCGCAAAGCGTTGTTCGGGTCTCGATCGGCCTTGTCCATCTGCCCGTAATGGATCATGCAGATTTTTTCCTGCGATTCGGCGGCTTCCTCCATGGTCGGATAGAACAGAATGAAATCCTTGTACTCAGCCTCGGCTTGAGCCAGGCCATGCGTGCCGCCTTCGCGATACCAGCTATCGGCGATCGCCAGTTTCGCTTTGGCCAGATATTCGCTCTGATCGTAAGTGTTGATCAGCGTGTTGAGCGTGATGCGCGCGATTTCATAGCGGCCGTGTTCGATGTCGTTCACCGCCTTATCGAACAGCACTTTGTCCGGCTGCTGGGTGTTCTTGGTGATGGGGTCCTCGTACTTTTTGCGCTTGAACCCGCACGACGCGCACAGCATGGCCACACAGACAGCGATGGCAATTTTCTTTTTAAGACTCATATACGACGATATCTTTAAGACTATACCTGAACGGAGCCCGCCGTGCGGGCCGGCGCCTGAAGGCGCGCTGAAGCTATTCGCGGCCAAGTTCGTCTAGTTTTGCAAGCCAATTCTTGCGATCTTGTTCAATGACAGGCCCACGGCGCTCTCTCTCGGATTTGACGTGGACGCGCGCTCGTTCGAT
>DATHCE010000205.1:0-2091 GCA_035319685.1 Bryobacteraceae bacterium | reverse complement strand
CAGGAATTCATCGATGCCAATAATGACGAACCCAAGCCCTTTGTCTGGACTGCCGGTGCGGAGAAGATCCTTGAGACGATCAGTCATAGTAAGGCTATTTTAGAGCCACTACACTAGTGGATCAGTTCGAAGTGCGGAGAGACGAATCGCTCCGCGTAGATTTCTCGACTCCGGCAACCTCCGCTCGAAATGACAAAAGGGTCCTTGCTCCCTACCTGTTATTCCGAACCCTTCGGCTTCGCTCAGGGTAAACTCCCCGGGAGGTCTACGCGGAGCGATTCTCCTTTCTGGAGGATACGCAAAGCGTTGGACCTTCAGGCGACGCGCCGCTGCGTCAGCGATTCACCGAGCCCATCATCGCGGCTGGGTAGCGCTCGCCCGCGGCGATGCCGCGGGGCGCGATCTCATCGATGTTCTTCAAATCCTCGCGCGTGAGCTTCACGGTGTCGGCGCCGACATTTTCCTCGAGATATTTTCTGCGCTTGGTGCCGGGAATCGTCACGATCTCTCCGCCCTGCCCTATTACCCAGGCCAGTGCGAGCTGCGACGCAGTGCATCCCTTCTCGGCCGCCATCTTTTTGATGGATTCGACCAGCGCGAGATTCTTCTTGAAGTTCTCGCCCTGAAAACGCGGCGAGAAGCGGCGGAAGTCGTCGGCCGCAAGGTCTTCGGGCTTGCGTATCTGCCCGGTCAGAAAACCACGGCCGAGCGGGCTGTACGCGACGAACGTAACGCCCAGCTCGCGGCAGGTGGCCAGCAGCTCATCCTCGGGGTCGCGGCTCCATAGCGAATACTCAGTTTGCAACGCCGCGATCGGATGAACCTTGCAGGCGCGTCTGATGGTCTGCGCGCCAGCTTCGGAAAGACCCAGGGTGCGCACCTTGCCTTCTTCTACCAGCCGCGCCATCGCGGCTACGGTCTCTTCGATCGGCGTGTTGGGATCGACGCGATGCTGGTAATAAAGGTCGATCGTATCGACGCCGAGGCGCTTCAGGCTGCCCTCGACCGACTTGCGGACGTACTCGGGCTTTCCGTTGATGCTCCGGGAGCCATCGGGTCCGCGTACGATTCCGAACTTGGTGGCGATCACCGCCTCGCTGCGCCGCCCGCGAATCGCGCGCCCGACCAGTTCCTCGTTCTTGTAGGGACCATACATGTCCGACGTGTCCAGGTGATTCACGCCGAGATCGAGCGCGCGATGAATCGTCGCGATCGATTCCTGCTCGTCGGCAGCACCGTAGAATTCCGACATCCCCATGCATCCCAGGCCGACCGTCGAAACACGAAGCTTACTTCGACCAAGTTGCCGATAGTCCATCGGGTACCTCTCAAGTGAATGATATTGGAGGAGAACGTCCCAGTATCGCGCACGCCGTACGGGCCGATCCAGTGGAGATCGGGGGAAGGAGCACAGGCAACCCTCACCCGCGCTCGCGTTGCTCGCGCGGCCTCTCCCTGGTCAGGGAGAGGCGCAGACGGAGAACGCGATCCGATCCTTGATTGCCTCTCCCTGACCAGGGAGAGGCGGCGAGCGCGCGTGCAGCGCGCGAGCGGTGAGGGTAGTTTTCCAAAAGCCGCCCACTACCGACCATCCCGCTTCCGTTCGTGGCGGCAGTTTGATAAACGGCGCTCAGATTCGGGATCGCCAGAGGAGAAGCGCCGTGGATTTCGAGATTCCTGCCGATATCAAAGCCTACCTCGCGGAGCTGGACGCCTTCATCGAGAAAGAAATCAAGCCGCTGGAGCGCGAGAACGACAACATCCGGTTTTTCGACCATCGCCGCGAATGGGCGCGCACCGACTTCGAGCACGACGGATTGCCGCGCAAGGAATGGGAGGCGCTGCTGTGGGAGATGCGGCGGCGCGCCGACCAGGCGGGACATTATCGCTACGGGTTACCCAGGGAATATGGCGGCAAGGACGGGACCAACCTGGCGATGGCGATCATCCGCGAGCATCTGGCGGCCAAGGGGCTGGGGCTGCACAACGATCTGCAGAGCGAAAGCTCGATCGTCGGCAATCTGCCGACCGTGCTGATGTTCCGCGACTTCGGCACCGAGCAGCAGAAAAAGGAATTCATCCCGGGTATCC
>DATHCE010000204.1:0-9483 GCA_035319685.1 Bryobacteraceae bacterium | reverse complement strand
GTATGAATGGATGGCGACATACACGCGATCGCGCGCATGGTCGAGTCAAGTGATGGATCTGAATGTGGACCAGCCGCTGGAGGTTACCGACAACGCGGGCCGGCTCAATTGGGACGCGCCGAATCGATTCGTGAGCTGGGCCTATCTGCCGACGAAATGGAAAAACTGGTCGGTGGCGTATTCGGTGGAGGCGCGCACTGGGTTTCCGTACTCGGAGGTGAATGAGGCAGGAGAAATCGTGGGCGCGGTCAATTCGCAGCGCTTTCCTATGTTTTTATCGCTGAATATTCATCCCGAATGGAAATTCGTCCTGTTCGGCCGGCGATGGGCGCTGCGCGGAGGGTTCAACAACATCACCAATCACGCGAATCCGACTGTGGCGCAGGCGATTCCGGGCATGCCGGTCGAGTTGCTGGGCAGCGAAGGGCGACACTTCGTCTTCCGGCTGCGATGGATCGGCAAGCCGCCGCAGAGTTGATGCCGGCCCCAACCTCGTGGCCGCGCAACGGTTTTTTACTGGGCCACGGGCGGCGGAGGTGGCGGGGCCACGGGCTGCGGAGGGTGGATCGGGAACGATTCGGTGAACGAATATTTAAAAATCCCCGGCATAAATCCGCCGCCGGCTTGCGGAATATCGGTTCGTGCGATTTGATCGGGTCGTGGCGAGGCGCTGATTTGAAAATAGACCGGCGGCGCCATCGCGCTGATCGGCGAGCCTTTGGCCACTCCCGCCGTTGTCGTCGGAAACGCGCCCGGCGGGATCGAGAGCTGGCCATCGGTGGCGTGAGCGTTGCAGGAGACTCCGGCGACATTGACCGTGACCACGTCGCTGGGTCCGTATCCCAATGGATTCCACGCGACCACAACTCCTTTTTGAGGATCGATGGCCTGCAAGCTGGAGTAGTTGGTGAGCTCGATGGTTGGCGGAGTGGTGATCTGCGCGGAGAAGGGAAGCGCGGAGTATTGCGGTTGAGTATATGGGTTCGGCAGCGCTCCGGGACTTGCGATCTGCCACACGCCGGGAACGAAATACGGCGGCGGCAAATGAGCGGGCGAGGAAACGGGCGGACCGGTCGGCAGGCTGAGCGAATAGAAAGCTAGGTACGGCGAAGTGAGAATGAATCCGGTGGTGCCCGGTCCGGTGAGCGTGAGCTCGGGTCCGAGATCGAGGAAGGCGGAGAAAAAGATCGCCGCGATCGTCGCGCCGCTTGATGGGGTGCAGCTATAGAAAACATCGTCGGCGAGCAGAGGTTGCGAGATCACCGCCAGAGTCGCTTCATTCGCCGCGATAGCCTGGACGTTGAAGGATTCATCGCGCACCAGTCCGGACGATCCCGGCGGCACCGAAACCAATCCGTCGATCAGGAAACTCACGTAAGGAATGCTCTGGCCGGCGTCGAGCATGGTCATTTGCGCGACCGTCAAATCGATAGGCGGGGTGCACGCGGCCGCGCCCTCGGCCGCTTTCGAGATGCTGGCCGTATTGCTCCGGGCGCCGTTCACCACCACTTCGACAGCGACGAAACATCCATTCGGAATCGCGGGATCGGACGGGACTTGAAAATCGATCGTGTCGGCGCCCGCGATCGCGGCTGAGTGGGCGGCGAAACTGACCGGCGCGGGATGGCCGCCGAGGAGCACCGCGACTTTCGATGGCGCGACCGATCCGAGCCCGGTTCCCGACAGCGTGACGGTGTCGCCGGGATGCGCGGGATGGGTGAGATTGTTGGTCGAGGCGACGCCGGCCACGACATTTTGAGCGACTGCTTGTCCTATGCCGGACGAGTTGGTGAACAATCCGAAATCGCTCGCGACGACGTCGACGATCGTCACGCCCGCTCCGCCATTCTCGACGATCGAAAGCACGGCCTCGCCCAGCGGGATGCTCGCGGGAACAAGAACCGTCACGCTAGCGCCCTCGGCGCCGACCACCAGAGCCGCCTTGCCGTGGATGGTCACGTCGAGCGTCTTCGGCAGAGGAACCGGTGTCGTGCTGAACGGCAACGTCGCGGTGATGGTGGCGAGCGAATCCGGAACAACCGCCCCTTGAATCGACGGATTGGCGGCATTCTGAACCGAAAGCAGAAACAACAGCTGAGCAGAAGAGCATTGAGCGAGTAAGAGCGCGAGCAGAATGAAACGCATGATGGTCATTATACTGATCGGGTCCTTACAAACCGTTACAAACCGCAGCGGATCGGGGCGCGCCTAACAGATTCGGCGCAGGCGGACGCGTCACCTGTTAGAATAAACGTTCGGTCGCCAATCCTTTCAATAATATGAGGAAATCGTGAAGGTACAATTCTGGAGCGCCATTTTGTGCTCTTGCCTGTTTTTGGGCGTGAGCGGCGCAAGGGCGCAAGACAATCCGCCGCAAGGCGTTATTCAAGATCTGGCCCCAGACGTTAGCGCGGATGCAGCGGACCCGCAAGCGCAGCCTCCCTCGCAGACGGCGCCGCAAAATCCGGCGCAGAATCCGCCGCAGACGGCTCCCGGCACGCCGGCGATTCCCAAGCCGACGGTCCAGTTGCCGCCGGCGCCGCCGCAGCAGACGCAGCCTGCCACGATCATTGCGGAGCATGACACGGAAGGCGATTATCTTTCGCTCGAGCCGATGTTCTGGCTGACGAAGACCGCTCCGGTGATGAGCCCCGCCAATGGGAACACGTTTACCAACCCGGGGAGTCTGCATTTTCCGGGGCACAGCAAGTATGGCGAGGGCGCGGCGATCACGGTGCCGACCACTCGCGAGAACAGCATCCAATTCACTTACTTCAGGCTCACGGGACAGAACAATTCCTATTTGCCCGCGGAGGTCTATTTTTTCGGCAATGGATTCAGCGCGGGCGACCTCCTGTACAGCGCGTACACCGTGCAGACAATGAAGCTGTCGTGGAATTATCTTTCCTGGCCGTACCCGTCGAAGGGCGCGAAGCTGCGCATCAAATCGCTGTGGGAAATGCAGTATGCGCAGATTTCGACCACGTTCAACGCGCCGGCCGACACCACCGCGATCGAGACGTACGGAACCAAGCGGGTCATCTACCCGACGTTCGGCATTGGCGCGGAATACCACATGTCAAAGCGGTTTTATCTGAATGTCAAGGTGTCCGCGTTCGGCTTCCCGCATCACGCCGATATCGTCGACGGCGAGGGCGATCTGGTGATGCGGATGAGGCACGTCGAAGCGATGCTCGGCGACCGGTATTATCACTTCAAGACGTCGCCGCGGGCGAGCGACGAATATTTCTTTTTCACGATGACGGGTCCGTTCTTCGGCGTGAGGTACGTCTGGCGCTAAGCTGCCGGTCTGGTGTGCTACGGCACGGTTGACAAAATCACGCGCGATAATGGAAAGCCACGACGGAGATCCCGGCTGATGTCCAACACCAGGGCGCTGTGCATTTTCAGCAGCGTGCTCGGCAATGCAGCGGTGACTAGGTCTCTGATCCGCGCGCTCGACCGGGTGCCTGAACTGGATCCGACTTACGTCATTCTGAATGCCGACGATTACCTGAGCTATCCCGCTCCCTGGTGGGCGCGTTTGACCAATCCGTGGCATTCCGAGTTCATCGCGCGCCGCAAAACCGAACTCGTGAGAAAGCAGCCGTTCGACGTGCTGTTGGTGTACACGTGGGAGAACGCAGTGGCGTTTCGCGACATGGCGAACCGGATGCCCGCCGCCGCGATGATGGATTGCGTCCCAGCGACCATGGACCGGCAGCTTCGGCTCAGAGGACGGAACAACTGGAAGCGCCGGGTGTCGCATTGGGTGCATCACCGCGCCTTCCGCTCCGCCGCCGCCGAGTTCGATCAATTTCTTCCGAAGACCTCTGACTGCCTGAAGTCCCTTGTTGAGGATTACGGCGTGGAGCCAAGCCGGTGCGCTGTCACGCTGGCTCCTCAAGACCTGGACTGGTGGAATCCCCGGCCGCGAAGTTTCACCGCCCCCTGGCGAATCCTATTTGCCGGAAACGATTTTGAGCGAAAGGGGGGCGACTTCCTGCTCCGGCTGTACTCGGACTACCTGGCGAAGGCCTGCGAGCTGACCATCTTATCGAACGACCCAGACCTCGCTTCGCGGCAACTCCCCGAAGGGGTGCGCTGGGTCAAGGGCGCAACGCGGGAGCAACTGAGGGAGGCATTCTGGGACAGCCATTTGTTCCTCCTCCCCACCCGCCAGGATTTCGCGCCACAAGTTGTCGCAGAAGCGGCGGCGGCGGGCCTGCCCTCGCTGGCGACCGGCGTCGATGGAATTCCCGATCTGATCCGGGACGGAGAGACCGGGTTCATACTCCCGCGCGAAGCCTCCGCGGAGCAGTGGGCGGAAAAGGTTCACGGGCTGCTGGCCGACCCCGAAGCGCTGCAAACCATGTCGAGCCAGGCTCGCCGCTTCGCCGAGGAGCATCTGAGCCTGGAACGTTTCGATCGGCTGGTCTCGGACGTGATCGCCCGGCTGCGAGCGGCGATGGAGGCGGGATGAAGACGACCGTCAGATTGTTTTGAAAATCTAATTACTGTTTGCCCTGATCGCTGATCCCGAGCCGCAATTGCAAAATGCGCAGCGTACGTTCGAGCGTCTGGATGCGCTCGGCCTGCGCCTGATTCTGCTGCCGGAGCCGCGCCACTTCGGCTTCCAGGTCGGCGCGGCGCTGCTCCAGATCGGACAGCGCCTGCTTATCGACGGCGGGCGCCGGCGGGCGGCCCAAAAATCGCGACGCTTCCTGCGGCTGCACGCCCCCGGGATCTTCCACCGTCATCCGCACTCCCACGTCGCCGCTCTTGCGGACGTAGGTAAATCTGCCGGCGGCCAGTTCCGCAGGCTTCAGCTCCACGGTCTGGTTATCGGTTCCATCCACGATTTCGAGCGACCCGCGCGAGGCGGTGCGCACGGGTGGCGACTCCGGGTTCCACTGGATCACCAGTTGCCCGTCGCGCTCCACCACGGCGAGCGACATCGACTGGGATGCGGTTGGCGATGCGGGCATCCAGTAGCGCAGGGCAGCGACCGCCAGCGCCGCTGCCACCACCACCCAAGCCACCAGCCAGATCCAATGGCGCTTCCGGCGCGGCGCGGCGAGAAGTTGCGGGGCCTCAGCATAGGCGGCCTCCGCCGGGATGCCTGGCGCGAAGGAGGGCGTATGGACCGGAGCCGTGGCGCCCGCGTCTGCGCGAAAATAACTCGGGGTCCGGCGCTCGCCGCGTTCCGGCCGCGGACGGTCCGGCGCACGATCGAATACGCCGGCCAGACGATCCGGAAAATTGAATTCGAGATAACTGCGCTCGTTCTTCACGGTGCCGTCAGCTTCGCGCACGAAAATTCCCGCGCGCATGCTGCCGCCGCGGCCCGGGCGTACGACCATCGCCACCTGCCACGGCGCGGGGAAGAAAATCGAAAAAATTTCGAGATCGGAATCGGTCAGCCCGATCTCGCTGCGGGTATGCGACAGGAACCAGCCGACCGAGATCAGGCCTTCCAGGCGCGAGTCCTCGGCGTCGCGCAGCAACTGGTCGTTTAATGCCACACGATCCTTGTCGGACAAAAGAAACGACGGGCCGCGCGCATGCTCGCAGGCGATGGGACGCATGGCGAGGATCCGCACATGGCGCTCTTCACGCGTGCCGTAGAGCACGCCGCCCACCTCGATGCCGCCGCGCGAGAGGCGCTGAAACCCCTCCGCCACCTCGTGCCGGATCTCCTCGATCACCACCAGCGAGTACTCGACGACCGTGGGGCTTTCGGGTACTGTCCACGATCCGAATTTCACGTCGTTCATAATTGCGGCCCTGAAGCGAGCATCCGGACGGGAGGAAGAATCAGCATCGAACGGGACACGTCGTCGCCGTCCCCAGCGTTGTTGTCGTCATTCTCGTGCAAGTGATAATAGTACGTCACGCCCGCCATTCCGAGGGCGAGCATTAGCGCCAGCAGCAGACACGCCATGGTCTTGGCGTTCCAGGCCCGTTCATGCGCCACCGCCGACGCGGTGCCGGCGACCGTAACCAGGGCCAGTCCGACCGTGAAAAGCAATTTCGTGTACCACGGCATCAGGTCGAGATGCCCTTGCCCGCCCACCTGGCTCCACAATTCCAGTATGGACAACAACGCCAGTAGAAACTCGGACATGTAAGCAAGCCGCAATAACGAGGGAGGCATTCGTTCAAATAACTGCGATCCCTCAATTGTAGCGTGGAGGTCGTGTGTGAGAACGGCGGGAAGATGATTCCCGTTCAGGAGGCGTCTCGCCGGGGCTGAAGGAACCAGGGCGTTCTAACGGCGGCCCGCAAAACGCCGGCGCGCCAGCAGTCCGCAGCCGATCAGCGCCGAGCCCAGCAAAACCATGCTTGACGGCTCCGGAATGGAGGTAACCAGCGACACGTTGTCCAGCAAAGCGCCTACGTAACCGGGGGTGTTACTGGTGAACGTGAGGTACACGTCGGTCGGTGCGGTGACCGTTATCAGCGCGTCGCTCACAATCCCATCGGTGTCATCGCCGCTTCCCAAAACAAAGGTCTGATTGTATAGATAAGGGCCGCCGGACGGTCCGAGGGTCACGGTCGTCGAGGTGGTCACACCGCCCGAGCCAATGATAGTTCCGATTGAATTCCGTTGGGAGCCGATCAGGTCGAAGCTCAAATAGTAGTTTGTGCCGGGCTCTAACAAATAGGCGGACGTGGTCTGGAGCACGCCTTGAGGATTGCCTGACGAGCCGTCCAAGTCGATACAATTTCCAGATTCGGGTGAAACACACAGGGCGGCGTCCAGATTTCCATTGCTGTTGCCGACGATGTCGACGTTGGTGCCGTCGATCGCAGAGAATAATCCAACAGAGGTGGCCGACGTCACAGGGGTCAGCTCGTTAAAATTCTCGCTGAAAACAACCGTGCCAGCCTGAACCGATGCAGACGCGAAACACAGCGCCGCGATCCCGAGGACAACATGCTGAAATCTCACGCTCCGCCTCCAACCGCGCAAACTGTCAAGTTCTTTCATAAAAATCCCTCCGACTACGACATTTTTCGGTTCGAACCGTACTGCTGCGGTCCGTTACTGCCACGAAAAGAATACCATAAACGACTTGAATATAGAAGCCTCTATGTACTACCTTTTTCGGCCTAGGTTCAAGGTACAGAAGTACTATATCCACTAAATCTTGTGTATTACAATGCGAATACAACTAGGCCATAGTACGCCATTCCGAGAAGTACTGTACTACCATGGACTAGCACTCGGAATCAGGAGGATAAGGCGGCGACTGACCCGCCACATCGGCCAATTTACGCTGCGGCGGCGCCATCGGAAAGCGACTTCGCTACCGAAAGCGCCGACTCATAATTGGGGTGATCGCCCACTTCCCTGACATATTCGACGTGACGGATGGTATTTTGCTGGTCCACGACGAAAATGGCCCGGCTCAAAATGCGCAATTCCTTGATCAGCGTTCCGTAATGTTCGCCAAAGGAGCCGCTGCGATGGTCGGAAAGCATTTTGACGTGATCCACTCCGAAGGCGCCGCACCAGCGCTTCTGGGCGAACGGCAGATCCATGCTCACGGTGTAAATCTTCACGTTCGGAAGTTTGCCGGACTCCTCGTTGAAGCGCTTGGTCTGCGCATCGCACACCGGCGTGTCGAGCGACGGCACAACACTGAAAATCCGGACTCCGGGGCCGGTCGCGGCGAGATCGACCGGCTTGAGCGAATCGTCCACGGCTTGAAAATCCGGCGCCTGATCTCCCTTCTTCAACTCCGGGCCGATCACGGTCATCGGGTTGCCTCTGAGGGTGGTTGCTCCTGGTCTTTCCATAAGCATATTGTAGCCGGGATGTGCGCGCGCTTTCCTATCGCCGCGGCGGAAGGGGTAAACTGAAAGCGATGCGGGGATTGGGACGCTTTCTTTTCTGGGATTACCAGCGGGCCAGCTGGCAGTACGACGTCATGGTCGGGCTGATTCTCGCCTTTATTTTTTTGACCCCCCGCGATTTTTTTCGCGATCAGCCGAAGGCCACCAATGTCGTGATGATTCGGGGCGGATTCTGGATCGAGCCCCAGATTCTGGCGGGCGTTCCCGAAAACCAGCTTCTGGAGCGCGCCACAGCGGCGGTCAACCAGCGTTACAAGACGCGCCCGACGCTCACCGCGGTTGAGCCGATTTATGATGAAGCCGAGCAGGAAGTAAAGGGCTATATGGCGTTCACCAAACCGTGAGCCGCTCGTTCTTCGTCACTCTGGTTTCGATCGGCGCACTGCTCTGCGCACTCGCGCGAGCCGACGGCGAACCTCTCGATGCCATCCTCAGCCGCATGGACCAGTCGGCGAAACAATTCAAAGCCGTCACCGCGTCCATGCATCAGCTCGAATACAACGCGCTGCTCAAGGATTCCACCTCCTCCGAAGCCGAGCTCCGCATCCGGCGATCGAAAGGCGGCTTTTCGGGCGTGATTCTGTACAAGCCGCCGGAGACGAAAACGGTCGCATTCGCGGGCGACTCGGCGAAAATCTATTATCCGAAGGCCAATGAGGTGCAGAGAATCCATGCCGGTGAATACCTCGGCTACGTGAGCGAGTTTCTGCTGTTCGGGACCTCGGGCAAGGAATTGTCGAAAGTTTACACGGTGACTTTGGACGGAGAGGAATCCATCGGCGGGACGGCGACAACACACCTGGCGCTGGCGCCAAAATCACCGGAATTGAAGAAGCTGATCATCAAGCTGGAGGTCTGGATTCCCGAGGGCGAAAGCTATCCGATCCGAGAAAAGGCTACCGAGCCGTCGCAAAATGCCGAAACATTTTCGTTCCTGGATGTGAAAATCAATCCGCATTTGCCGGACTCGGCGTTCGAGCTGAAAGTCCCGCCGGGAACCAAAGTGATTAACGAGAAGTAGGGGCCGGTCCGCGCAGCCCCGCCATCACCGGCGCGACTTTCGAGGCGGGTTCCCGAATCCAGAAATGGCCTATTTCGGCTTTTCCGCGCCGGAATAGCGAAGAAACGGACCGCGGGCGCCGTTGGGCAGAATGGTGGATTCGTCGGTCAGCGCCTTGAGGAGCTGGTCTTGCGTGAGCTCGCGCGCGCCGGTAAGATTGCCGCCGCGGAAATCGGCCATGATGAGATGCGCTTCTGCGAAACGCGCGCCCTGGAGTTGGGCGGCGGAGAAATCTCCTCCGCGCATCCGGCATTCGCGAAAATCGGCGTCGCGCAGATCCGCGTGGCGGAACACGCACTGGATCAGCTCGCACCGGATGAACTTGGCTTCGGCCAGCGCAGCGCGCGCGAAGTTGCAATGATCGACTTTCGATCCCGAGAAATTGATGGCCTGCGCCGCGATGTTCTGAAATCGCGCGTGCTGCAAGCGGGTGTGGTAGAACACCGCGCCTTCGAGATGGCTGTCGCTGAAGTCGACGTCGTAAAATCGCGACTGGTGGAAGCTGACGCCGGGCGCGAACACTTCGACGAAACTCGCGTCGTTCACCGAGGCGTCGATCA
>DATHCE010000203.1:0-6887 GCA_035319685.1 Bryobacteraceae bacterium | reverse complement strand
CGATGACATCGACCGTCGCGCGGGGAATCGAGTGCGAGCAGGCGGCAAGCGGGATCAATAACAAAGAGGCAAGTAACCTTTTACGGATCATTCGGAATCTCCTTTCGTGAGTAGGCGTGGCGCGGGCGCAGGAGGTTGCTGCGCCCGTGGCGCGTCCGGGACCACCGCGAAACGCGTGTTTTCTTGCGCCAAGTAGCGATCATGGTCCGGGTGGTGCCGACGATGGTTGAAATACGTGAAGAGGCCGGTCCCCACGATTACCGGGAGGCCAAGAAGCGCGGGCACGAACGCAAAGGGCATGAGGAACGCCAGCGGCGCTGCGAGTGCACCACCGACGGCGAGAGGAACAGTGTGTCGATGGCGAGCGCGGAGAATGCGAAGACGAGCATAAGGATGGCGTGAGAAAAGGGCGGTGGCGTGTCGCCGAGCTCTTTCTTCACGCGGGTCCAGGTCGCTTCCGCCTCAGGGCGCTCGTGGCGCACTTGCTCTTTCTTTGCTTCGAGTTCGCGGAGCGTGCGCAGGAGTTCCCCGCGTTCCTCCGCGGATTCCTGCACCATCTTTTCCTCAATCTCCTGCATGACGGGCTCAGGATCGATGTCGTGCGCGCCGAGATAGAAGGCGCGGGATTCGAGGCGATAGGATTTCCCGGCTGAGCCGTCCCGATGCAATGCATTTGCAGCCATAAGGATTCTCCTTTTGAGTATGAAAACGGGGAGCGGTCGCCGTGCGACAACTCCCCGGTGGTTACTGCGCTTCGAGCACCTTGCGGGCCTGCTGCAGTTTGGCAAGCTCGCGCTCTTCGTGGGCGAGTTCCTCGCGCATCTCGGCGACTTTTTCTTCCTGCTTGCCGATTTGTTCGAGGACAACCTCGACCGGAGTTTTCTTGATCCAGGGCTTGCGCCCCGTGGGTTCTGGTGCGGGTGCAGATTTCTGTGCGGTCATATCGCCTCCTTGTGCGGTATGGGTTCAGTTGTGAAAGTGCCGGGCTCCCGCTATCGGAGCAGGAGCAATAAACTGCGCATCTCGCCGATCTTGCGCTCGATGCCGTCGATGCCGCCGAGGGCGGCGAGATGATTGCCGCTCCCGAGGTCGCCCTCGACAACCCGGAGCGTTGCGATGAGCCCACGATTGATTTCGAGCGCGCGGCCCAGAGTGCGCGCTCGGATCGCCGCTTCGAGGTCAGGCGGGGTGGGTTGGTTGCTGGGTCTTGCCATTGCTGTTTTCCTTTCTGTCTGCTGGTGGTGGAGTGGTTGGTCCGCAAGACGGCGCTGCCGCTTCCGCCTGCAGGAGCAGGTGCGCCTGAGCATCGAGCCAGGCTTCGAGCTTCCGAATCGCGTCGCGCTTTTCCGGTAATTCGATCTGGATGTAGCGGTCGTTCATATCGCGGGAGCGCCGGGATGTGTGGCCGAGGATTTCCCGGCGTACTTCCTGGAGCACACCCGCCAGCATCATGCGGGTGTTCGCCGTGTGCCGAAGGTCGTGGAACCGAAAGTGGCGGAGTCCTGCGCGGCGCAGGCTCGAAGCCCAAGTGGTCTTCACGATCTTGATCGCATCGCCGTGGTACGTGAAGACCGGCCCGTGACTGCGCCGCATGGCGAGGAGTGTTTCGCAAAGAGAATTCGTGAGCGGAACGTCGCGCGCTTCGCCTTCGGGAGTCTTGCTATGCGTCACGTGGAGGATACGATTGTCGAAATCGATATCCCCCCACTGCTGGCCTAGGATTTCTCCCCTGCGCATCCCGGTGTCGAGCGCGCAGCGGATAATCCGACGAAGATGCTCCGGAGCCTTCGCGAGGAGCAGGCGCTCTTCGCGCAGGCTCATCACGGGGCGCTTGGTCCGCCGTTCGCGTTCCATATGGAGCCGAGCGAGCGGAGTCGCCGCGATGAGCCCTTCCTCGACCGCCCAATAGAGGAGGCGGCGGAGGACGGAGAGGTCGCGATTGACCGTCGCTTCCTTGATGGTTTTTTCGCGGTGGCGTTCCTGTCGGTACTCGCGGACCCTGCCGGTCGTGACGTCGCACACCCGAAGGTCCGCGAAGAAAGGCAGGAGATGGTTCAGGCGGTCGAGCGCATGGGGTTTGGCCATGCCGTTTGCGATGAAGCGCGCGGCGAGCGCGCCGACCGTCATGTCGGGGTTGCTTTGCGGCACCCGCTGGCGAATGTCGTTCAATTCGTCATGAAATTGCCGCGCGATAATTTCGGCCTTGCGGCGGTTGCTCGTGCCGGTAGACTTTGCGTGACGGATGCCATCCATCCACGCGTAGTCCCACCAGACGTTGCCGCGCTTCACGAGCGACATTGGTCATTTCCCTCCTTTCCGTTGTTGTTGGAGAATCCATGCGATGACTTGCTTGCGGTAGAACACGAACTTGCTTGCGGGGCCCGTACGGAAGTGCGGGAGTCCCTGCGGGAGATGGCGGTGGCGCACGGTCCAGTCAGAGCAGCCGATCACGTCGGCCACCTCCCGGATTGAGAGCGGCTGGCCGAGGGTCTCGTCTCCCTGCGGGTTTTGGTGCGGGTAGCTCTGCCCGAGGGATTCCGGCGAAAAGCCCTCAGAAACCAAGGGATTTTCTGCATCTTCGAAACCCGACATGCGATGTACTTCGTTGTTGTCAGTCCCCATCGTCGTGTCTCCTGACCCAGAACGAACGAATCGCTTCTTGCAACCAGTCGGGCAGCTTTGACCACATCCACCAGAGGATCGAGAGCAGCACCCCGATGGCAACGAACATCTGCTGCACCTGGGGAGAGCGGACCATATCGACGATGAGGGTGAGCGTGACGTAGAAGAGGAGGAGCCCAAGACCCAGCCGCGCCATGAGGGCGAGGAGTCGCAGGGTCATGGGAATCTTCGGCTGGGGCGTCGAAAGCTCCCGGCTGCCGCACTTGGAGCAAACCTCGGCCCCGCGCGGGTTCGCGTGGAGGCGCGGGCAGAGACGGACATCGTAGGTCCGTCCGCAGGTGCCGCAGAACGCCGGGTCTCCCGCCGTCATCTTTCCGCAGTGGTAGCAGTACTTCATTTGGATTCCACAAAGAGAGGTCGATATTCCGGATTAGTAGGACGAAGCCATACGGGACCAAAAAACTGATCGCCTTGCGCGGCACACAGCGTCGCGAATCCAAACATGCGATCTGTGACTTTTGCGACAGCCGCGCGAATTGTGTTCATTCGACGTGCAGAGTTTGCGAGTACAAGCACACGAAATTCGGGCTGTTTGAACTGTCGCTTGAATTCGCCAGAGCGGAAAAGCTCGAGGTAGCGTTCTGCCTTGTCTTTCCAGACTGAGAGCGCTTCGGTTCCCAGGTCTACCTCGATAAAGGCGGCGTCAATCCTGGAACCCGTGTTCCACTCAACGTACCCATCGGGAATGAGTGGCAACCCTTGTGCAAGCGGTTCATAAAACCAAAGCCACTGCACGAACCGAATGTTCGGGATCGGTACTCTCTGGAATTTCACGGCGCAATACACCGCGTTAAGCGCCAGCTGGTGCAAGACGAAGAAGTCCGCTACGAGCGTCGCATCGGTCTGCCTGCGTGGTCCCCGGTTTGGTAGGTGGAGGAGCTGTGCGGCTTTCGGCGAAGTCGCGTAGAGAGCTTTCCTTCCGCCGCCCGAACCGATAAAGAACCGCCGCAGAAGTCCGGCGCGATGTAGGGCAAGTAGCCTGGTATTGATTCGGGTCCGCGAATGAAATCCGGCTACAATCCCCAACTGCGGGGCATCCGCGATCCGCATGTCTGCGAGTTCGCCGAGAAGCGTGAGATCACGGGCTTGCAGGACGATCCCCCGGTTGCATTTTCGCTTAGCGCCATCCATCGGGCACCTCATCGATTTGTTTCGTGAACAATGTGCGCCGCTCCGCAATATCCCGCTCAATCTCCGCGCGGGGGCGCGCGAAGCGCGCGCGGGAACGGTTCAGAAGGGCGGTGTAGGCTACACCCGGCTCGCGCACCTGCGGGACGCACGCCTCGGCCCACGGTTCCGCACCGCTCTTCACGATGAAATGGCGCTGCGGCAGGTTCTTCAGGCGCTCGGCGAGCGACCGCCCGCCATCGAGCATCTGGGACACGGTGTTTGCGTCCGCGCTCGAAAGCTGGAAGAACGCGTGAGTGCCGACGGAAAGGATCGCCCCGCGCATTGCCGGCGGAAGCTGATCCAGGTATTGGTTCGCCGACACGATGCCCACGCCGAACTTTCTGGCCTCCGAGAGCATCGTCTCGATATCCGCCGAGTACGCGATGAAGTTCTGCATCTCGTCGCAGTACGCGGCGAAGAGCGACCGCTTCTCGCGGGTGAAGATCGCGTTCTTGAACGCGGTGAAGACGAGGCTCGCGAGCGTGAGCGTCTGCGCGCCGAGTTTCCCTTTCTCGAAATTTGCGATGATCGTGTATCCCTCGTCCATCGCCTGCTTGAAGGAAAACGTCGAGCGCGCCTGCCCCACAATGTGGCGGAACCGCGGATCGGACGTGAACGCCGTGATCTTGTTGAGGATCGGTTCGCGCATGACCGCCTGCATCGGCTCGCTCGCCTTGCCGTACCGGGCCTCGAAGTATTGGCGCACGTCGTCGTTCGCGATATTCCTGAGGCACGCGGCGCGGAACCCCGGATTCGTAAGGAGCGACGCGAGTTCGAGCAACGTGAGGCCGCTCGCCGATAGCACATAGAGCCCGTTGCGCAGGAGTTCCTCGGTGCGCGCGCCGAAGTGGTCGAGGCTCCACCGCTCGCGGAGCATTTCAGCGATCTCCGCGATGCGGGCGAAGTTGGGATCGGCGTCTTCGAGCGGGTTCAATCCCACCGACGCTTCCCGGTCGGCGGGCGAGATAACGATCAGCCGGTCGGACAAGTGTTCCTGCCGCCGCCATTCCTCGGCGGCGATGGCGCTCAAGAGGAACGGCGTGATGTCGCCGTGGAGGTCGAGCACGAACATGCCGTGGACCCCCACGCTCTGCGCGCACAGGTGCTTGATGAAGGAGGTCTTTCCGGTCCCGCTCTTCCCCACGACGGCAAGGTGCATCGTGCGGCGCATGTGGCTCATGCCGACCCGCCGCGCGGTCACCTGCTCGTCAACGACCCGGAAGCCGAGCACGGTATCGTGGGAGTTGCCGTTTTTCCCACGCGCGCGCCGCCCTTGCAGACGGTTCCAGATCGAAATCACGAGATGTTCGAGGAAGGAGATCATCGTGGCGAGTATCCGTGGAGGGTAGATGGAAACCGTAACAAGTGGGGTGGGAGGAACCGGAGGGAACCCGAAGATTCAACAAGTTGCACGAGGGGTTAGCGCGCAAAAAGGCGTTGACTCGAATTTCGCGAAGAGTCAGAAATTCGTGATGAGCACTTCGCGGTACCGGCGTCCGGCGTGTTTCTGGGCGGTGTACGCGAGATCGATCCCGCGTATCTTGAATTGCTTGAAGATCGCGCGGACCTCGGGAACATCGTTCAACGAGAGCACGAATTTCCCCTGCAGCGTGCCCACGAGTTCAGCCATCGCCAGAAAATCGTCGGGGTCCAGGTTGAACTTGTATAGCTTGCGGCCGTAATACGGCGGATCGAGGTAGAAGAGCGTTGTCGGACGGTCGTACCGGCGAAGTATCTCCCCGTACGGCAGACACTCGATCCCGACCCGCGCCAGCCGGTGGTGCGTTTCTTGGATGAGCGACGGAATGCGCTCGGGGTTGAAGCCCGGCGGCTCAGAGACGTGCACGCTGAATGCGCGGTTGCGAACAAGTCCCGCATAGCAGGTCTTCGAAAGGTACAGGTGCCGTGCCGCGCGCTGGATGTCGGTGAGCGTCGCGGGAGCGGTCTTTTCGAAAAGCTCGAACCATGCCCGGCTTACGAGCGTAAAGCGCATGTACCGGACCAGTTCCTCGTAGTGCTGCTGGCACACGCGATAGAAGTTCACGATCTCACGGTCGAGATCGTTCAGCACTTCCACTTTGGACGGGTCCTTGCGAAAAAACACTTGTGCGCCTCCCGCGAACGCCTCGACGTACGTCTCGTGCTTCGGAAAGATCGCGATGATCTGATTCGCAATCGCGTTTTTGCCGCCGATGTAGGCGAGGGGGCCTCGCATGGAGTGGTGGGAGATTGCCGGATATGCGGAATGACGCTTCGATTCGACCTTTGTGCATCGAAGCGTGACCTCATCCTACGCGGCCGCGTGATTCTGAAAAGGTGGCATCATCCATTCCGCGAATCGAATTGTCGCCGCGCGTAGAGCCGCATTCCCAGTCGCGACATCATGGCGCAAAAATATGGGCCGCTCGTGCGTGGGAGCGCGGGTGGGAGATGGTCGCGCAGGTCAAGGCGCAACACAACCAACCGCCTTCGCCCTTTCGTTCGGCTGGCACCCGCCGAGCGGCCCAGGGTCACGATACTCCGATGCCATCCCGCGGCAAGGTGGCATAATCCACCCGTTGTGGGTGAAAATCTCAATAATTTGTTTTGACTTTCCGCGAGTCGCGCGATAGGCTGCTTATCACAATCGGCACTCCGTCTATCTCTCTCATGTAATTGGCATTTCTCAAGGGGTCACCTCCGGGCCCACCTCCTAATCATGTGACTCCTTCTGACCGCCGCAAACGACCGCTGGTAGGAGGCAAGTCATGCTACGGCGCAACGTCCTCGCGTTTGCCCTCGTCCTTTCGATTTCCCCTCTTCTCGCCTTTGCGCAGGGAAACCTCTCGTTCAACTGGACGCACAGTTGGGGCGGCACCGGCACCGACACCGGCAACGGTGTGGCGACCGATTCCGCAGGCAACGTATACGTCGCGGGATCGACCACGAGTTACGGAGCAGGCGGGCAGGACGTGCTGCTCCTTAAATACGACCCGTCCGGCCACCTCTTATGGGCGCGGACCTGGGGCGGGCCGAGCAACGACTATGCCAATGCG
>DATHCE010000202.1:0-3196 GCA_035319685.1 Bryobacteraceae bacterium | reverse complement strand
CACTTCGAACGTCCGTAGATCGCGATTGTTCACGCCGATCATTTCCGCGCCCGACGCGACCCCCGCGTCCAGTTCCGCGGCATCGTGCACTTCGACCAGCGCCGCCATTCCGAACGTCGCGGCCATTTGGCGAAACCGGCGCATCGATGATTCGTCGAGCACCGCGGCGATCAATAGAATCGCGTCCGCTCCATGCGCGGCAGCCTCGATCACGTGCACTTCGTCGATCGTAAAATCCTTGCGCAGTACCGGAATATCGACGGCCGCGCGCGCGCGCTCGAGATCGGCCATGCTCCCTGAAAAAAATTCCCGGTCGGTCAACACGCTGAGCGCGGCCGCCCCGCCCGAAGCATAAGCCTTTGCGGTCGCGGCCGGATCGAAATCCCGCGACAGGACGCCTTTGCTCGGCGAAGCCTGTTTGATTTCGGCGATGATGGCGGGCGAATGCGCTCTTAACCCTGCCCGAAAGTCACGAATTTTCGTTCTACGGGATGCGCGCCGTTCGAGCTCCGCCCGATTCCGCAAGGTTTCCGCAAGTGTGCGCCGTTTATGATCGACAATTCGAGCGAGGATGTCGGGTAACACCGGAACCATGAGGGGAAAAACTCATGGTAACACCACCCTCATCGTAAGACCACGAGCAGGCGAATCCCGGCGGATGGATCCACGTTCAGCTCGAGCGTTCCTCCGTGCCGCGCGACAATGCGCCGCGCGCATTCAAGACCCAGCACGCAGCCCGGCCCCAGCATGGTTTCCGAGCGAAATCCCGGCGCTGCGGTGGCGATCTCAATGGAAATGCCCAGGGGCGTTCTCGCCGTCCGCAACCGGGTCGGGTGCTCTGCGCTCGAAACCAGGCGAAACAACGTGAGCAGATTTTCCATCAGCGCGCGCGCCAGGCCGGGATCGGCTACCACCAGAGGATCGTTCCCTTCCAGTTCGAGCTCGACCGGAACATCTTCCGCGCCCGATCGCGCCGAGATGCTTTCGACGATCACTTCCTCGATGTCGATCGGTTCGGGCGCCATCCGCGTGTCGTCGGTGAGGTATTGTCCGTTGGTGAGAATCCAGCTCGATTGCTCCACCAGTTGCTGCAATCGCGCGAGTTGCTCCTGAACTTTTTCGTCGTCGCGCGGAAGAATCAGCGCCAGGTAATACGCGATGGATCCGATGGTGCTCAGCGGCTGCCGCAGCTCATGCGCGATGAGGCGCATCGCCTCCGAAGCGGCGACTTCGGATTGAATTCCCCCTGCGGGACTGGTCATGAGGGTGTGTGAAATTTATAGCGGGATCGAACGAGCAAGTCAAGCGTGGCTCACGATAATTTGGCGCGAACGCGCTCGCTGAGCGCTTTCCCGTCGACTCTTTTGCCGGCGAGCTTGGCCTGCGCCGCCTTCATCACCACGCCCATTTGCTTGAGCGAAGTGATTCCGGTTTCGGCCATGGCCGATGAGATTGCCGATTCGACCTCCTCGTCGCTGGGCGCCGCGGGCATATAGGATTCGATCAGCTTCAGCTCGTACTCCTCTTTGTCGGCGAGCTCCGGACGGTTGTTCTTCCGAAAAATGTCGGCCGATTCGCGCCGCTGCTTGATCAAGGTAGTGAGGATCTGCAATTCGGCCTGCTCGTCGAGCGGCTTCATGGCGTCCACTTTGTATTTCATGAGCGCCGCTTTGATCATGCGCAGCGCATCCAGGCGCGCCTGTTCGCCCGCTTTCATCGCCGCCGTCATGTCTTTTTGCACTTGATCGATCAGAGCCATCGAATTTTCAGTGTACTAACTCTGCGCGCCGCCACGCGGCCCTGACGACCGGGCTTTGATATCCTGGAGAAAATCCCATGCATATCAGGAAGCAACGTCTCCTCACCCCGGGGCCCACGCCTCTTTATCCGAAGGCTCTCTACGCGATGCTGGGATCGGATCTCCATCATCGCACCGACGATTTTCGCGCCGTTTATAAGAATGTTCTCGCCGACCTGAAGGAGCTGATGGGCACGCAAAACGACGTGCTCGTGCTGGTCTCCTCGGGAACCGGCGCGATGGAAGCATCCGTCACCAACTGCTTTTCGCCGGGCGACAAAGTGATCGTTTGCGTCGCCGGAAAATTCGGCGAACGATGGGCCGAGATCGTCAAGACGTACGGGCTGAATGCCGTCGTGCTCGAGGAACCCTACGGGAAAGTGGTCAAGCCGGAGGCGCTGACGAACGCACTGGCTGCGAATCCCGACTGCAAAGGGGTATTCGTGCAGGCGTCGGAGACTTCGACCGGCGCCTCGCACGACGTTCGAGCCATGGGCGAGGCCATTCGAAAAACCCCGGCGATCTTCGTGGTCGACGGAATCACCGGCCTCGGCACCATGCCGCTCGACATCGACGGCTGGGGACTCGACATCGTCATCGGCGGATCGCAGAAAGCGTTCATGGTGCCGCCCGGCGTCGCATTTCTTTCGATCAGCCCGAAGGCCTGGGCGATGATGGATACGGCGAAATTGCCGCGCTTTTACTTCAACCTGAAAAAAGAGCGCAAGAACGCCGTCAACGGAGAATCGAGCTGGACGCCCGCCACCGCGCTGATGCTCGGATTGGGAGAAGCTCTGAAATACATCAAGACGCTGGGCATGGCGAAGCTGATCGACAACGCGCAGCAGCTTGCGCGGGCGACGCGCGAAGCTTGCCAGGCGCTGGGGCTCGAACTGTTTTCGCCGGAAAGTCCGAGCGCGTCGGTCACCGCGGTCAAAGCGCCGCCGGGCATGGATTCGGGCCTGATCGTGAAGGAATTCCGGAATCGCTTCGGCTCCATCATCGCCAACGGCCAGGGCTCGATGAAGGGACAGATTTTCCGCATCGCGCATCTCGGTTATTTCGATTTTGCGGACCTGTTCGCGATGGTGGCTGAGCTCGAATTGATCCTGAAGGCCAACGGCGTGCCGGTGACGCTCGGCTCGGGCGTCGCGGCGGTCGAGCGGGCTTACGCAGAAATCGCGATTGCAAAACAGGAAGCGGTCAACGTTTAGATCGGTTTCCCATGAAAATTCTGGTTGCCGAACCGCTGGCCGAGGCGGGTCGCCCAACTATTTTCCGTGGATGAAGGAGATGCGCAGCAGGCTCAAGGAGCGCAATCCGCGGCCCAGTCCTCCCCGGCAGATCCGGCAGCGGCTCAACCCGAGGCTCCTGCCCCGATAGCCCCGCCGCCTCCTC
>DATHCE010000201.1:0-46519 GCA_035319685.1 Bryobacteraceae bacterium | reverse complement strand
GGCGCTCAATTGATCGAGCAGGGCATTCGCAGCAGCCATCGCCGGTTCCGGAGGCGGCTCCAGCCAATCGAGCGTGCCGAGTTTCATCGCCCGAAGTTGCAGCGCCAGTTGCGACAATTCGCGGCGGCGGATCTCGGGCGTTTCCGCCGGCGCGCGGCGATGAAAATCCTCCGCCGTATACAGGCGAATCACGCGCCCGGGTGCGATGCGGCCCGCGCGGCCCGCGCGCTGCGCCGCCGAGGCCTGGCTGATCCGTTGCACGTTGAGCGTGGGCAAGCCGGTCCACGGCGAATCGACCGCAACCCGCGCCAGCCCGCTGTCGATCACCGCGGTAACGCCTTCGATGGTCACCGAGCTTTCGGCGACGTTGGTCGAGAGAATGATTTTTCGCCGGCCGGCGGGCGCGACGGCGCGATCCTGTTCGGCCGGCGTCAGGTCGCCATGGAGCGGCGCCACCAGCACACCGGCGCTTTGCGCGATGCGCTCGATCGCGCGCGCCGCCCGGCGAATTTCCGCCGCGCCCGGAAGAAATACGAGCACATCGCCATCGAGACCATCGCTCAACAGACGTTCGACGGCGATCGCGACCTGTTCCTCGAGCGGCGCGGGCGAATGCGGCGTGTACTCGATTTGCAGATGATAGAGCTGGCCCTCCGATCGCAGAATCGGACAATCGCCGAGATAGCGTGCAACCGGCGCGGCATCGAGCGTCGCCGACATTACCACCAGCCGAAGGTCCAGGCGCTTCACCAGCGCGAGCGCGAGATCGGAATCGAGATGACGTTCATGAAATTCGTCGAGCACGACCACGCCGGCGCCGCGCAGGTTCGGATCCGATAGAAACCGCCGCGTCAAAACGCCTTCGGTGAGAAACCGCAAACGCGTGCCCGGACCGCTGACGTCTTCAAAGCGAACCTGATAGCCTGCCGTTTCGCCGACCCGCTCGCCCAGTTCGCTGGCTACCCGGCGCGCGGCCATTCTCGCAGCCAGACGCCGCGGCTCCAGCACCAGCACTTCGCCCGAATTCAGCCCGAGCAGCGCGCGCGGAACGCGCGTGGTCTTCCCCGCTCCGGGCGGCGCCTCGATCACCACCGACTTCGACGTTTGCAGCGCGTCCAGAATCTGTGGAAGCAACGGATCAATCGGAAGCTTCATTCCTTCACGACGGCCCGAATCGTTTCCGGCGCGTTTCCCTCCAGGCGATTGTTGACGAAGATGTAGGAGGTGCGGCGCTCCTCGCGCATCCGTCGAATCAGCGCGCGTAAGGATTCGCGGGCTTCCGGATTTTCTTCGCGAATCCGGTCGTAAGGCGCGAACAGCTTCACGGCGTTTTCGTACGCTCTGCCTTGGCGCAGCAGCGCGCGCGTCAGCGTAAAATCGGCCGTGAACGCGCCGGGAATCTTCATCTGTTCGCCGAGCGCGGGCATGCGCGTCCACGCGTTGAACACGTGCGCCGCGTTGTGCGCCCGCAGCGCATCGAAATAACGCGGCGTGAGGTATTCGCGATTGCGAACCTCCACCGCGTATCGAAAATCGACGGGCAGTATTTCGAGAAACCCGTCCATGCGCTCCACAAACTCGCGGGCCGGCGCCGTGCGCGCGCCGAATTCGAAAATCAGCGAAGCGATGCGCGCCGCGTAAGGCAGCAGCGGATCGAGAAACAGCGCCCTGAGCGCATCGGCGTTGAGATACGATTCGTTTTTCTGTCCCGCGCGAGGCCCATAGCGCGCGTGCTTCGGAAACACCTCGCAGGTCACCTCTTCGGGAACTTTCAAGGCGAATTTCAGCGGCGGCGGCGCGGATCCGAACAGCTTCCGCCAGTACTCCGGCGACGGAAACTGGTAGAAACTGAAATCCCCGCAAACGACCGGAAATGTTTCGGCATACTCCGCTAAACATTCCGCCTCAAAACGTTTTTGCGAAAATTTGCCGCGCGCGAGATACCGCTCCCGCGTGTAAATCTGATCGAGCCAGCCTTCGTATTTCCAGGAACTGGTGCCGATAAAGATGTTCTGACGGGCGAGCGCGCCCAGCGCCGCCGCCAGACCGGCCCGGTCGATTCTCAACTCCGGAGCCGGATCAAAAAGCGGAAGCATCGCGCCCTTTTCCTCACCAGGCGTGCGCCGAGCGATTGTAATAGGGGTCCGCGCCGGCCTCGATCACTCCGCTGGGCAAAACGTGAATCGCCACGGGCGCGGCGCCGTTGTTCCATCGCGATTCGGTGCTGGTGCGATGGCCGCGCTCGGCCAGATCCGCCAGCGTCGCCTGCGGAATCCGCTCGTCCAGAATCAGGTCGCCGAGGTTCCAGGCGTGATTGTCGAAACTCGAAACCAGGTGGCGAGTCTGAAAGCGCGGCGCTTCCACCGCGTTCTGCGCATTCAAACCAAACTCGAGAATGTCGAAGAAAATCTGGATCAGCGCCTGGTCCTGATTGTCGCCGCCGGGCGTCGACAGGGCCAGATACGGACGGCCATCGGGCATCTCGACGATGGTCGGACTCAGCGTTACGCGCGGCCGCTTGCCTCCCGCCAGCTCATTCGGATTGCCCGGCACCAGCACGAATTGTTGGGCGCGTTCGGTGAGCGGAATGCCCGTGTCTCCGGCAATCACGCTGGGCATCCACGCGCCCGAAGGCGTCGCCGAAAATATCCAGCCGTCCTTGTCGATCGCGTCCACGCACGTCGTGTCCTTCGCCATCAGCGCATCGTCGATCCGGATGTGCGCCATCTCGGCCAGCGCCGGATGCTGCCCGATTTTCCCGTTCATCTTGCCGGGTAGAAATTGCAGCGACGCTTTCGAGCCGATCTGCTTGCGCCGTTCCGCCGCGTAGTCCTTCGACAGCAGAACCTCGGTGGGAATGTGATTGAATTTCGGATCGCCGTAATAGGTATCGCGATCGGCGTAGGCGAGCTTCAGCGCTTCCACCGTCCGGTGAATGTAATCGGCCGAATTCATGGGCGGGCGCGTTTCGTAGCCTTCGAGAATATTCAGCGCTTCGATCATCGCGGGACCCTGGCTCCAGAATCCGGGCTTGTAGACGCGATATCCGTGATACGTCGTCGATACCGGCGATTCCGCGTCCAGCTTGAACGCGGCCATGTCTTCGTAACGAAGCAGGCCTCCGTTGGCCTTCATGAACGCGTCGATTTTTCTCGCAATCTCGCCGCGATAAAAATAATCGCGAACCGCATCGATCGCGCCCGGGCGGTTTTTTCCCTCCGCCAGCGCCTTCTTTTCCGCTTCCGCCATGCCGCGAAGCGTGCGAGCCAGATCCGGCTGCCGGAAAATTTCTCCGATCTTCGGAACGTGACCGTTCGGCAGGAAGTGCGCTTTCGAGGTGGGCCACAGATCGAAAAACCGCCGCGACGCGAGGATCGTGTTCACGCGCATCTCGTCGATGGCGTAGCCGTCGGCCAGCTCGATCGCCGGCGCGATTACGTCGTTGAACGATTTGTTGCCGAAATCCCGCAGCGCGACCAGGCCGGCGTCCACCATCCCCGGAACCAGCGCGGGCATGATTCCCGCCACCGGAATGATCCCCTTCAATCCGCCCGGATCGGTTTCGAGCACCTCGCCTATCTGCAACGGACGCGTGCGAAACATCTCCGCCGTCGCGAGCTTGGGCATCGTGCCCACGCCCGCAATCGAAAACACTTTGCCGGCCTTGGTGCGGATCAGGATCGGCGCCTCGCCGCCCAGTCCGAAGTGCGAAAATTCGGTGACCGAAGCCGCGAACATCGCCGCGACGCCCGCGTCGACCGCATTGCCGCCGTGATAATAGGTCCGCATTCCGGCCTCGGTCGCATACTCGCTGCCCGCGGCGACCGCGCCGTGAGTGCCTCGCGCTGCCTGCCGCAGGGGATGATCAAAGTCGTGGCGGTACTGCCCCGCGCACAGGCCGGCGCCCAGCGCGAGCGCCAGCGCCATCGGAAGAATTCGTCTTAGCATGAACTTTCAGCCGCTCTTACTGAGCGTTGCCCCCATTATAATGGTTGCGGTGGATTCGACTCCCACTGACGCGAATTCCGCACCGCGGCCCGAGGAAACCGAACCCATGCTGTACTGTCCCGTGTGCAGCCGGCGGCTCCGCGAGCGGAAATGCAAATTATTTTGCGACGAGTGCGGCTATTACATGGGCTGCTCGGACTACTATTGAGACTATTATTGGACCCATGAGCGAACTGGCAGATTATCTCGAACGATTCCGGCGCGGAGCGGAGCTGCTGGCCGTCGCCACCACGGGCGCGGCCGGGCCCGAACTCGATTTCAAGCCCGAAGGCAAGTGGAGCGTGCGGCAGCTCGTCTGCCACCTGGCCGATACCGAAGCCGTGTCGGTGATGCGCTTCCGCCAGATCATCGCCGAGGACAACCCGACGCTGGCCGCCTGGGATCAGAACAAGTGGACCGCGAATCTCGACTACGACAAGCGCAAAATTTCGCAGGCGCTGGATATTTTCCGCACGCTTCGGTCGGCGAATTACGAGCTGCTCAAGGATCTTCCGGAGTCCGTGTTTGCGCGCACCGGAGTGCACCCCGAGCGCGGACGGCTTTCCCTGCTCGATTGCCTGCGCGGGTTCGCCGAGCATACCGAAAATCACGCCAGGCAAATCCAAGGCGTGCGCGCGGCCTATCGGGAGCATCGCGCCAAATCGGCGCCGGCCAACGTTTCTCCATCCTAAGACCTTTGGCCCTCTCTCGATTGGCTTCGCATCAGTTGTTACGATAACCAAGGATGAGCGCGCCCGGTCCTTTTAAATTCACCTGCAACATTTGCGGCGCGGAATGTTCCCGGCCGCCGGAAGGCCTGGGCCGCGAAACCGAAAACTGCGCGGCCTGCGGATCTACGGTGCGGTTGCGCGCTCTGATCGCGCTGCTCTCGCGCGAAATGTTCGGCGTGCTGCTGGCCCTGCCCGAATTTCCCGTGCTCAAGGGAATCCGCGGCATCGGGATGAGCGACGCTCCCGAGCTCGCCGAACGGCTCGCGGAGAAGTTCGATTACACCAACACGTTCTATCATCAGGCGCCCGTTTTCGACGTCACCACGCCCGACGATCGCGACCGCGGCCGCTACGATTTCATTGTTTCGAGCGAAGTGATGGAGCACGTTCCTCCGCCCGTCGAGCGCGTCTTCGCGACGTTATTCGGAATGCTCAAGCCCGACGGCCTGCTGCTGTTGACGACGCCCTATACGCTGGGCGGAACCACGCGCGAGCATTTTCCCGATCTGCACGAATTCACGCTCGCATCGGTCGGGCAAAGAACCGTGCTGATCAACCGGCGCCGCGACGGATCGATCGAAGTGTTCGAAAATCTCATCTTCCACGGCGGCCACGGCTCGACCGTCGAGGTGCGCGAATTCACCGAGGATTCGCTTCGTTCCCTGCTCGAGCGAACCGGCTTCGACGCGATCCACTTCGCCGGCGAGAACGTCCCGGAGTTCGGCGTCGAGCATTCTGAAAACTGGTCGCTTCCGATCGCGGCGCGCAAGGGAAATTTTCAACCGCCGGCCGCCGAGCTGGCGCTGCAATATCGCGAGGCATGCCGCCTGGCGGCGCGCAAGATCCGCGATCTCGAAGCGATCACCGCCGAATACGAACGCCATTCCGCGCATCATGAGCTGGCGCACGCTCAATGGGTGCGCGACACCGAAGTCAAGAACGAATGGGTCCAGCGCGTGGAAGCGGTCTGGGAAGATCGCACCAAATGGGCGCTCGAATTGAAGCAGGAGCGCGACCGCGCAATCGCCGAATTCCGGCGCGTCGAAGCCGAAGAGGCCGCGGCGTCCGGGCAAGCCGCCGAGCTCCGGAAAAAATTGGACGAAGCGCGCGCGGAACTGGCGCGCATCCAGGCCGCCCGATGGTCGCGCCTGGGACGCAAGTTGCGTATGCTATGATGCGCGCTACAGTAAGATCCGGAAGCTTGTAATGTGAAAAAGGGCACAGACTACTCTGTCCCCGATCCGAAGCCCTTGATTGGTTCGAGAGCGCTCGGCGTGGAAAGAGCGGTCTCGCCCCTTTTTCAGCAACGAAACCGAGGAGGCCTCCATGGACATTTCGCCGGTCGCGATCATCGCTCTGATTATCGTGATTTACCTTCTGTCGAGCATCAAGATTCTTTCCGAATACGAACGCGGCGTGATCTTCCGCCTGGGCCGGCTCCTCCCCGAGCCGAAAGGACCGGGAGTGATTCTCGTGTTCCGCCCCATCGATCGGATGGTGCGCCTGTCGCTGCGCGTCGAAGCGATGGAGGTGCCGGCGCAGGACGTCGTCACGCGCGATAACGTCACCGTCAAGGTAAACGCGGTGATTTATTTTCGAATCGTCGAGCCGCGGAAAGCGGTGCTGGAGGTGGCCAACTACCTGTACGCAACCTCGCAGCTTTCGCAGACCACGCTGCGCAGCGTGCTGGGAGAAGTCGAGCTGGACGAGCTGCTCAGCCAGCGCGAAAAGCTGAACGTGAAACTGCAGTCGGCGCTCGATCAGCACACCGGACCTTGGGGAGTGAAGGTCGCACTGGTCGAAGTCAAGCAGGTGGATCTGCCGGACCAGATGATCCGCGCCATCGCCCGCCAGGCCGAAGCCGAGCGCGAGCGCCGCGCGAAAATCATCCATGCCGAAGGCGAACGCGCCGCCGCCGAAAATCTCGAAAAAGCCGCCGAGATGCTCTCGCGCCAACCCGCCGCGATTCAGCTCCGTTATTTGCAGACGCTGGTCGAGATCGGTTCGGAAAAGAACACCACTGTCGTGTTCCCGTTGCCGATGGATATACTGGGATCTTTAGGGCGGGTTCTGAACAAAATCGCCGGCCCCGAGCCGGGTGCGCCGGCCTGATTGACGTCCAAAAACCATGGCGAAAAACGAAGAAGGCGAATTCGAGTTGGTTCTTGGGAACCGCCAGTTGTTGAGCGTGTTCTTCATTGTGGTGATCCTGCTCGGCGTTTTTTTCACGATGGGCTACATCGTGGGGCGCAACTCGGCGCCGGCGCCGGAGGTCGCCTCGGCGGCCAAACCGGAGCCGAAGCCGATGGTAGTCGAATCGCCCGCGCGCCAGCCGGCGTCGCCAGCGCCCGCAACGGCGCCATCCGAAGAACCGCCCAAAGCCGAACCGGCAAAGCCGGCCGAAAAACCGGTGACGGAGGTCGTTCAGCCGGAGCCCAAGACCGAGCCCGAGAAGCCGAAGCCGGTAGAAGCGCCGAAGCCGCTAGAAGCGCCGAAGCCCGTCGCGCCGCCGGCCCCATCCGGCGATCTGCCCGCGGTGGGGCAAACCTATCTCCAACTCGCCGCGACCACCGAGCGCGAAGCGCGGCTCGAAGTCGACGTTCTGCGTAAGAAAGGTTTTCAGTCGATCGCCGCGGAGATTCCGGAGAAGCGTGGAACGTTTCGCGTGCTGGTGGGGCCGGTCGCCGAAGGCGGCGCGAATAAAATGAAAGCCGATCTGTCCGCCGCGGGTTTCCCCGGCGACAAGGCCATCCGGCGAACGTTTTGATGGGAGCTCGCGGTTCGAATCCAACCTTCGTTCAACTGGAACCGGCCGCGCCCCGCTTGCCCGCCTGGCTGCGCAAAAAGCGGACGCATTTCGAATCGGTCCACAATTTGAAAGCCGGGTTTCGCCGGCTCAACCTGCACACCGTTTGCGAATCCGCGCGCTGCCCGAACCTTCACGAGTGCTTCCACCGCGGCGCGGCGACGTTCATGATTCTCGGCAATCTGTGCACGCGCGGCTGCGGATTCTGCTCGGTTCCCAAAAGCCGTTTCCCCGGCGCGCTCGATCCCGAGGAGCCGGCCAACGTCGCCCGCATGGCGCAGGCGATGAAGCTGCGCTACGTCGTGGTCACCAGCGTGAACCGCGACGATCTCCCCGATGGCGGATCCCGGCATTTTGCCGAGACCGTGGTCGAGTTGAGGCGCGCGCTGCCCGAAGCGCGCATTGAAGTGTTGACGCCGGATTTCTGCGGCGATTTGGACGCGGTCGCGCGAGTGCTCGACGCCGCGCCGCACGTCTTCAATCACAACATGGAGACGATCGCGCGCCTCTATAAGACGGTGCGTCCGCAGGCCAATTACCGCCAGTCGCTCGAGGTGCTGCGCTTTGCCAAAAAATACCGGCGAGAAGCGCTGACTAAATCTGGCCGCGAAGCGCTGACTAAATCTGGATTGATGGTCGGTCTCGGCGAATCGCCCGAAGAAGTGCGCGCGCTGCTGCGCGATCTGCGCGAATCCGATGTCGACGTGGCCACGCTCGGCCAGTACCTGCAACCGATGCGGCGGAATCTGCGCGTTGCCGAATACGTTACGCCGGCGCAATTTGACTCGTATCGCGACTACGGCCTGTCGATCGGCTTCCAGATGGTGTTCAGCGGACCATTCGTGCGCAGCTCCTACATGGCCGATCTGGTGAATGAGCAGGCGTGTCACGCGTGAATCCGGCTCTGTCTCTTGTTTCGGGCATTCTTCTCATTTTGATTTTTCCGCGCTTCGGCGCGACCTGGCTCGCTCCGGTCGCGCTTGCGCCGATCCTGTTTGCCTGCGCGCGCCAATCATCCTGGAAGCGGCGATTCCTCGAGGGATGGGCCGCGGGATTCGTTTTCTGGTTCGGCGTCTGCTACTGGATTCAATTCGTGCTCGAAGTCCACGGCGGATTAGGACGATGGGGAGGATGGGCGACCTTCACCCTGTTCGCGATCCTCAAGGGCCTGCACATGGCGATCTTCGCCGCGCTCGCCGGCTTCCTGATGCCGAAATGGTGGGCGATTCCCGCCGTCGCCGCGCTGTGGACCGGACTCGAGCGCACCCACGCGCCGCTCGGCTTCACCTGGCTGCAACTCGGCAATGCCGGAATCGACATGCCGGTCGCGATGCGCGTCGCGCCGTTTCTCGGCGTTTTCGGATTGTCGTTCATCTTCGCGATGCTCGCCTGTGCGGTTGCGCTCTTGCTGTTGCGACGGGACCGCCGCGAGCTGGCATGGCTGATCGTGGTGCCGCTCCTCTGGATTCTTCCCGCCGCGCCCGGTCCGCAACGCGGCGCCGAGCACGCCACGCTGGTCCAGCCCAACATCGATACCGAGCTCGATTGGACCACCGCTTCCTTCGCACGGATCGAGCGGGATCTCGCGCTGCTGTCGTATTCGCCCGGCACGCACTTCCTCATCTGGCCCGAAGCCCCCGCGCCGTTTTATCCGAGCGACCCCGCGTTTCGCGCCTACATAGAAACTATCGCGCGCCTCGAGCATTCGTTTTTCCTGTTCGGCGGCGTCGCCTACAATTCCGATCGCGCGCCGCTCAATTCGGCCTTTCTGTACGATCCCGAAGGCAACCTGATCGGGGAATACGACAAAGTTCACCTGGTCCCCTTCGGCGAATTCGTGCCCCAGGTTTTCTTTTGGGTCAATCGCATCACCAAGGAAGCGGGCGACTTTGCGCCGGGAACGCGCGTGGTGGAACTGCCGGTCGACGGCCACAAGCTCGGCGCGTTCATCTGCTATGAATCCGCGTTCCCCGATTTCGTGCGCCAATTCGCGCGCGGCGGAGCCGAGGTGCTCATCAACCTTTCCAACGACGGCTATTTCGGCCATACCGCCGCGCGCGAACAGCATCTGTCGCTGGTCCGCATGCGCGCGGCCGAAAATCGCCGCTGGATTCTGCGTGCCACCAACGACGGCATCACCGCAACCGTCGATCCCGCCGGCCGCGTTGTCTATCGCGCGCCGCCGTATCGCGAACTGGCCAGCGAAGTAACCTATCGTTATTCCACCGCGACCACTCCCTACACGCGCCATGGCGACTGGTTCGCTTGGGGTTGCCTGGGCGCCGGATTGCTGCTCGCTTTCTTCGAAGTATGGAACCGCAAGGCACACTCATCGTAACCGGCGCGAGCCGCGGCATCGGAGCCGCTATCGCCACTCTCGCTGCCACGCGCGGCTACTCCGTCGCCGTAAATTATTCGCGCGACCAGTCCGGCGCCGAATCCGTCATCGGCGGGATCATCTCCCAGGGAGGACGCGCTCGCGCGATTCCGGCCGACGTCGGCATCGAACACGACGTGCTGCGTTTGTTCTCCGAAGCTGAGGCTTGGTTGGGACCGGTTCGCGCGCTGGTCAATAACGCCGGAATCACCGGCGGATTCACCCGCGTTGAAAACCTGACCACGGCGGCCATCGAAGAGGTATTCCGCGTCAACGTGCTCGGCACGATGCTGTGCGCGCGCGAGGCGGTGCGCCGCATGTCGACCGCCCGAGGCGGCGCGGGCGGAGCCATCGTCAACATTTCTTCGCTCGCCGCCCGCACCGGGGGCTCCGGCGAATGGGTGCACTATGCCGCATCGAAAGGCGCCGTCGACACCTTCACGATGGGCCTCGCGCGCGAGGTCGGCGCGGAAGGAATCCGCGTGAACGCCGTCGCGCCGGGATTGATCGAAACCGGATTGCACGCGGCCAACGGCGAACCCGGCCGGCCACAGCGCATTGCGCCGTCGATTCCGATGCGCCGGGCCGGAACCGTTTCCGAAATCGCGGAAGCCGTGCTCTGGATGCTCTCGCCGGCGGCGTCCTACGTCACCGGCTCGATCCTCGAAATCGGCGGCGGACGTTAGACCAGTTTCATGGCTAACGTAGACCTATTGCAGGATCGTCGGCTGTTGAGACTGCCGTTACAGGCCGCTTGAAACTGGTCTACGCGAACTCCAAAAATGGTCTAGACCAGTTTCATGGCTAACGTAGACCTATTGCAAGACCACCGGCTGTTGAGAATGCCGTTGCGCGTCCGCGTGAAACTGGTCTACGCGAACTCAAGAAATGGTCTAGATGATCCGCGCCGGATCGCCATCCTACCCGTGCCGGATCACGAGCACGTCGCCGTCCTTCACGATGTAATCTTTTCCTTCCAGGCGCAGCAAACCCTTTTCACGCACGCCGGCATAGCCGTCGTGCTCCACCAGCGATTTCCAGTTGACCACTTCGGCGCGAATAAATTTCTTCTCGAAATCGCTGTGGATCGCGCCCGCCGCCTGCGGAGCTTTGCTGTTCATCGGAATGGTCCATGCGCGCACTTCCGTTTCGCCCGCCGTCAGGAACGACATCAAACCCAGCAGCGAATATGTCGCCGAAATCAGCCGTTCGAGACCCGATTCTTTCAATCCATAGCTGGCCAGATATTCGCGCGCCTCTTCGCCCGATAATTCCGCCAGCTCCGCTTCGATCTTTCCGCAGATCGCCGTCACCGCCGTATGCCGCCGGCCCGCCAGGGGACCGTTCCGATACTGCTCTTCGATCTGGTGCAGTCGCGGGGCGTCGTCTTCGCCCAGATTCAACACGCACAGCATCGGCTTCTGCGACAGAAATTGAAAACCGCGGATCCGCTTTTCGTCTTCATCGCTCAATTCGACGCCGCGCAAAGGACGATTCGCCTCCAACTCAGCCTTCAATTTTTCAAGCAGCGCGAATTCCTTGTCGAACTCCGGATTCTTGATCTTTTTGCGTTCTTTATCCAGCCTCTCCAGGCGCTTCTCGATGACCACCAGGTCGCTCAGGATCAGCTCCATCTCGACGTCTTCGAAATCGCGCATGGGATCGACCGACCCTTTTTCGTGAGGGACCGTATCGCTTGGAAACACGCGCAGCACGTGCGCCAGCGCATCCGCGACGCGCAGGCTCGCCAGGTAACTCGGATCGCGCAGCGATTCTTTGGAGATCGCCGGAAAATCGAGATACTCGACCGTCGCGTGCGTAACTTTCGGCGGCGAAAAAATCCTGGCCAGCGCCTCCAGACGATCGTCGGGAACTTTCGTCATGCCGACTCTCGCTTCGAGCGAGCCAACCCGCGCCGATTCATGCACGCCGGTCAGGATCGTAAACAGACTTGTCTTGCCCACCATCGGCAGGCCCACGATTGCTGTTTTCATTTTTTGAGATTTACAGTGGGACGTCCACCAGCGTCAGGATCTCGCCCAGGATTTTTTCGGCGACTTCCGCCGACCTCTGCGCGATCGCCATGCGCGTGTTTACCACCACGCGATGCGCGAACACCGGCACCACCAGGCGCTTCACGTCGTCCGGAGTGGCATAGTCGCGGCCCTCTACGGCGGCCAGCGCCTGCGTGGCGCGAAACAACGCCTGGGCCCCGCGCGGGCTGACGCCCATCGCCAGCGATTCGTGCGCGCGCGTACGCTCCACAATCGCCAGGATGTAATCCACCAGCGCGTCGTCCATCGCCACCTGCCCCACCAGCTCCTGCAGCGCGATCAGTTCGTCGCCGGTGATCACCGCGGTCACCTGATCGGATTTCGGCGTCAGGCTCTGGCGCACGATTTCCCGCTCCGCCGTCTGATCCGGATATCCGATGCGAATCCGCATCAGGAACCGGTCGAGCTGCGATTCGGGCAGCGGATAGGTGCCGTGATGCTCCACCGGATTCTGCGTCGCGATCACCATGAACGGCTGCGCCAGCGGCCAGGAGCGTCCGTCGGTGGTGACTTGCAGCTCATTCATCGCTTCGAGCAGCGCCGATTGCGTTTTCGGCGTGGCTCGATTGATCTCATCGGCCAGCAGGAAATTGGTGAAGATCGGCCCCGGCTTGAACTCGAACTCCTGCGTGTGCGCGTTGTAAATGGTGACGCCCACGACGTCGCTCGGCAGCATGTCGGAGGTGAATTGCAGACGGTGGAAATTGGAGTGGACGCTGCGCGCCAGCGCCTGCGCGAGAGTGGTTTTGCCGACGCCCGGAACGTCCTCGATCAGCAGGTGCCCGCGCGCCAAAAGGCACCCCAGCGCAAGGCGCAGCACTTCCGCCTTGCCGCGAATCGCTTCGCCCAACGCCGTTTCAATTTCGGATAACCTGGAGAGCGAAACAGGCGGGCTGTAAACCGATTCCCGCTGGACCATCACTGCCATGATATCCAAATAATGATTCGTTTTGCCTGCGATGCCGCCCTGGTGGATGAAAAGCGCCGCCTATAGCTGCTCTTCCAGCTTGAGTGGCCGATGGACTTCCAGCCGGAGTTGTCCTCGACCAACTTGAATCAGACTCACAAAGTCGCAGCGGTCCTGCAAGCGGCGGCGCAGCAAAATCAATCGCGCTTCCAGGTTGTCTTTGAAGTCGGGCAACTGCAAGCTGGCATCCAGACGGATTTCTTTGTTCGTAAAATCCACCCGCCCGCTTTGGGCGTAGCTCTGGACCAGCTTCCAGAGGATACGGCCGGCGATGCCCTTGATCAGATATGCGTCATCGATAAACATGCTGTCGTCCGCTTGGTAGTGCTTCACCGTTGATGTGGCCGCCGGCTGCACAACGTCGGGGCGGCGGGGGAGCGGTTGCGGTTCGATACTCTCGGCGCGCTCGAGCAGAGCGATCGAGGCAGCCATCTGCTCGCGCCGATCGGTGAGCGTTGCTGCCAATGCTAAAAGCGAAGGGCGAGGCGAAGCGTTTTCTTCAGGCCCTGCGATGCTCAAGCGCCGCCATCATCGAAACCACCCAGCGCCGGAATCCGTTGCGGGGCTGCGCACCGGTCAGCTTCTCGGCTCCCGGATACGGCTTCATGCATTCGCCGGGGATTTCGTAGAGGCGCAGAGCGTTCTCCTGATGGATCAATTTGCCCGGCCCGAGCACGATGGGCGCATCGCGCGGCGCGATCACGTAGCGGACGCCGAATCCGTCGATCAAGTCGCGGCGCAGGTCTTCGCCTTTATAAAATCGCTGGGCTAATTGTTGCTGCGCTTGATAGGTGATGCTGAACAGATCGTGACTCGCCAGACTCGGCATGGGGATGGTGGCGACCCACGGCGCGATTTGCTCGGGCGCCAGCACCAGCCCGTCGTGCGGCAGATTCGCCTTCATCCACCCGAGCATCGCGAATTGCTCTCTCGGCGCCACGGTTGATAAGAACAATTCGGGATTCGCCGACTTGCCGTCTTTCCAGACCTGCGCGTACAACACCCCGATCACCAGCACCGAAATCGCGGCCCACGCCGCCAGCGCGATTCTCATGGGCCGCGGCTTTTCCCGGAACAGACGCGAAATGAGCCGGTCCTGTTGGGCTTTTCTTACCAGCAAAAATCCGGTGCAATAGGCGAATCCGTCGAACAGGTGCATGGAACCGGGGATCGCCGGAATCATCGGCAGCAGTGCCGCGGCGATAAACCAGCTTTGCAGGATTTCGTCTTCGGAGCGCTCGACGCGGAAGCGCATCAGCATCAGCCAGCACACCATGCACGCCGGCAACCCGAACACCAGAAGAACCCAGGCCGGCGAACCCATTTTCCATTGCGCCAGATCGGACGCGTCGCGAACCCAGGCCGAGCGCGCGGACTGAATCACGTACGGCAGCATGCCTGCTCCGGCCGCGCAGAACAGGCCCGCGCACTCCATCCGCTTGCCGATTTTCAGAAGCGGCCAGACCGCGGCCACCGTGATCAGAAAAATTTCGAAGGGATGAAAAAATCCGTCGAGAAAGACGCAAGCGACCAGAGCAATGTAATACCGGCGCCGCCGATCGACCACGAATCGCGCCAAAGCGGTGAACGCGAACAGAGTGATCGCCGTGCCGAAGGTCAAGGTGAAGGAGTTCGAAAGCCCGCCGCGCAGCAATCCATCCGCGCTGTCGTAGGCATATTCCACCACTCCCAATCCGAGCAGGGCCTGCACCACGATCGGCAGCGCCAGCGCCTTCGCCACCGCCCATCCATAGAGTTTCAACGGAAGCGCGCAGACGACGACGAGCGCCGCGTAAACGATCGCCCGCCGCGTTCTCAAGAATACCAGCGCGGCCTGGATCAACGCGAACGCGGCGATCCAGCACATCACAATTTGCAGCAGATAATACGCGGCCCAGATCGGCAGCCCGCTGCGGCCGACAATCTGCAACATGGGTTGAAACAAAGCCGGCTCGGTCTGCCACGGCGCGTGATAATCCGGCAGCAGCCAGTGCGTTTTCGCGAGTTCCGCCCAGGTCAGATATTGCGGAACGTCCAGGTTCAGAATGTAGTGCGTGGCCTGATAGCCGGGCGGCGGAGCAACCATCCCCGCGATTACGCCTGCGTAGTTGATCACGCAGAGCAGGCTCCCGATCAGGATCGCGAGCAGCGCGGCTGGTCTGAAACGCACACTCGGATCATCGGCAGACGCGCGGGAAAACTTCGCGTTGCGGATCGGATAACCTTAGAATCGTCATGAAACTGATCGCGCTCGCACTTCTCGCTGTCACCGCCTTGCGCATTCCGGCCGCGCCGCCGACGCCCGAAGACGAGATCAAAGCCGTGCTCTATCGCCAGCAGGCGGCATGGAACCGCGGCGACACCGAAACATTTCTACAAGGTTATGCCTCGGACACGATCTTCGTCGGCGACACCATCACGCGCGGCCTCGACGAGGTCCGGGTGCGTTATCAAACCCGCTATCCCACCATCTCGTCGATGGGTCACCTGACGTTTTCCGATCTCGAAGTGCACCTGCTCGGAGTGACCAGCGCTTACGTGATCGGGCGCTGGCGATTGGAGCGCCCAGCCGCCAATGGAGGCGACGTTGGCGGCGTCTACACGATGGTGTTCCGCAAAACCGCCAAAGGCTGGAAAATTATCGTCGACCACACGAGCTGAAATTATTCGAGGCTCATGTTCACGACTTGAAACGTGAACCGCTCCGGCGGCAGCGAACTGACCGGCGCAGGGCTCAGGCGCGCCCAGGTGGTGTATGCACTGGCCGCCACGGTCGAGTTCAGGTAGAACAGAAACTGGTTTGAAAAACACTTGAGCGGAGGAGGCTGGCGGAAGGTCAGGCGCATGCCCACGGCCTTTTCGATCGCGACACCGCCCGTCTCGACGTCCTTATCTTCGAGCAGCATCACGAAGCTGGAGCGGCCGGCGTGCGGCCACAGATCGGCGCACAGCAGGTTCCGCAAATCGAGGCGCGTGCCGAAAGTCATTTCGCACTGGCGAATCCATTCGAGAATGCTGTCGCCCCATTGCCAGTGCTGCACGAATCCCAGGTATTGGTCGACCAGGTTGAGCGCCAGGTCCATCTTGCGCCGCTCGCTCTCATCGGGCGCCATCGCGTCAAGCGGATGCGCTGGAATCAGATCCTCCTGTTCAATCAGATCGCTGGCCATGCCCATCACCCGATCCAGGCGCCGCACTTCGGGAGACATTCGCACCAGCAACGGAGGAAGGTCATGGGTTCGATACCCCGGGACCTCCACGAATTTCCGATCGCCGAGCATGTCCATACCGGATCTCTCGCTTACTTATCGGCCGTTCCTACTATAAGGATGAGTTTGGAACGCCGGAGGTTTCTGTTGGGACCGGAGGGTTCACGCCCCGATCAGGGGATGTCCCGCCGCCGCCTGGGCCAGGGTGATGGCAAAAATCGCGAGCCAGCCCGCAAACAGCGCGAATACCGCCGCCACGGCGCGCGCGGGCCACTGGCGGTCGAAGTACCAACCCGCAAGCGGCAGCAGTTGCAAGCCGTGAAGACCCAGAAAATGCGCGATCCTCAGATCGCCGGCCATGGTGCTCCAATTGACCAGCGGCAGCCCCGGTCCGCCATCCGCCAGGCCGACGGTATGCGCGCCGTGGACGATCATCGCGACCCCGTCCGCCGATCCAACGAGAAAGAGTGCGAGCCCCAGCCTCACGCCCCACAACATCGCGGGCGGCATGGCGACGGGCGCTCGAAACAACCACAGCAGGCGCGCGGCAAGGGCGCTGCTGACCACAATCCCCATCCCCATCAGGCCAAAAACCGCGGCGTCGAAGGGCGTCGATTGGTTGAAGTGCGACGTGGTTCCGCGCGCGGCCTGGCCGGCGATGCAGACCATCTCGATGATCATCGCCGAAGCAGTGCCCCATTCGATCAGCCGTTGCGGGCGGGGCAGAAATTCCAGCATCCATGCCACGGTCCACACGTAAATCGCGATCGAGATGGCGAACTTCATCGGCTTGATCCACGGATTGATTCCAAGGATCAAACGATGATCGAACGGCGCCACAGCCAGCATGGCGATCAGCAGCGCGATGTGAACCCAGCCCGTGATGGCGAGCACGGGGCTCGCTTTGTGGATGGTTCGCAGGATCGCAGTCATGAGTGAGAGTATATCCTTTATGGGCCGGTATTCCATCGGAGTCGATCTGGGAGGCACCAATCTTCGCGCGGCCGCAATCGACGAGCACGGCACGATGCTCGATAAGATTTCCGGAAGCACACATTTAAAGGAGGGCCGCGGCGCGGTGGTCGACGATATGGTGCGCGCGATCGAAACGCTGCGCGCCAAACTCGCGAATCATCAACTCGCCGGAGTGGGCGTCGGCGTTCCGGGATTCATTCTGATCGAACAAGGAGTCATCGTCGGATCGAACAACCTGCCGCAATTCAACCATTATCCGGTTCGGGACGCGATCGAGCGGCGCCTGGGCGCTACGGTGATTCTCGAAAACGACGCGAACGCCGCGGCGCTCGGAGAAAAATGGATCGGCGCCGGCCGCGAGGTGAAGGATCTGATTCTATTGACGCTCGGCACCGGCGTCGGCGGAGGCATTATCGCCGATGGCCGAATTCTTCACGGCCAGGTCGGCATGGCGGGCGAACTGGGCCACATGACCGTCTCGCCGAACGGGAACCCATGCGGATGCGGAAACATCGGGTGTCTTGAAAAGCACGCGTCGGCGACGGCGATTTCCGCGATGGCGAAACTGGTCGGGCTGGGCGGCGATCTTTCCTCGGAAGACGTTTACAAAGCGGCGGTTGCGGGCGACGAGCGCGCCAGGCTGATTTTCCGCGCGATGGGCGAAGCGCTGGGCATCGCGCTGGCGAATTTGATCAATATTTTCAATTTTCCGCTGTACCTGTTGAGCGGAGGCCCACTGCCGGCGTGGGATTTTTTTGCGCCGCCGATGATGGCCGAAGTTTCGAAGCGTTCCTTCACGTTCCGCAACGCGCCGACCCGGGTGGAACGGGCCACGCTCGGCAACGAAGCCGGGCTTTACGGCGCCGCGTACCTGCCGCTTTCGAACGCCTGACGGCGAACAAGCGGACGGCGGACAAATAGGGCAGACCACGTGGGCCTGCCCCGACAAAATTCAGTTGGAGACGTCTCCTTGCCGCAGTTGTAACGCTCGCGGCCCCGCGGCCACACTATCGCTAGCGGCACTCGGCCATCGTTTTGACGTTGCGGCAGAGGTGTCCGGAACACTGCCTCGCGGTGAACGGGACGCTGATGACCGCGCCCGCCTCTCTGATCACAAAATAAACGCGGCGGAAAAAACGAGCGCGGGATGAAAGTCGCAAGCGGGTGATTCGACGAGAGATAAAATTTCTCAGAAGGCGGTTAACGCGTTACCGCGGCCATTCGCAAGCGGCGATAGTCGACGATCCAGCCGCCGCCCCGGTAACTCGACCGACGCATTCGCCCGGCGACCTCGCGGCGAATCTCCGCTTTTTCCGGTTCGCTGCGTTTTCCGAATAAAAAATCGCCCCACATGATGAGCCAATCTTCCAGTCCGTGCTCGCCTTCGAACAGGGTGGGGCGATCGAACAACTGCGCCTGGAGCACTTCGAATCCGCTCGCTTCGAGCAGCGCCGCATATTGTCCGATGCTCGGAAAAAACCAGGGCATGTCGATTTCACCGGCCACTTCGCGAATGGTTTTGATCAGCTCGCCGGTGTTTCCGGCGCCGCCCATCTCGAACACGAAACGTCCCCCGGGCCGGAGCGCCCGATGCACGGACGCGATGGCACTGGCGGCGTCGCGCACCCAATGCAGGGCGGCGTTGGAGAACACCGCATCGACGGAATCCTCGATGGCGAACGACGTTGCATCGGCCACGCGAAACTCGATGGCCGGAAAATTCGCGCGCGCCGCCGCGATCATCTCCGAGGAAGAATCAATACCGATGACGCCTGCGCCGCGTTCCGCGATGAGCGCAGTGAGCTGGCCCGAGCCGCAACCCAGATCGACGATGCGCTCGCCCGCGCAGGGTTCGAGTAGATCGATCAGCGCTTCGCCATAACGCCAGACGTAGGAGTGGCCGGCCTGATACCGCTCGGCGTTCCAGCGCTCAGACGACATGGGCCGCCTTGAGGATCGCGTAGATCAGCATGACGGCGAAGATGACTGCGGCCGCGGCCAGCAGCATCAAGCCGGTCTGAGTTTTGAGGAGGCCTGAAAATTTCCCGATAAATCCCATGGAGCCGCGGAGCGGGTTGGGGAGGTTCAAGGTCAGGGTCGGCGTGTGATATTCGACCAGCGGGCCGGGCGCGTCCCGAACGCTGGACGGCAGGCGCGTGGGATCCATCATTCGCTCGATTTCGTCGGCTACAGGTCCCAGGCCGGGAGGGCGCTGGGCAGGTTGCTTGGCGGTGCAGCGATCGATCAGCCGGCGCATGCGCTCGGAAACCTTGGCGTCATCGAGCGGGTCGAGATTGACGGGCTTATAAAGGACGGTCTCGAAAATCTCCTGCACCTTGTCGCCCTCGACCGCCTTTTTTCCGGTCAATAATTCGAACAGCAGAAGGCCAAAGGAGTACACATCGGCCTGCGGCGTGAGGGGCTGGCCCAGGACCTGCTCCGGAGCCATGTAAAACGGCGTTCCGAGGGTGAAGCCGGCGCGGGTGAGATGCACTCCCTCGCTTTTGGCGATGCCGAAATCCATCAGCTTGGCGCGGCCTTGGGCATCCAGATGAATATTTTCGGGTTTGATATCGCGGTGAATGATTTTCTTGGAATGCGCGTAATCGAGAGCGCGCGCCACTTGCAGGGCGATCCGCAGCCGGCGGTGATAATCCCCGAGCCGGTGATGACGGATGGCCGAGCGGAGGCTCTCGCCTTCGAGAAACTCCATGACGATGAACGGCCGGCCTTGATCTTCGCCGAAATCGTAGACGCTGATGATGTTTTCGTGCGCGATGTTGGAGGCCATGCGCGCCTCCATCAGGAACCGGCTCTTCGATTCTTCATCCTTCATGCCGGCCTCGGTGAGAATCTTGAGCGCGACGCGGCGTCCGAGCACGCTGTCGCGAGCCTGATAGACGTGCGACATCCCTCCGCCGAGAAATTTCTCGATTTCGTATTTGCCGACGCGCGAGGGGTGGTCCATCGTCACATCTCAGGGGAGAACATTCTAGTGTAATCCAGTTCAGTATGCTATTAACCATGACCGAAACCGAACGTATTCGCGACCTGCTCGACGGCTTGTATCGCGGTCCGTGCTGGTATGGACCGACGATGCTCCAGAATTTGGAAGGAATCGATGCGGCATGGGCGGCGCAACGCCCGATTCCGGACGCGCATACGATCTGGGAGATCGTGCGGCACGTCACGGCGTGGATCAACGTCGTGATTTCGGTGCTGGACGGAGGGGAATACGCGGTCCTGCCGGTAGAGCAGGATTGGCCGGAGATCGCGCCCGATGACGAAGCGGCGTGGCAGAGCGCGCTCGGCATCCTCGAAAGCAGCTACCGGGCGTTATGCGAGGCTGTGGGTGAATTTCCCGACGCGCGCCTTCAGGAAGTGGTCGCGGGGCAGGAGTTCACGTATTTTTTCATGCTGCACGGCCTGATCCAGCACAACCTGTATCACAACGGGCAGATCGGCATCCTGAGAAAGGCCTGAAATTATCGGCGCGGCTTGCGATAAGAAAAGCGTGAGCCGGTTTGTCGAACATGCGCAGCAAATCCTGGACGCCGCCGAGTCGGCATCGTCGGGCGGCGAAGCTTGTTCGGAGATGACCATCCTGATCAGCCCGGAGGGAGCCATCCGCATGGTGGCCGATTCGGACTGGCCGCTCGATTCCCTGGTCTGGCATCACGGAGCGCGTGCAGCCTACCGGGTCAGCGAACGCCGCGGATCGGTGCGCGTCGAGGGCCGCGAAGGCTCGAGAAGCTGCGTGCTCGAATCGGCCAAGCCGGCGCAAATCGCCCGGTTGCTGCTCTCCGCGATTTAGCTTCTCGCGTGGGTTCTCACGGGCTCATGGGTGCCACCACCTGACAGTGGTGTCGATGCCACTGGAAAATTCTTACAAATCCTGCTTGACTTTACTTGATATATCGATGACTTCGTGTACAATACCAACTACGCCGTAAGGCTGCTGCTTTGTAGGAAGCAGGGCACCCGCCAGGTCTGCGGGTACTGTTGTGCGATTGGCGACGAAGGTTAGTCCAAAATCTGCGGTATTCAGGAAAGGGTTTCCTCTATGTTGAAAGCGGTATCCGCGTTGATGTTACTTGCCGCGCTCCTTTGTTGTACGAGTGTATTTGCGCAAGCTCCAACGGGTATTATTAACGGGAACATCACCGATGAGACGGGTGCTGTGATTCCCAATGCGTCGATTACGATTACGAACAAGGCCACGGGTGTGGCCCGAAACTTGACCTCCAACGCGGAAGGTCTCTATAGCGCCCCCGCGCTGCCCGTCGGCGACTACGAAGTCCGCTGCGAGGCGAAGGGTTTCCGGACCCTGGTCCGCGACGCGACGGTCACGGCCGGCAACGTCACCCAGGTCAGCATGCCCATGACGGTTGGAGGCGCCCAAGAGGTGGTAACGGTAGAAGCGGCCACCGCGCAGATCAACTACGACAATAATCAGGTTACCGGCACCATCGCGCAATCGGCCATTCAGGATCTGCCTCTGAACGGGCGCAGCTTCATGCAATTGGCGAGTCTGGAGCCGGGCGTGACCGTCGCGGTGGGGTCGACGGCTCAGTTCAACGCGTTGTTCACGGTGAGCGTACTCGGCGCGGGGAACCGGACGCTGTTTACGCTCGACGGCGGAAGCGTAACGGACAACGTCACCACGGCGAGCGGCATAACGTCGATGAATTTCTCGCAGGCGGTGGTGCAGGAATTCCAGATTTCCAGCGTAAATTTCGACCTTTCGACGGGAATCGCCACGGGCGGCGCGATCAACGTGGTTACGCGGTCGGGCAGCAATGACTTTCACGGGGAAGCGTATTTCTTCTACCGCGACCACAACATGGCGGCCTACCCGCTGCTGACTCGCAATCCGCTCAACGAGAACCCGTTCTTTGCGCGCCGCAACCCGGGAGCCTCGATCGGAGGACCGATTCAGAAAGACAAAATCTTTTTCTTCTTCAATTACGAGCACACCAACCAGGTGCAGGCGTTGAATGAGTTGGGAACGCAGCCTTCGGTGGCGCCGTTAGCGGATGCGACGTATGGAAGCCCTTACAGGGGCGGATTGATCAGCTTCCGCCTGGACGACCACCTGACGGCGAAGCACAATTTGTTTCTGCGCTACTCGCATGACGGCAACAACGGCTTCGGGCCGGCGCTGACGCCGAATAGCGATCCCTCCAACTGGGCGGTCAACAAGAACTGGGCGGATCAGTCCATTATCGGGCTGACCAGCACGTTTACGCCGACCCTCGTGAATGACGTGCGGTTCCAGTACCAGTATTGGAGCAATAAGAATCTTCAGGCGACGGCCTCGGATTGCTCGGCTCCCTGTGCGGCGGGCGTGTTGCCAACCGTCAACGCCATCGTCGGCGCAGGCAATATCGCGGTTGGGCCCAATCTGGACGCTCCACAGGCGCGCAATACGCGGCGTTACGAGGAGATTGAAAGCCTGGTGTGGCAAAAAGGTTCCCACCGGCTCAAGTTCGGAGGCGACATCGATCGCGCGGTCTCGACCGGGTTGTGGGGATTCTGCACACCGTTCTGCACCGACGTATTCGCGCCGGAGTACATCAAGGCCTTGCTATTGCCGGCTTACGGCGCGGCGACCTTCGACGCACTGCTTCCCACGCTACCGACAAACCCGGGACAGCCCGCCACACTCACCAACGACACGCAGGTTTTGAATCTGCCCGTGTACAACACGACGGCCAGCATCTTCAATGGAGTCGGCGTCGGGCAGGATTCCACGCCAGGTCCATACCTGCGCAGTCAAAATGAACCGCAAACGATGTATCGCGCCTACGCCCAGGATACGTGGAAGGTGAAACCGAATTTGACCATCAATTTCGGTTTGGGATGGGACGGGCAAACCGGCATATTTGGAGAGGGCATCTCTTTCCCGACTTTTCTTGCGCCGATCTTCGGGGCCAACAACCTGAACCCCACGGCGAACAACATGAAGGAATTTCAGCCGGCTTTCGGCTTCGCCTGGAGCCCGTTCAAGAGCAACAAGACCGTGATCCGCGGGGGCGGCGGGATTTACTGGGATACCCTGCCGTGGTATTACAAGCTGCGTGAAGGGCCCGTGCTCGGGCCGCTGGGCGACGGACGCACGACGCTGGGAGCCAGCTCGTTTACCAATATCTTCGCGACGGCATTCAACTTGCAAACCGGAAAACCAATCCCCATAGGCGCGCCTCTTCCAATCAGCCAGCTCACCAATATTACGCTGGGGCAAATGGTGCAAATCGTCAACCAGGAGCTTCCCGCCATCGCGGCGCAGCTTGCGCCCGTTTCCGGAGTCCAGACGAGCGGCCCGGTTACGGTGGCAGGTGTCGACGTCGCCAAATCCGGCGTTGAGATTTACCCGCCCGGTCACGATCCCCTGGAGCGCAGCTATCAGACCTCGCTCGGTGTCCAGCAGGACCTGGGTCATGACATGGTGCTGACGGCGGATTGGGCTCGCCGCCAAGGCGAAAACGTAACGCTTGGCGAAATCGATGACAATCACTTCAACCTGTACACCAACGGGGTGCAATCTCCAGTGATTCCGGTCTGCACCGGCACTCAAGCCTCGATTGTCGGTTTCGAGTGCTCGACCGGCGCGATCACGGTATGGACCGACGAAGGGCGAGCGGTCTATGAAGGACTGCTGGTCCGGGTGCAGAAACGGCTGTCGCATCATTTCCAATTCACCGCGTCCTACGCGCTGCAAAAGGAAAAGTCGGATACAAGCTGGTATGACGAGGTGCACTGGATGTCGGGCTACGGGCCGATCCTCAATCACCAGAACCTGAACATTTCCGGTCTCCTAACCCTGCCGTGGGGCTTCCAGTTGAGCCTCAATTCGTCGATGATCAGCCGCTTCCCGGTCACTCCGGTAATCGGCGCGTACCCGCTTCCCGGCGAGGATCTCAGCGGCAGCAACCAGCCGCTTCCCGGGTTATCGTTCAATTGCCTGAACTCGGGATGCGGTAAGTCCCAGTTGGCCGCGGCGCTCGCGACCTACAACACGACGTACGCCGGCACGAAGGACGCCAACGGCGGCACCTTCCCGACGCTGGTTCTGCCGCCGAACTACGCGCTGAGCTCTCCACTGTTGTCGCAGGATATCCGGCTGACCAAGACGTTCAGCTACAAGGAACGCTATAAGCTGGCGATTATGGGCGAGATGTTCAACGCCTTCAACGTTTCGAACCTCACCATCGGCGGGTACACCTTAGACCCCGCCGTGGCCGGATCTACCGTCAGCAATGGGGTGGTGACGCCGGGGCCGGGGCAGACGTACTCCTTCGGCCAGGCCAGCGGGCGCGTGGCGCAAACGTTCGGTTCGGGCGGACCGCGCGCAATTCAGGTCGGAGCGCGATTCACGTTCTGAGCTGTTTCTCTTGAGATGGCGCAGTCATCGATTGACTTCGGTGGCTGCGCCATTTTTGTTTTGCGGCCGTCACAAGCCGCTCAAAATCACAAAATATAATTCCCGGCGAGGGCGGTGAACTCCGTCACCTGGTCCGCGCGCCAGCGCTCGCCGTGACCAAGCTCGACCGCCATAATCCCGGCGACCCTGGGTGCGACGTCGATCGCCGCCCGCGCGTTCAGGAACAGCGCTCGCGTCCGCCGGGCAAGTATGTCCTCGACGGTTCGCGCCATTTCATGCCGGGTGCTCCACAGAACCTCGGCTTCGGTGTAGGGCAACAAGGGATGCAACTGAACATTGAGACCGAGTTGCTGAATTTCCAGCGCGTCCGAGCCATATACTTTTAAATCGCCGAATTTATCCGCCGAAGGATGAAATCCATGAATATTTAAGTGCCCGGTGACGCAGGATTTTTCAGGTAATTGCGCCAAAATAGCCGCCTCGGTGACGCAATCCTCGGCCATGTGGCGATAGGTGGTCCATTTACCTCCGCAAATGGTCACCAGTCCGGTGCGGTCGATCTGGATCACGTGATCGCGCGAGAGCGCGGCGGTATTCGACGCGTTGCCGGATCTGACCAGCGGGCGAATCCCGGCGAATACGCTGAGCACATCGGCGCGCGACGGCTTTTTGGCCAGATATCGCGAGGCAGTGCCGAGAATGAAATCGATTTCCTGATCCATCGCCACCGGCTCGAGCGTGGCGCACGGGACCGGCGTATCGGTGGTTCCCACCAGGGTATGGCCATGCCAGGGAATGGCGAACAGGACGCGGCCGTCGCTGGTGTGAGGGACCATGACCGCGGTATCGCCGGGAAGAAACGACCGGTCGAAGACCAGATGAATTCCCTGACTGGGCGCGATCATCGGCGCGGCTTCGGGATCGGCTTGGCGGCGAATCTCGTCGCTGAACGCGCCGGTCGCGTTGATTACCACTTTCGCGGAGGCTCGAATTTCCTCGCCCGATTCGCGATCGATGGCGACGACGCCGTTCACAAACCCGCCTTCATCACGCGTTAAACCGGTCACGGGCGCGTAGTTGACGAGCGTCGCACCCTGTTCGAACGCGGTCGCCACCATGTGGATCAGCAGTCGAGCATCGTCGAACTGGCCGTCGAAATACACGACGCCGCCGCGAAGGCCCTCGGGGTTGATGGTCGGCAATCGCTCGAGCGTTTCCTCCTTGGACAGAATCCGCGAGCTTCCGAAGCCGTATTTTCCAGCGAGCAGGTCGTAAACCTTCAGCCCGATGCCATAAAAGGGCGCCTCCCACCAGTCATATCGCGGCACGACGAAGCCGAGATTCGAAACCAGGTGCGGAGCGTTCTCGAACAGCAGTCCGCGCTCCTTGAGCGCTTCCATTACGAGGGACACGTTGCCCTGCTCCAGATAACGAACGCCCCCGTGCACGAGTTTGGTGCTGCGGCTGGATGTTCCTTTTCCGAAATCGCTCTGTTCGAGCAGCAGGACATCATAGCCGCGGGATGCGGCGTCGATCGCGCAGCCGACTCCGGTGGCTCCGCCACCGATGACGACCATGTCCCAAGGTCCCGCACGGGACCGCGCGCGCCGGCACATTTCCGGACGATTCATCGGTCCAGGATTGACCTATTTATCATTTGTCTTGTCAAGTGTCTTATCCAGCGGAATTTCGAAATAGAAATAATCCTGACCGGAGGCGGCGTCTTTCACGCCGGTAAGATAGATCTTCGAACCGGGAATCGGCTCCGTCTGAAAATAGAAAAATCCATACACGGAGCCATCGGCCGGCAGCATTTTTGCATTGAACGCGCGCCCTTCGATCTCCCACGTGTTCAGCGGACCTTTCTTGTTTCGCGACGGCAGCGGAATAGGACTGGTGCCGGGGATGCGCGGCCGCTTCACGTCCGTGCCGACGTAGAGGATGTCGGAGGCCGGAGTCGCTTCCACGTGCCGGTTTCCGGGGTCGATATATTCGGCCTGCAAGTCGAGCCGCAGCGCTTTGCCGGTACCGTTTTCCATAATCACCAGCACGGGCAGCACGCCATACCGGTTGGGATTCGCTTTGCCGAATGCAAGACGCGCCTGTTCTTCGCTGGTGAACGGGACTGCGGCGATCGTGATTTTATCGAGCGTCTGATGCGCGGGATACGACGAAGCCGGCCCGGGCGCGAAGTGCGACTTGTCCTTGTCGTCGCCCGCCAGCGCCGTTATACTCAGAAGAACGATCAACGCGACTCGTCTCATTTATTTCCTTTATCAACTTTGCCAGCTCGCCCTCAGCCCGGCGGTGGCCCTCTACCTACTTTACCGGGGAATTCGCGACCGCAAATATTTCTCGCGAATGGCGGAGCGGCTGGGATTCGCCGGCTCCTTTGAGTCGACGGGCGCCGGCTCCATCTGGTTTCACGCGGTCTCGGTTGGCGAGGTGCTGTCGGCGGTCGAGTTGATCAAACATGTCCGTCTCTGGCGGCCGCGAGTGCAAATTTATGTTTCGACGACGACGCTTGCGGGACGGGCCTTGGCCGATCAGAAGCTCGCCGGCATCGCCGACGGGATTTTCTTCGCTCCCCTCGATTATCGATCGATGGTGCGCCGGGTGCTGAGAAAATTGCGGCCGGCGGTGGTGGTCGTGATGGAAACCGAGATCTGGCCGAATCTGTATCGCGAATCGAAGCGCGCGGGCGCGTCGCTGATGATCGTCAATGGTCGAATTTCGGATCGTGCGCTGCCGCGTTATCGCCGGTATCGCTGGTTTTTCGAGCACGCGCTGAGCTTTGCGGATCTCATACTGGCGCAAAGCGAAGAGGACGCTCACCGGTTCGTGATCGCGGGAGCCATTCCGGATCGGGTGCGCGTCGCGGGAAATTTGAAATACGATTTTTCGCCGCCGGCTTCGGGAATCGCGACCGATATCGCGCAATTTCTCGACCGCATTCAAGCCAAGGAGATCTGGATCGCGGCGAGCACGATGGCTCCGCTGAGCCCCGGCGATATCGATGAGGACGATGCGGTGCTGGCGGCGCTTCCGCGGCGAAGCGGCCTGGTATTGATTCTCGCGCCGCGAAAACCGGAGCGGTTCGATATCGTCGCGCAAAAGTTGAATCGCGCGGGAATTTCGTTCGCAAGGCGCAGTCATTTGTCGCCCATCGAACTGCCGGGAGTGCTGCTCCTCGATTCGATCGGGGAACTGGCCGCGCTGTTCGAGCGCGCTGACGTTGTCTTCATGGGTGGAACGCTCGCGCATCGCGGAGGCCACAATATTCTCGAGCCGGCGTTTTTCTCGAAACCTGTAATCGTTGGGCCGCACATGGAAAATTTCGCGGCCATGGCCAATGAATTTCAAAACGCCGGAGCGATCGAACGAATTGCAAGCGCGGAGGCGCTTGGCCCGGCCGTGATCCGTTTGCTGGACGACCCGTCGCGCCGCAACGCGATGGGCTCGAAAGCGCGTGAACTCGCCATGGCGAAGCGCGGCGTTGCCTCGCGCATTGCCGAGGAAATTCGTCAGGCAATGGGCGAAGGCGTTTCGAATCCGCCGCGAACGCTGATCGCGCGCCTTGCGCTCACGCCGCTTTCCTGGATCTGGCGCGCCGGTCATCGCGTCAACATGATGATGACCACGCCGCGCACGTTGACCGCTCCCGTGATCAGCATCGGCGGATTGACGATGGGAGGCGCGGGAAAGTCGCCGATGGTGGCGCACCTGGCGCGGCGTCTGCGCGAATCGGGCCGCAATCCCGCGATTCTGACGCGCGGATACCGGCGCGAATCGCGGGGCGTGGTCATCGTTCGTCGCGGGGAGCGAGCCGCGAAATCCGTGACCGGCGACGAAGCGCAAATCTTCATCCGGCGCGGCGATGCGCACGTCGGCATCGGTCCGGATCGATTCGCGGCCGGCCGGCGCATGGAAACAGAACTGGCGCCCGATGTTTTTCTGCTGGACGACGGATTCCAGCACGTGCGCCTCGCGCGGCGCCGGAACATCGTGTTGATCGATGCGCTGGATCCGCTGGCCGGCGGGGTATTTCCGCTCGGACGGCTGCGCGAGCCGCTTGAAAATCTTTCGCGCGCGACCGAGATCGTGGTGACACGCGTAGAGCCCGGCCAATCGACCGCCGGCATCGAACGCATGGTGGCGCGATACAATGCCGGAGCGCCCATTTTTCGCGCGCGCGTGGTTCCACGAGAATGGATAGAGCTGGAATCGGGCAGCGTCGCGACGCGGGAGTTGGGGAGGGTCGCGGCGTTCTGCGGCCTGGGGTCGCCGCGCTCGTTCTGGCGAACGTTGGACGATTTGGGGATCGAGGTCAAGCTGCGCCGCGCGTTTGGGGATCACAATCGCTACCGGCCCGCGGAGTTGCACAGGCTCGCCGAACAGGCTGCGGCCGCGGGCGCCGGTGCGCTGGTCACGACGGAGAAAGACGCAATCAATCTTCCTGAGAACGCCGCCGCGCTGATCCGTCCTATAAAGTTGTACTGGCTGAGAATCGACATCGAGATCGAGGGGGAAGAGGATTTTTTGCGTCGCATTTTATGAGGACGGCGATTTTCGGAGGCACCTTCGATCCGATTCACAGCGCGCACCTGGTGGTGGCGCGCGAAGCGGCGGAGACATTTTCGCTCGATCGTGTTCTATTCGTCCCCGCCGCGAATCCGCCGCTGAAGGAAGCGGGCGCGAGCTTCGAGGACCGCTACCATATGGTGGAGCTTGCCTGCGCCGGCGAGCCGCGCTTCGTTCCATCGCGGCTCGAAGAGGGCGCGGAAAAGAGCTATTCCATTTACACGATTGAACGGGTCCACGCTATGAACGGGCGAGTATTTTTCATCATCGGGTCCGACGCATTCGCGGAAATTCGAAGCTGGCATCGTTGGGAAGAGGTGATCGCAACCGTGGAATTTATCGTGGTCGCAAGACCGGGGCATCTTTATGTTCCTCCGCCGGGCGCGCGCGTCCATCGCCTCGGAACCATCGCGCTGCCGGTGTCTTCGTCGGAAATCCGCAAAGCGCTGGCGCGCGGAGAAAATCCGCCGGAGCTTCCCGAAGCCGTCACGAATTATATTCGCACCCGTCATTTATACGGCACATAAAGGGAATGGCGCGGAAGGTCGATTCCGCTCTCGAATTCGGAATCGACGCCCGACGCCGCGCCGCACACGCGCTGCATCTGCTGTAATACGAATCGTGAACCACGAAGTTTTGAACCAGCCGCCGCCGCTTGCCGGCTACAACTTGTTCTCCACCGATCGCGCGTTGCGATCCGCGGTCGCTCGCGAGGGAGCGGGATGGGCGTGCGCGATGCTTGACGAGTTCGGCGGCAAAGCCGGAACTGCCGAAGCGATCGAGTGGGGCACGCTCGCAAATGAGAATCCGCCGGTGCTGCACACGCATGATCGCTTCGGGAATCGCTGCGATGAAGTCGCGTTTCATCCGGCGTATCACCAGGTAATGCGATTGTCGGTGGGATACGGCATCCATAATTTGCCTTGGGCGAATCCGCAACGGGGCGCGCACGTAGCGCGGGCGGCGCTGGCGATGCTTGCGTCGCAAAACGAAGCGGGGCATGTTTGTCCGGTGTCCATGACCTATTCCGCGGTTCCGGTTTTGCGCCGCAATGCCGGACTCGCGCGCGAATGGGAGCCGCGCGTTCATTCCAACGTCTACGATCCGTCGTTCCGCGCCGCGTCCGAAAAATCGGGCGCGTTGATCGGCATGGCGATGACGGAAAAGCAGGGTGGATCGGACGTGCGCGCCAACACGACGCGCGCCGAGCCCATGGGAGCAGATGAGTACATCATTGACGGGCACAAATGGTTCTGCTCGGCGCCGATGTGCGACGCATTTCTGGTGCTGGCGCAGGCGCCGGGCGGGCTCACCTGTTTTTTCCTGCCGCGATGGACGCCGGATGGACAACGCAACGGGTTCCACTTGCAGCGGTTAAAATCGAAACTCGGGAATCGTGCGAACGCGTCGGGCGAAGTGGAGTTTCATCGCGCATGGTCGAGGCGCATCGGCGAGGAAGGCCGCGGCGTCGCGACCATCATCGAAATGGTGAACCACACGCGGCTCGATTGCATCATGGGGTCCGCCGCGCTGATGCGCCAGGCGCTGGTGCAGGCAGTCCACCACGCGCGTCATCGCCGCGCATTCGGCAGCGCCCTGATCGATCAGCCGCTGATGCGCAACGTGCTGGCCGATCTCGCGATCGAGTCCGAGGCTGCGACTTTGCTGCTGATGCGCGTGGCGCGCGCTTTCGATGAAGGCGACCGCGCGTTTGCGAGGCTCGCCGTCGCGATCGGCAAGTTTTGGATTTCGAAACGCGCCGCGGCGTTTGCGGCCGAGGCTCTCGAATGTCTCGGCGGCAACGGATACGTCGAGGAGTCGATGATGCCGCGGCTCTATCGCGAAGCGCCGCTCAATTCGATCTGGGAAGGCTCGGGTAACGTGATTGCACTCGATGTGCTGCGCGCGATCGCGAAGGAGCCCGAAGCCCTGGAACAGGTGCTCGCAGAAATTCGCATCACGGGCGATGCGCGCGTCGAAAACTTCACGGAGAACATTCGTTCCACCGTGAGCGAAGGGGTCGCAAGACGTTTCAGCGAGCGTCTCGCCATCGCCCTGCAAGCGTCTTTGATGATTCGCTTCAGCCCGGCGGCCATGGCCGACGCGTTCTGCGCGTCGCGGCTCGGCGGCGATTGTGGCCGCGTGTTCGGAACGCTCCCGCCTGAGACCGATTGGAACTCAGTGATCGCGCTCTGTGACGAGGCCGGTCACGGCGAATAGCGCGCGCTGATACGGCGATTCCGGAAACCCGCTGATAATCGCGCGGGCTTTTTCGGTGAAAGACTGCGCGCGCTCCTGCGCCCGCTCGATCCCGCCGTGGCGATGCAGGATGTGGAGAATTTTCCCGAACGGAACCTGATCGTAGTTGCCGTCGGCCAGCACGGTTTCCACCAGCCTGCGCTCCTCCGCATCGGCGGATTCGAGCGCGTAGACCAGCGGCAGCGTGATCTTGCCTTCGCGCAGATCGTTGCCCACCGGCTTGCCCAGAATTTTCTCGCGCGAGGTAAAATCCAGGATGTCGTCGATCAACTGGAACGCGATTCCCAGGTTCCACGCGTATTCGCCGAGCCGCGCTTCGGCAGTCTCATCGGCTCCTGAAGTCATCGCGCCCATGCGCGCGCAGGCGGAAAACAGGCTCGCCGTTTTGCGATCGATCAGCTCCATATAATCGGCTTCGGTTACGCCGATCTTGCCGATACGCTCGAGCTGGAGCAGCTCGCCCTCGACCATCCTCTGCGTCAGCTCGATCAGCACATCGAGCACGCCGAAGCTGCGCTCGCGCAGCGCCACCTGAAACGCCTGCATGTACAGCCAATCGCCGGCGAGCACCGAAACATGATTGCCCCACACGACGTTGATCGACGGGCGTCCGCGGCGCGTCTTGGCCATGTCGATCACGTCATCATGCACCAGCGTCGCGGTATGGATCATCTCCACCACCGCGGCCATGCGCACCAGCGACGGATTATTTTCGCGGAACAGCTTGCCGCACAGCAAAACCAGAATCGGCCGCAAACGTTTTCCGCCGCCGGATTGAAGATACTGGCTGATGTAGGTGACCGCGTCCACAGAGGCGACCGCTTCGAGTCCGATCTCGCGCTCCACCTGGTCCAGGTCGTGCCGGACCAGATCGAAAATCTCCAAAGCTGTGAGTGAACGGCCCAGGTTGCCGAATGCCATGCGGAATTATTGAGTGTATCCCAAACACAGGCGCCGGAAGTTGACGCTGGTGGTATCGCAGATCGACCGAACGGTTTCACCGCGGATTTCAGCGAGCTTGCGCGCGGTTTCGACGATGAACGCCGGCTCGTTGCGCTTGCCGCGCCTGGGCACCGGCGCGAGATACGGCGCGTCGGTTTCGATCAGGATTCGATCGGCCGGCGTAATACACGCCGCCTCCTGAATCTTCGCTGCCTTGGGAAATGTCACGATTCCGCCGAAGCTCAAATGGAGCCCCAGCGCGAGCGCCTGCTCCGCCTCCACCGGCCCACCCGAAAAGCAATGCATGATTCCGCCGAGACCGGTAGGGGTCCAATGCTGCCGCAGAAGCGCGACAGTATCGTCCCAGGCCTCGCGCGTGTGGATCACGACCGGCTTGCGAGCCTCGCGCGCGATGTGCAGTTGCTCGAGGAACACGTCGCGCTGGACCTCACGAGGCGAGAAATCGTAATGGTAATCGAGACCGATCTCGCCGATCGCGATCACTTTCGCGTGCTTCAACAGAACGGCGAGTTGTGAAAATGTTTCGGCCGAAGCCTTCGCCGCATCGTGCGGATGAACGCCCACGGTCGCGTAAAACGACGGATATCGATCCGCGAGACGGACACCGGCTTCGAGATCCGGCGGACCGTTTCCGGTTCCGATTGCGACCATGTGCTCGACGCCGGCTTCGAGGGCGCGCGTAATCACATCGTCGCGATCGGCATCGAACTGCTCGCTGTCCAGATGACAGTGAGAGTCAATCAGTTTCACGCTCTTATTCTCGCGTAACCAGCGTGTTGCGGCCGCGGACTGCCTTAGGGAAACAAAACGCGAATCGCCGAAATCAGATCCACTCCGACGCCGATGCGATACGTGTCGCGCTGATTGGCCGGAACTGTGACCACATAAACTCCAGGATTGGTGATCGGAACCGGATTCGAATTCTGAAGGGCGGGCGCGAGCAACAGCGGCGTCGTGAATTGCGATCGTTGGTACGCCATCGTCGCCTCGCCGAACAGATAAATCGTGACGTTCTTGACCGTGAATGGATGCGTGGCCGCCACGTGCCCCACCATTCCCGACAAGTGACCGCTGGTCACGAATTCGTCCTGTCCCACTGAAAATTCCACCGAGCCCGGCGGACTCGCCTGTCCATAAGAGGTGTACAGCCGGACGCCCGCCTGCCATTCCCGCGAGAACCGCCCATCCGATTGCGGCACGAAGGCGATGTAGGTGCTGCCGTTCGGGATGGCACCCACCTGTCTGGTCAACGCGGTGTACTGCGGCGAACTCGCGTCAGGGATGTTAAACACCGCGGCCGCATCGCTCGGATTGTTGGGCCCGATCGCGCCGCCGCCGGCGAAAAGCGTCAGGGCGGAATGCGCGTGCTGCGAAATGACGAACTCCGGTCCGGTGACGAATTCCGCGCTTTCGGCGAGCTGATTCACGGTCAAGCCGCCGAAGGTCGCGGAAAATTGCTGAGCGAATTGGACCATCTGGCTATTCACCTGTTGGGGAAAGCTGGCGACCTTCACATCGCCCCACCAACGGATACGCGGAGAGACGGCAGCTCGCGAGAGAAACAGATCGAACAGAAAATCGCGGCTGCTCGCCGATCCGCTCGCGCCCGCTTGTTCGAATCCGAGCACCGCGCGCAGGATTTCCTGATCCGAGGAGAACAGACAATCGGTGCATCCGGTCGTCTGGCCAAAGGCACATCCACCGCAAATCAACATCGCGGCCAGAAACGAAGCTGTTTTTTGGACACTTATTCCCATAACTTCTCGCCCTTGTAGTAACGCGGAGAGCATTCAGAACCGATCGTCAAGGATCACAAATCGCTGAAAAAGATACGCATAATAGGATGTTTTCCATGGTGAATCGGCAGCCTTTGCGGTAAATTTCCGGATACTTTGACTTCGCCCCTGCGTTCGTGCCGCGACGCCCGGCAACGCCACACAACTCGCGTAAATGTACTAAGCTATGCGCAGTGGGAGTAAGCACCTTATGAGTAGGAGAACGTGTCGACGAATCCGGTTCCTGAACTTCCTCATCGCGGCATTCCTGGGAACCACTCCCGCGTGGCCGCAAGTGTCGGCGGCAATTTCCGGAAAAGTTGAAGACGCCTCGGGCGCGGCGATCGGCGGCGCCACCGTTACCGTCAAGAGCCTGGAAACAGGAGCGACGCGAGTCGCCACCACCGACGAATCCGGCAACTTCAGAGCGCTGTCGCTGCCGCTCGGTCCGCAGGAAGTCAAAGCGGAGAAACAAGGATTCAAATCCGCAATCCGCACCGGCATCCGGCTCGAAGTGGGCCAGGAAGCCGTGGTTAATTTCAAGCTCGACGTCGGCGAGCTGGTGCAGCAGGTCACCGTTTCTGAAGAAGTGCCGGTCGTGAACACGACCACGGCTCCCGTGTCAGGCGTCGTCGGCGAGCGCGAAGTGAAGGACCTGCCGCTCAACGGACGCAGCTTCGATAATCTGATCACGCTGAATCCGGGAACGGTCAATTTCAGCGCGATGAAGAGCGCGAACACCAGCACCAGCAACGGCAACACGTTTACGGTCGACGGGCGGCGCACATCGGAGAATATTTTTCTGTTGAACGGCGTCGAATACACCGGTTCCAGCCAGCTTGCGATCACGCCGGGCGGCGTCAGCGGGGAACTGCTCGGGATCGACGCCGTTCGTGAATTCAACGTGCTCACCGACACCTACGATGCCGAATACGGCAAGCGCGCCGGCGCGCAGGTCAGCGTGGCGACGCAATCGGGAACCAACGTGCTGCATGGAACGATTTTCGAATTCCTGCGCAACAGCGCGCTCGATGCGCGGAATTTCTTCGACGAGGTTCTTTCGGCCCCGCCGTTTCGCAGAAATCAGTTCGGAGGCGCTCTCGGCGGGCCTCTAAAGAAGGATAAGCTGTTCCTGTTCGGCAACTATGAGGGATTCCGGCAGGCGCTGGCGCTAAGCAACGTTGCCGTGGTTCCCGATAACGAGGCGCGGCTGGGAATGCTTCCCAATACCTCGACGGGCGTGTATTCGACGGTCGCGAATCTGAATCCGGCGATGCTTCAGTACATGTCGTTCTGGCCCGCGGAGAATGGGTCCGAACTGCTGGCCCCCACGGGGCCGGGCGGCGCCGCGGAACCGACCGGCGCGGCGCTGAACTACAGCAATCCGCGCGAGACAATCCGCGAAGACTTCGGCACTGTTCGCAGCGATTACGGCATCAGCGAGCGCGACACGGTTTCCGCCGCGTACACCATCGACGACGGCAACAGCCTGATCCCGATGACCGATCCGTTTTTCGGTTCAACGAATGTATTGCGAAATCAGGTGGCCAGCATCACCGAAACGCACGTGATTTCGCCGAGCATCCTGAACACGGCCACGGTCGGATTTTCGCGCGCGGCGTTCAATTACGGCTCGTTCTTGTTCAGCACTTTTCCCGCGAGCGATTCGTTCGTCACCGGCGAAGGTCCCGGCGGAATCGTCATCGGCGGCGGCCTGACCACCACCGGCGGATCCTCCGCAATCAGCTCCGCCGGCCCCAACAACGCGGCCAAAAGCTGGAATCGCAGAAATCTTTTCACCTACACCGACGGAGTGCAGATCACTAAGGGTATGCATCAACTCAGCGTCGGCGTATGGTTCCAGCGCATTCGGGACAACGAAGATAGCGCTTCACGGCAGCTCGGCCAGGCGAGCTTCGCCAGTCTCACGACATTCTTGCAGGGAACTGTTACGTCGTTCCAAGTGATTCCCGATCCGAATGAGCTCGGATGGCGAAGCTGGTTCGGCGCCTGGTACGCGCAGGATGCCATCAAGCTGCGGCCCAACCTGACTCTGCAGCTCGGCATACGAGACGAGTTCACCAACGGGTGGAATGAGGAGTCCGGCCGCGCCGCCAACTACATCGCCGCGAACGGCGTGCTGGAACCGAACCCGGTGGTCGGCAATTCGGCGTTCACCCAGAACAACGCGACGCATCTGTTCGCGCCGCGCGTCGGTCTTGCGTGGGATGTGTTCGGTAACGGAAAAACGGCGATCCGCAGCGGTTTCGGGACATATTACTCACTGATCGACGATCTGAGTTTTCAGTTGAACTCGGTCCCGCCGTACAACGGTTCAGTATCGCTCACCGGCTCGCTGCCTTCCCTGGTGCCGATCACGCCGGGCGTCGAGCCGGCTCCGCAATGCAGCGCGACGGTTCCGAAACCGTGCACGACCTACGCGCCGCAAGGCGTGCAGACCAACGCCTACACGCCCACCGTCGAGGAATGGAACTTCAAGGTTGAGCAGCAGATCGATCAGAATACGGTGCTGCGGCTCGGCTACGTCGGTTCGCACGGCTATCACGGATTTTTGAGCGTCGATCCGAACACGGTTCCCGCGCAGGTCTGCGCGAGCGCGAGCGGCTGCGTTTCCGGCGGCGTAGCTACCAGCGGCGCGCCGGCGACGACCACCGGTCTTGTGCCGCAAGGCGCGCAATACATCCCGGTCGGAACCCGCCCCGATTCCTATCTGGGCGCCGGCTTCTTTTGGTACACGGAGGGCAACACCAGCTACAACGCGCTGCAAGTGGACGTGACGCGCCGCCTCACGCATGGTCTTCAATTCCGCGCGAACTACACGTGGTCGAAGAATCTCGACATGAATTCCGCATTCACCGGCGCGCAGGCCAACAACCAGGCGCAGATGATCCTGAATCGAAATGATCTGCCGCTCGACTGGGGTCCCTCCGCGCTCAACATCGCGAATCAGGGAAGCATTTCGGCGAGCTACGCATTGCCCTTCGGCCGCAATCTGTCGGGTTTCGAAGGCAAGCTGATCCGCGGATGGCAGGTGAATGGCATCGCGACGTTGCTCAGCGGCTTCCCGTTCACGCCGCAGATCGGGTCGAACCGTTCCGGCGACGGCGACACCCGCAATCCGGATCGCCCGTCGCTCAATCCGAGTTTCAGCGGCCCGGTGATTCTGGGAAGCCCGAACCAGTGGTACAACCCGAATGCATTCATCCTTCCGACGGTCGGAACATATGGAAATGTCGGCCGCGGCGTGTTCACCGGTCCTGGTCTCGCGGACCTCGATGTTTCGCTCTTCAAGACGGTGCCGGTCACCGAACGCGTCAGCCTGCAAATTCGCGCAGAATTGTTCAACGTGCTGAATCACGCCAATTTCGGCCCCCCGAACGCGACCGTCTTTTCGGGAACCAGTATCAGCGGCTCGGCAGGATTGATCACGACGACCACCACCACATCGCGGCAGATTCAGTTCGGAATGAAGCTAATTTTCTAGTGCCGTCAGCTCTTCGAGATTCAGCCGGCCGGTGTAAATCGCCATCCCGAGCGCCGCGTGAACGCGAATCTTTGCGAGTTCCCGAATCTCGCCGATGGTCGTGATGCCGCCCGCCGCGGTCAACTCATGCGAAGTTGCGGCGCGGAGACTCCGGAACCAATTCAGGTCCGTGCCCTGCATCATTCCTTCGCGATCGACGTAGGTGCACAAAAATCCGCTGCAAAACGGTTCCAATCGGCGGATCACTTCGATCGCGGAAACATCGGTCGACTCGCGCCAGCCCTTCACGACCACTTTGCCGCCTTTGGAATCGAGCGCGATGATGACGCGCTCCGGTCCGACGACGGCGGCGATTTCTGCAAGCGCAGGCGTGAACGCGGCGGTGCCTACAATCACCCGATGCGCACCTTGCTCGATCAGCGTTTTCGCCCGCGCGGCATCGCGCACGCCTCCGCCGGCGCGGCATTTCGCGCGCGAGCAAATTAGCTTCACGATCTCGTCGTTCCGGCCTTGGCCCATCGCTGCATCGAGGTCGATGACCTGGATTTCCGGGAACGCGGAAAACTTCCGCAGCATTTCGATCGGCGCATCGCCATTGAGCGCGAGATCGCGGCCCTGAATAAGCTGGACCACCTTGCCGCCCATCAGATCGATGCATGGAATGATCATCGCCGGACCTGTTCACGCGCGTCGCCGCGGACCGGGATGCCTCGTTCCGCGAGAAATTTCTTGAGATCGCCGACGGTGTAGTCGCCGTAGTGGAAAATCGACGCGGCCAGCGCCGCGTCGGCGTACTGGAAAATTTCAAAAAAATCTTCGGGTTTCCCCGCCCCGCCCGACGCGATCACGGGAACGCTGGTCGCCTCGCGCACGGCTCGCGTCAGCGCGCAATCGAAACCGGTACGCACTCCGTCGGTGTCCATCGAGGTGAGCAGAATTTCGCCGGCTCCCAAATCTTCGCCGCGGCGCGCCCACTCGATCGCATCGATCGATTCATCTTCACGGCCACCGCGAGTGTAGACCGTCCATCGGTCTCCGGCACGTCGCGCATCGATCGCGAGAACCACCGCCTGCGCGCCGAATTCGCGGCTCAGCTCTCCGATGAGCGCGGGACGCCGCACCGCCGCGGTGTTGACGCTGATCTTGTCGGCGCCGGCGTGCAGGATCGCCCGCGCCCCTTCGACGCTGCGAATCCCTCCGCCGACCGTCAGCGGAATGAATACCTGACGCGCGGTTTGCGCGACCACGTCCACCATGGTCTGGCGATCATCGCTCGATGCGGTGATATCCAGGAAGACGAGTTCGTCGGCGCCCTGATCGTTATAACGCGCGGCGAGTTCCACCGGATCGCCCGCGTCGCGCAGATTTTCGAAATGAACGCCCTTGACCACGCGTCCCGCGGTGACATCGAGGCACGGAATGATGCGCTTCACGAGCATACGAAATTCCTGACGATAGCGAGACCGACCGGTCCCGATTTCTCGGGATGAAATTGAACCGCCGAAATATTTCCGCTTTCAATCACGGCGCTGAACGCGCCGCCGTAATCGCATGACGCCGAAGTCGCCCCGGACACCGGCGCATAGTAGCTGTTTGCGAAGTACACGAAGGGCCGCTCGCCGGTTGCTTCGAGCAGTCGCGACTCGCGCAGCCGATCCAGGGAATTCCAGCCCATGTGCGGCACACGCCCCACGTCGTGAAACCGGCGCACGGTTCCTTCGAGCAGGCCCAGACCGCGCTGCTCCGGCGCCTCTTCGCTCGCTTCGAACAGCGCCTGGAGCCCGAGGCAAATACCCAGAAACGGAACCCCCAAGCGAATCCGCTCGATCAGCGCGCCGCGCACGTCCATTTCGTCGAGCGCCCGAATCATCTGCCCGAAGTGACCCACGCCGGGCAAAATGATTTTGGTCGCGCGCCGCAATCCGGCGGCATCTCGAATCAGTTCGCGCTCCACTCCGATCGCGCCCAGCGTGTTTTCGACCGAGCGCAGATTCCCGGCGCCGTAATCGAGAACAGAGATCATAACAGCGCCTTCTTCATAGCAAACCCTTAGTGGACGGCAACTGCTTCCTCATAGCAAACCTTTGGTGGACGGCAACTGCTTCCTCAGGCGAGCGTCCCGCGAGCACGCGTAGCGCATCGCACGCGCAAAACACTTGAAAATCGCTTCAATTTTGTGATGATTCGAGCGGCCGTATAGCACCTTCAAGTGGACATTCGCGCCGGCATGGTTCGCAAAGCCGCCGAAAAAATCCTCGACCAGCTCCGTCTGCAAATCGCCAACCAGCCTCACCTTCACGCGATCCTGGTAAACCAGCGCGGGCCTTCCGCCGAGATCGATCGCCGCCACGGCGAGCGCCTCATCCATCGGCAAAACGAAATATCCGGCGCGATTGATGCCGCGCCGGTCGCCCAACGCCTTGGCGAACAGTTCGCCGAGCACGATGCCGCAATCTTCCACCGTGTGGTGCTGATCGACGTCGAGATCACCGTCGGCTTCGAGCTTCAGATCGAACGCGCCGTGTTTGGCGAACAGTTCCAGCATGTGATCCAGAAAACGGATGCCGGTGGAGATTTCATAGGTGCCGCGGCCATCGAGGTTCAGCGCGCCGCGAATCTGGGTCTCCCTGGTGTTGCGCTCGATTCGCGCGCGTCTCATAGAACACCTTCGATTTCGTTGATATTTTCGAGAATCGCGATCGCACGCTCCTGTTCGAACAGTCGAATCAGCTCGTCGCGGCGGGAGTGCGATCGCGCGGCAACGCCGATAAACGGAACGCCCGCCGCGCTCGCCGCACGCGCGTCATCGACCGTATCGCCGACGTAAATCAGTTTGCGGCCGGGACTCTTCGCCCGGATCGCCAGCAGGCCGTCCGGCGCGGGTTTGCCGTTCGCGACATCGTCCGCGCAAACCACCGGATCGAAACGCACCTGAGCCGCGAATCGCCGCAGCGAAAGATCGGCCTCGTAACGCAAGCGGCCGGTGAAAATCGCAAGACCGCAACTTGACGACAACCGTTCCAGCAAGCCAGGCTCAGGGAACCACGTTTCGCGTTGGATCAAGCCATCTCCGTTCACGCCGAGAAAAACTTCGTTGAAATAATCGACGACGTCGCGGTACGCCGTCTCAACGCCCAAATCCGCCGCGATGCGCTGCGACAGCGCCCAGTCATTATTCCACCCGCCCTGATTCTTATACTGCTGAATCAGATCGCGGGAGATGCGCCGGCCGGTGAAATGCGCGACGGTTTCGACAATCGCCGCGCGATACGATTCGGAAACTTCGGTCAGCACGCCATCCATGTCGAAAACGATCAGCGAGTCCACAATACTTTCAGCTCCTCCAGGAATCGCGCGATTTGCGCGCGCGTCCCGATGGTGACGCGAAGGCAGCCGGGGATCTCGTAGCCGCGGTCGCGGATCAGAATGCCGCGCTCGGCGAGCGCATCGCGAATCGGAATCGCGCGTTCGCCCGCCTGGAACAAAATAAAATTCGCCTGGCTCGGAAAATATCGGATGCCGAGCTCGCGAAGTCCCGCGCAGGCAGCCTCGCGCGCCGCCAGCACCTCAGCGACGTAACCGGCGACGTATTCGCGATCCTCGACCGCCGCGCGCGCCGCTATCGCTGCCAGCGTGTTCACGCTGTACGGCGACTGCGCCTTCTTCAGCCACGCGATATTGGCCGCGCTCGAAAATAAACATCCGCAGCGCATCGCGGCCATGCCGTAAACTTTCGAAAATGTCCGGCTGACGAATAGATTCGGATATTCGCGAATCCAGGCGAGCGCCGTCACGCCGCAAAATTCGAAATATGCTTCGTCGATCAGCACAGCCGCATCCGGCGCCGCGTCGAGGATGCGTCGCAAGCCGGCGAGATCGGTCGCCGTTCCGGTTGGATTGTTGGGATTCGCGATCAACACCGCACCCGTATCGGACCGAATCGCGTCCAGCAGTTCTTCGAGAGGAAATTCCAGGTCCGCGCGATATTCGACTTCGCGAACCGCGGCGCCGCCGAGTTCCGCGTAGAAGCGGTACATCGCATAGGACGGTTTCAGAATCACGACGCCCGTCGAAGGCTCGACGAACGTGTTGATCAGGAGTTGGATCGCTTCATCGGTCCCATTGGTCAGCGTGAATTCATCGGCCGACACGTTGAAAAATGCAGCCAGGGCCGCGATCGTTTCGGCGTATTCGGGATAAATCGAAAGCTGGTTCGCGGTGAGCCGCTGGCCAAGAAATTGCAAAACGCGCGGCGAGCATCCGACCGTATTTTCGTTGAAGTCGAGGCGCAATTTTCCGGCGCGCCCGCCAGTCGGCGGCGAATACGGAGCCATTTTGCGAACGGATAGACGAGGCTCAGGCAGAACGCACCTCCACTGATCGCGCGTGCGCTTCCAATCCTTCGGCGCGAGCCAAAGTCGTGATCGAGGAGGCGAGTCGCGCGAGCGCCGCGGGCGTCAGCTCCTGCACCGAAATCACCTTAACGAAATCGGCCGCCGAAAGTCCTCCGTACAATCGCGCCGCGCCCGAGGTCGGGAGAACGTGATTGGGACCGGAAGCGTAATCGCCGGCGGCTTCCGGGCTCGATGCGCCCAGAAAGACGCTGCCCGCATGACGAATCGATGGAAGCAAGCCCGGATCATGCAAGCTCAAATGCTCCGGCGCGAGCGTGTTCGAAAGATCCACGGCTTCCGCGAGCGAATCGACCAGGATAATCGCGCCGTTGGTATCGATCGACGGACGGGCGACCGCGGCGGTCGGGAGCGTCGCAAGCTGACGCTCGATATCGGCGGCCACGGCTTCGGCCAACGCGCGCGACGTGGTCAGCAGGATCGACGACGCATCCACGTCGTGCTCGGCTTGCGCGAGCATGTCCGCGGCCAGCCATCGCGGATCGCCTTCTGCGGCGATGATCACGATTTCGGTCGGCCCGGCGATGAAATCGATGGCCACTTCTCCCGCCAAAAGTTTTTTCGCGGCGGCGACATAAATGTTTCCCGGCCCGACGATGCAATCGACCTTCGGAACCGTCTCGGTTCCGAACGCAAGCGCCGCGATCGCCTGCGCGCCGCCCATCTGAAACAGCTCGTGCACTTGAAGCCGCGCCGAGAGGCCGAGAATTTCGGGTACCGGTTTCGGGCACGCGACGCAAATATGCTTCACGCCGGCCACCTGCGCCGGGATCACCGTCATCAGAATGGTCGAGAGCAGCGGATACCGGCCGCCGGGAATATATGCGCCCATCGAGTCGAGCGGGCGCACGATTTCGCCGATCCGGCGGCCATCCGGATACTCCGTCATCCGCTCGCGCGGAAGCTGCTGGCACGCAGTCTCGCGAATGTTGGCTGCGGCGACCTCGACGGCCCTTTGCAGCTCTGCGCCAAGCGAGCCTTCCACCGGCACGCGGACGCTGCGTCCGCCGAATCCGTCGAATTTGCGCGCATACTCGAGCAGTGCGGCATCGCCGCGATCGCGCACCGCGTCGAGGATCGGCCGAACCGCCTGTTCGGCTTCCCTCAAGCGGACCGATTTGCGCGTCATCAACGCCGGTGCGGCTTTGGAATGGATTATCTTGATCATCGCATCACGATTTTGGTCACATCACGATTTTGTTCAACGGATATTCGACGATCCCCTGCGCGCCCGCGTCTTTCAGGCGCGGCAGAATGGTGCGCACCGTGGATTCATCGAGGATCGTATTCACCGCGAGCCAGCCTTCGTCGCTCAGCGTCGAGATGGTGGGATTCTTGAGCGCCGGCAACACCGACAGTACGCGCTCCAGATGTTTCCTTTCGACGTTCAACATCAGGCCGACCTTGCCCAGCGCGTTGATGGCCCCTTCGAGCAGCATCTTGACGTCTTCGAGCTTCCGGCGCTTCCAGTCGTCCTTCCACGATGCGACGTTCGCGATCAGCTGCGTGTTCGATTCGAGCACGGTTTCGATGACGCGCAGTTTATTCGCGCGCAGCGAGGAACCGGTCTCGGTCACCTCGACGATCGCGTCGGCAAGCTCCGGCGGCTTCACTTCGGTCGCACCCCAACTGAACTCGACCTTCGCTCTCACGCCGTTGGCGGCAAGATAACGCTTGGTCGCCGCCACCAGTTCGGTCGCGATGACCTTGCCTTCCAGGTCCTTCACCGAACGGAACGGCGACGACTCCGGCACCGCCAGCACCCAGCGCACTTTTCCGAAACTCTGCTTGGCATAAATCAGATCCGCGACGGTTTGGACCTGCGCTGCGTTCTCCTCCACCCAGTCGCGGCCCGTGAGGCCCGCATCGAGCACGCCGTCCTCCACGTAGCGAGCCATTTCCTGGGCGCGGATCAGCATGCACTCGATTTCGCGATCGTCGATCGCCGGAAAATACGAACGGCTGCTGGTGGTGATTTGAAATCCCGCGCGGCGAAACAATTCGACGGTCGCGGCTTCAAGACTGCCTTTGGGAATTCCGAGTTTCAGGATCATGATTAACTCGTATAGACGGTCGCCGGATCGTACGTGCGGGCTTCCGAGACGACCCACTCGCCGTTTTCAAGACTCCGGAAGAAGCAGCTTTCATAGCCTTCGTGACACACGCCGGGGCCGAGCGCTTCCACTTTCACCAGCACCGAGTCGCGATCGCAGTCGGTCGAAATTTCCTTTACCACCAGCCGATGGCCGGAGGTCTCGCCCTTGAGCCACAGCTTGTTCCGGGACCGGCTGAAGAACGTCGCAAAGCCGCTCTCCACGGTCTTTTGAAACGCCTCTTCGTTCATGAATCCGACCATGAGGACACGCCCGCTCACGTGATCCTGAATGACCGCGGGAATCAAGCCGTCGAGTTTACTGAAATCGAGTTGCATAAATTTCACTCACAAGATTCACTCCATAAAAGAAAAGCCCGCCGCGGTTTGCGGCGGGCTCGGATCTTTGTTCAAGAAAATTCCGCTGTGATCAAAAAGAAGCCCGCCGCACACGATGGCCGTGATGATGATGGCGATGGTGCTTATGGGCGAACATCCAACGCCAGTATAACAAAGGATCGCGCCCGAGTAAAGTAACGGACCCGCCCCACCGGCGCGGCAAATCTTCGCTCCGGGCTGAAACGTCAGCCGTGGCAGGAAGCGTCCATTTATTATGGTCGTCCTGTTGGTCGTAACGGTGGCAGGCGCATTCCTGGGTCAGCAACAACCCACCCCGGATACCGGACCGCAGTCGCCGCAATGGAACGGGCTTAGCGTCGGGGACAAGCTTCGCTACGACGCCCGCCACTTCTTCGATGTCGAAAACATCGTTTACGCCGGCATCGGCGCGTCGGTGGATCAATTGCGCGACCGGCCCGGCCAGTGGGGCGAGGGCTGGGGGCCGTTCACCGAGCGCTATGCGTCGCACCTGGGTCAATACGCCGTGCAGCGCAGCATCATGTTCACGGCCCAGGCGATCGATCACGAGGACACCCGCTTTTTCCGGTCGAAGCGCACCAGCATCCATGGCCGCATCGGCGACGCGTTGCTTCACACCGTCTGGCGTCATGACGATAACGGAGGAATGATGCCCGCTTTTAGCGAATTTCTGGGCGATTACGGCGCCGCGGCCGTCTCGCGCATGTGGTGGCCGGACCGGTATCACACCGGCAGGGCGGTATTATTCGCCGGATCCGACACCGTCCTGATCGATGGCGGCATCAACGTGCTGCACGAATTCGCGCCCGGCATCAAGCGCTGGCTGCGTTTCCGGCGCTGACTCAGTTTCGCGTCGCGGCCGGATCGAGCCTAGAAAATCTCGCGCAAGTGTCATCTTTCGACCCGCTTGGCCGTCAAAATACGTGTTGTGACACACTTAGCCAGGATGCGCGGTGATGTAACCTCGGCCCGCTCGAAAGCCATCATTACTAGGAAGCGATCTTGCGTCAACAGATCGGGGATCGCATGAATCAGAAAAGAGGACACTAAAGATGAAGAAACGAATTATGTGGATGTGCGCTCTCGTCGCGCTCACCAGCCTGGTTGCGTTCGCCGCGGATGTCACCGGCAAGTGGACAAGCGAAGCCACCGGCAAGGGCGGGCCCCAAACCTTCAACTTGAAGCAGGATGGCGGCAAGCTTACCGGCACGGTTGAAGGCGGTCGCGGCGGCGCGGTCGAAATTTCCAATGGCAAAGTGGATGGAGACAACGTGTCGTTCGAAGTCGTGCGGGAAATGGGCGGCAACAGCATGACCATCAAGTACACCGGCACGGTTTCCGGCGCCAGCATGAAGTTGTCGGTCGACACGGGACGGGGCCCGCGGGATATCACCCTGACCAAGCAGTAATCGCGCGGGGAAAGGATTGCACGCCGGCTAAGGGAGGTTGGTCATCCGTACGTTGAGAAATCTTCTGAGCGCCGGCGTGTGTTTTGCCGCTCTGGCCCTAGCCCAGACCGGAGTGGTGAAGTCGGAAGGACAACCCATCCCCGGCGCTACCGTCAAGGCCACCCAGGGCGACCGCATCCTGCTCACGCTCACCGACGCGAACGGTGCGTTCCAGTTCGACGGCATGACTCCCGGAGCGTGGATCGTTCAGGTCGACATGTTCGGCTTTAGTCCGGCGCGCAAGGAAGTGCAGATCGCCTCGACGCCCACGAAAATCGATTTCACCTTGCAACTGCGCGAGCGCGCCCGCACGGCCGGGCGTGGCGGACAGAATATCGAAAATCCCGCCGAAGCGACGTTAGACGGACTCGGGAACGCGGCGAGCAGCGAAGCGCCTGCACCCGGTCAAGCCTCCGCGGATGCGTCGGCGTCCAACGAATCGCTGCTGGTCACCGGCAGCGTCAGTCAGGGCGTGCAGGCCACCGGCGCCGATATGCGCGATTTCGGTTTAGGTCCCGGCGGATTCGGACCCGGCGGTCCGGGTGGACCTGGTTTGATCGCTGGACAGCCCGGCGGACCGGGAGGTCCCGGCGCGGCCGGACCCAGCGCAGCCGCA
>DATHCE010000200.1:0-2637 GCA_035319685.1 Bryobacteraceae bacterium | reverse complement strand
GCGAGTTATCGCGCAGCCAGATCTCGAAACCGTTCCCCAACGAAATGGCTCCGCCGACCGCCGAATACAAGCGGCTCCAGGCCGGCGGATTCGTCGATTGGCGGCTCACCGTCAACGGCATGGTCGAGCGGCCGGGCGCGTTCTCGCTGGCCGAGCTCAGAAGTTTTCCGTCCCGCAGCCAGATCACCGCGATCCAGTGCGAAGAAGGATGGTCCTATATCGCGGAGTGGATCGGGGTTCCGTTGTTCCACGTGCTGAGTGTCGCGGGCGTCCGGCCCGAGGCGAAATACGTCGTGTATGACTCGATGGAGCCGAATTCCATGGATAGCATCGATATGGACGACGCGATGCATCCGCAGACGTTGCTGGCATATGGAATGAACGGCGGTGACCTTCCGACAGCTCATGGCGGTCCGTTGCGGATGCGGTTGCCCAAGCAGCTCGGATATAAGAACGTTAAGTTTATCACCAAGCTCATTGTGACCGACGACCTGAAACGGTTCGGCAAAGGCTTCGGGTCGGATGCGGCGGAGGCCGGCTATGCGTGGTATGTCGGAATCTGACGTGTTTTCATGGACATGTGGGTGACGCAGGGGCTTGACATTCCGTTACGCGCAGCCGTGTTCGTTTTGAAATAGGATAGATTTAATGAAGAGTGTGATGAAAAAGTGCGCGCCTGCGGCCTTCGTGTTCATCGGAATAATTCCGCTGGGCGCGCAGACGTATCGCCCGCCACGACTGGCCAACGGACATCCCGATTTCAACGGCATCTGGCAGGCGCTGAACGAAGCGAACTTTGATATCGAGGCGCATATGGCGCTTCCGGCGCTGGCGCTTCGTCCCGGTCCTTACGGACCGGTTCCGGCGGCGGCAGTGCTCGCGTTGGGCGCGGTCGGGTCCGTGCCTCCGGGCGTCGGCGTGGTGGAAGGCGGGCCGCTGCCGTATAAACCCGAAGCGCTCGCCAAGAAAAAAGAGAACCAGCAGGATTGGCTAAATCGCGATCCGGAAATCAAATGCTACCTGCCCGGCGTGCCGCGCGCGAATTACATGCCGTATCCGTTCCAGATTCTCGAAAGCGCCAGCGCGATGACTTTCGTCTACGAATACGACGGCGCGGTGCGCAACATCTATCTGAAAGATCCAGGACCCGCGCCGACCGATTCCTGGATGGGCCAGTCGGTCGGGCATTGGGAAGGCGACACGTTCGTGGTCAGCGTGACCGATATGAACGACAAGACGTGGTTTGATCGCTCCGGGAATTTTCACAGCGACAAGATGCACGTGACCGAGCGCTACACGCGCACCAGCGCGGACGTGATCTCCTACGAAGCGACCATCGACGATCCGCAGGTTTTCACGCGGCCGTGGAAAATGAGCATGGCGCTATACCGGCGGCAGGAAAAGAACGCGCAGATTCTGGATTTCAAATGTGTCGAGTTTGTCGAAGAGCTGCTCTACGGTCCCTACCGGAAGCATCCGCTTAGTAAATAATGGAGGAGTGAACATGCGATTCATCTCGAGATTCGAATTGGGAGCGGCGCTGGCGGTGATGTCAATCGCGGCTCTCCCTGTTGCGGCGCAGACGGCAGCAAAGACAGAGGCTAAGCCGGCCGCGGCAAAATCCGCGATCCCGCGGCTGCCGGATGGCCATCCCGATCTCCAGGGTACCTATGACTTGGCGACCATGACGCCGCTCGAGCGGATGCCCGGCGATCCTGCGTTTTACACCAAAGCGGAAGCCGAAAAGCTTATCAAGCAGGAGATGGATCGACGGGCGGTGAACGCCACGCATCTCGATCCGAATCGTCCGAACCTGCCCGTGGGCGGCGATAACAGCCAAGGGCACTCGTTTTTTGAGCGACTCGAAAGAGCCGGCGGCGGAGCGGTCGGAGGTTACGACCGTCTGTGGCTGAACCAGGGCACGACCTTCAACATTGTCGACGGGCAGGTGCGCACGTCCATCGTCATCGACCCGCCGGATGGGCACGTTCCTCCGTTCAACGCGGCCGCCAAGGCGCGAAACGCGGGCGGGCGCGGCCAGCGTCCGACATCGGATCAGGGTGAGAACCAGGATATCCGCGCCGTAGCGCGGCGGGGCGAATATGACAATCCGGAGCAGCGGCCGTTGAGTGAGCGATGCCTGCTCGGCTTCGGTTCCACCGCGGGGCCGCCGGCGCTGCCGGATTATTTCTACAACGATCTGCACCAGATCGTGCAGACCAAGGATTCCGTTATGATCCTGAGCGAGATGATTCATGACGCGCGCGTGGTGCGTATGAACGCCCAGCACCTTCCCCAGGACATTCGCCGCTGGATGGGCGATTCGGTGGGACATTGGGAAGGCGATACGCTGGTGGTCGACACCACAAACTTCACCGACAAGACGCGCTTTCACGGCGCGACCGAGAATCTTCACGTGATCGAGCGCTTCAGCCGCATCGACGCAAAGACGCTGTTGTATCGCTTCACGGTGGAAGATCCGCAGACCTGGGATCATTCCTGGACCGGTGAAATGGCGTGGCCGGCGACGAGCCAGCCGATTTACGAATACGCCTGCCAGGAAGGCAACTACGCGCTGGGCGACGTCCTGCGCGGAGCGCGGCATCAGGAAGCCGAGGAACCGCCGACCAGCGGAAG
>DATHCE010000199.1:0-5459 GCA_035319685.1 Bryobacteraceae bacterium | reverse complement strand
AGCAGCCGCTCGAACGCTTCCAGGTCGAGCTCGCCCTGGTCGTCGACCGGCGCGACTTTGAGATGCGCGCCCTTTTCCATGCACAGGATCTGCCACGGGACGATGTTCGAATGATGTTCGAGCGCGGAGATCAGGATTTCGTCGCCCGCATGAATGCGGGTGCGGCCGAAGGTCCAGGCGACCAGATTGATGGCCTCGGTGGTGCCGCGCACGAAAATAATTTCGCGCGCCTCGGCGGCGCCCAGCAAGCGCTGGATGCGGATGCGGCTTTCCTCATATTGACGCGTCGATCGCTCGCTCAGCTGATGCACGGCGCGATGGATGTTGGAATTGTCGTGCGAATAAAAATTGCAGATCGCGTCGATCACCGCGCGAGGTTTCTGGGTGGTGGCGGCGTTGTCGAGATAGACCAGGGGATGCCCGTGCACGGTTTGATGGAGGATCGGAAAATCCTCGCGAATGGCGCGGACATCGAAGGCGACGTTGAGACCGGCGGGGGTGGTCATGCAGTTGCCTCTCTCGCGAGCCTCCCGGAAAGAAGCCGGCCGGTGTAGACGCGGAACGGCTCGTCGCGGATCGAGTCGAGCATCTCTTCCGCGAACGCGTAGGTCAGCAGCGCGCGGGCGTCTTCGCGGCCGATGCCGCGTGATTGCAGATAGAAAATCGCTTCCTGATCGAGCTGGCCGACGGTGGCGCCGTGGGTGCAGCGGACGTCGTCGGCGAAAATTTCCAGTTGCGGCTTGGTGTTGATGGTGGCGCCTTCGCTCAACACCAGATTCTTGTTGGTCTGCTTGGCGTCGGTCTTCTGCGCGTCCTTGCGGACGATGATTTTTCCGTTGAACACTGCGCTCGATTGGCCATCGAGAATTCCCTTGTACAACTCGTGACTGGTGGCGTGAGGCTTGGCGTGATCGATGGTGGTGCGATTGTCGGCGTGCTGACGATCGCGCGTCACGTAGAGGCCGTTCAGCGTGCAACAGCTTCCCTCCTCCAAAACCGAAGTGATCTGGGTCCGCGCCAGCGCGCCCCCGAAGGAGAGCACGCGCGAGGTGAACGCCGAGCCGCGCCCCAGCGAAACGTGCATGGCGGCGATGTGAAACGCGGAGACGGATTCGTTCTGAAGCTTGGTGAAATCGACGACGGCTTCCTCGCCCACCATGATTTCGGTGACCGCGTTGGTGAGATAGGTTTGGACGCCGAGATGCGATTCGATGATGGAAACCTGGCTGCGGGAGCCCGCGATGATCAGGTTTCGCGGATGCGCGACCGACGGGGCGGAGCCGGGGCCTGCACCGGGGACGGAGATATGAATCAGGTGAACCGGCCCTTCGACCACGCGGCGGGCGCCGATGAACAGGAAAACGCCGTCTTCAAACGCCGCGGTGTTCCAGGCCGCGAAGGCGTCTCGCCGGTAATCGGCGTGCCGGGCCAGATGCAGTTCGAGAATCGGGGCAGGGGTCTGGCGAATCGTGCCCACGATGCCCGGACTCGACAATCGGGGAGCGTAACTGCCGTTGAGGAACACGACGCGATTGGCGTTCGCCGGAAAATCGCGGAGCAATTCGGAGGCGCGCTCGAAATCCCTAGCGGCGGGTTCGAACTTGAGTTTCGCGATCGGCGCAAGGTTAGTGAACTTCCAGTCTTCGTCGCGGCTGGTGGGGAAACCGAGGGCCTCGAAGCGCTCGCGCGCGTCCTGCCGGATGCGATCGATGGAGGATTGCTGCTCGGAGAGAGTCATCGCGTGGTCGCCCTTCAAGCAGCCGATTCGAAGCCGGCGTAGCCGGTCTCTTCGAGCGTCAGCGCCAGATCCTTGTTGCCCGATTTAACGATGCGCCCTTCGGAGAGAACGTGCACGTAATCCGGCTCGATGTAATTCAGCAGGCGCTGGTAGTGGGTGACCAGAACCATCGAGCGCTCCGGCGAGCGCAGCGCATTGACGCCCTTGGCCACGATTTTCAACGCGTCGATGTCCAGACCCGAATCGGTTTCGTCGAGGATCGCGAGCTGGGGCTCGAGCACGGCCATCTGAAAAATCTCGTTGCGCTTCTTTTCGCCGCCCGAAAAACCGGCGTTGACGGAACGGTTCAGCAGGCTCTGATCCATGTCCATCCATTGCATGCGGTCTTTCACCAGAGCGAGAAAATCCATCGCGTCGACATCGGGAAGGCCGCGATGTTTGCGGATCATGTTGAGCGCGGACTTCAGAAAATAAAGATTGCTGACGCCGGGGATTTCCACCGGGTATTGAAACGCCAGGAACAAGCCTTCGCGCGCGCGATCCTCGGGCGAGAGCGCGAGCAGATCGGCTCCGTTGTAGAGCACTTGGCCTTCGGTGACCACATACAGGTCGCGGCCGGCGAGAACTTGCGCAAGCGTGCTCTTGCCCGATCCGTTGGGACCCATGATGGCGTGAACCTCGCCGGTGCCGATCGAAAGATCGATGCCTTTAAGGATCTCGCGATCGCCTACGCGGGCGTGTAGATTTTTAATTTCCAGCATGGCAGGTTATTAACCGACGCTCCCTTCGAGGCTCACCCCGAGTAATTTTTGCGCTTCGACGGCGAACTCCATGGGGAGTTCCCGGAAAACTTCCTTGCAGAATCCGTGCACGATCATCGAGACCGCGTCTTCGGTCGAGATGCCGCGCTGGCGGCAATAGAAAATCTGGTCCTCGCCGATTTTCGAAGTGGACGCCTCATGCTCGACGGTGGAGGAGGTGTTCTTCACTTCGAGATAAGGAAATGTGTGGGCGCCGCACTTGTCGCCGAGCAGCAGCGAATCGCACTGCGAATAATTTCGCGCGCCGGCCGCGTTTTTGAGAATTTTGACCTGGCCTCGATAGGTATTCTGGCCGTGGCCCGCGGAAATTCCTTTGGACACGATGGTGCTCCGCGTGTTCTTGCCGATGTGGATCATCTTGGTGCCGGTGTCGGCCTGCTGATAATTGTTGGTCAGCGCGACCGAGTAAAATTCGCCGACCGAATTGTCGCCCATCAACATGCAGCTCGGATATTTCCAGGTGATCGCTGAGCCGGTTTCGACCTGGGTCCACGAAATTTTGGAGTTGACGCCGGCGCACTTGCCGCGCTTGGTCACAAAATTATAAATCCCGCCCTTCCCTTCTTTATCACCGGGATACCAGTTCTGCACGGTCGAATACTTGATCTGGGCGTTGTCGAGCGCGACCAGCTCGACGACAGCGGCGTGAAGCTGATTGGTATCGCGCATCGGCGCGGTGCAGCCTTCGAGATAGCTGACAAAGGCGCCTTCATCGGCGATGATCAGCGTGCGCTCAAACTGTCCGGTGTTCTGCGCGTTGATGCGGAAATACGTGGACAATTCCATGGGGCAACGAACGCCCTTGGGAACATAACAGAACGATCCGTCGCTGAACACGGCGGAATTGAGCGTCGCGAAAAAATTGTCGGAGAAGGGAACGACGGTGCCGAGATATTTCCTGACCAGCTCGGGATGCTCGCGCACGGCTTCCGAGAACGAGCAGAAAATCACGCCCACCTCGGCCAGCTTCTCCTTGAACGTGGTCGCGACCGAAACGCTGTCGAACACGGCGTCGACAGCGACACCCGCCAGCAGCTCCCGCTCGCGCAGAGGAATGCCGAGCTTGTCGTAGGTCTTGAGCAGCTCCGGGTCCACCTCGTCGAGGCTTTTGGGCGCGTTCGCTTTGCTCTTCGGCGCGGAATAATAAACGATATCCTGATAATTTATCGGCGGATAATGAACGTTTTGCCAGGTGGGCTCGGTCATCGTCAGCCAGTGGCGATAGGCGCGAAGGCGCCATTCGAGCATGAACTCGGGCTCCTGCTTTTTGGCGGAGATGAGGCGGATCACGTCTTCGTTGAGCCCGGCAGGAACGGAATCGGCATCAATGTCGGTGCTAAATCCCCACTTATATTCGCGCAGGGCTAGCGCTTCTATGGCTCCGGTCTCGGTGGGCATGTCTTCAACTTATCAAATCTGTACATCTCCGTCAAGATTCGCTATACTGGCAGTGGAATGATTGATGTTACCCCTCAGGCGGCGACCCAGATCCGCAAGCTGCTCCAAAAGAACCATTGCGAAGGCGGCCTGCGGCTCGGCGTGATCGGCGGCGGATGCTCCGGACTCAGCTATAAATTCAAGCTCGAACCCAAGGCTCGCGCGACGGATCAGGTCTTCGAGAACAACGGAGTGCAAGTGTTCGTCGACCCAAAGAGTTATGAGTACCTTAAAGGACTGACTCTCGATTATACCGAATCGCTGATGGAGAGTGCGTTCGTGTTCCGGAACCCGAACGCGAAGCGGCATTGCAGTTGCGGGAAATCGTTTCTGACTTAAGCGAACTGAGGCGCAAATTCATAGCAGAAATCAAGAAGCTGTGTTTCAGGTCCGCGTAGCCCGCCATTACTGGCGCGGCTTTGACGATAGCGAAAGGCCCGGCGTGTGAGGGCCGGGTGGTGAACGCTGACTTAGCGGGCGTAGAAGGGAGTTCCGCGTTTGCGCGTTATCGGCGGCGAGTGCAGGAACTGATTCACCTCCTCAAGAGAACCAAAAAATCCCACGAAGGAATCCTGAAGGTGCTTGGGCGGGCGGCGATGGCGGTCGAAATCGCGATGGCGAAGCTGGCCGGTCATGGCGATGACGGCGCCGCCCATGGGTCGATATTCCTGCGTGCCTTGCGCCCAGGCAAGACGATTCGGCCGGTCGATCCACAGGGCGAATCCCATTAGAATTTAGCTCCCGTGTGATCGAGCGCAAACATTTCGAGCTCGACCGAATAGGCCACCGATTCGCCGGGTTTGAGAATTTTCATTCCGGTGTCGCGGCCCTTCCAAACGGGGCTGAAAGGATCGCCGAGATTAAACTGCGGCTCTAGAGCGACGAAGGCTTTGTCGGGCGGAGCATACACCTGAAACGCGGAAATTTCGGGAGAGAGCGCTTTGATGCGCAGTCCGTAGTGCGCCGCGGGATCGATGATTTCGGCGACTAACGGGCGGGGTCCGACGTCGAGGAAGCAATCGTCGAAATAACGATCGCCGAGCGGCTGCGCCAGATCGTATTTGGATCCGGCGACAGGCTCGACGGCTCCGGTCGGGAAAACGTCGTCATAATTGTTGACCACGGCGCGCGATCGCGCCGGAATTTTGAGAATCGCCTGTTCACGAAGGCCGCTCAAAATCGCGAAATACGGATGCCATCCGATGCCGACGGGTACATCGCTCTGGCCGGTGTTTTTGGCGACGACGATGAAACCGAACGAATCGCGTTTGAGCGTCGCGGTGATGGTCAGGTCGAGTTTTCCGGGCCAGGGAGCCGGAGCGGCGAGGTTGCCGGTGACGCTCGCCCGATCGAGGCCGGAATGAAGATCGATGCCGCCGGCGCCCTTTGAAAAAATCAATCCGTGCATGGCGTGGGGCTCGGCGCCGGGATTTTTCCCTTTCCAGTTCGCGGGCAATGAAACA
>DATHCE010000198.1:0-23677 GCA_035319685.1 Bryobacteraceae bacterium | reverse complement strand
CGTGCAGGCACAACGCCTGCAACCCGACATCCTGGCCCGCCATGGCGGTCTCCAGCGCCTGGAGCGAACTTTGTTCGGCTTCGGCGAGCTTCGCCTGTTTGCGCTGCGCCGCACCCAGTTGCAGCCACAGCCCCACCCTCCGCGACGGCGATCCGCGGGTCCCGGCCAACGCCAGGCGGAAACTCGCTTCGGCTTCGGCGAAATTTCCGGCCTCCAGTAGCCGCGCTCCCTGCGCGCCATGCGATTCCGTCCGCTGCCTCAGCTCCTGAAGCTTCTCCTTCGGATGCCGCAGCACTTCGAGAAATCCGTTCATAGGTGCGATCTGTCGATCGGCGGTCCGCACCACGACTTTAACGCTGCGCCGGCATCAGCACGTTGCAAACCGGCGGAACAGGGCCGCGCGCGGCTTCGGCGAACAGGTGGTTTTTCCTGGACGGAATAGGGGCAATGCTCGCCTGTGTGACCGGCCTTTTACTGATACACGCTGTTCACTCCGATCCCGCTCAAGCCGAACCCGGTGGCGAAGTCGAGACCCGTCGCCGTGAACGACGTGAAGTTCGTTCCGTTCTCCACCAAAGTCGTGCCGGGGCCCGCCGGCAGCGTATCGAGAACGTAGCTGGGAACCGTGAACTGCAACGCATTCTGCAGCGCGTAGCAGACGTAGCTGCCGGACGTTCCTGCCGTTGCGGAAGAACTGCTGCCCGAGATGAAGACCCAGGATCCCGGAGTGCCGCCGGTCCATTCGACCAGTAGCCCGTTGCTACGCGTGATGTTCGCCGCCGCGCTCTGATTGGTCCAGTTCAACAGCGGGTTGGGCAGATTCACGGTTGAGGTGAACTTGCCGACGTCGGCTCCGCCGGCTCCCGTGAACACGTACGTTCCGCCGCTTGAGGTGATCGCTGAGGACGGCAATAGCGCATCGTAACTGCCTTTGGTAAGCTCCGGCAGCGGATACGTAGTCCCGCCGGGTCCCTGAAGGGTGATGGCGCCGGCGTCCAGCGGTGTCGAGGTGGAAGTGCTGCCGCTGGCGGAAATGGCCTCGGTGACGATGCAACTGCCGATCGAGGTAACCGCGTTCGACGAGGCGTAGTTGGACCCGGTGTTGCTCGAAAACTCCGCGAAAGCGATGTTCTCGGTCCCGGTGGGCGGCGGCTCGACGAGCTGACCCACGCCGGTGGTCCCGCTCCTCACCGTGGTCTGGCCGCTGAGCGAGCTGATGGTCGTGCCGTTGATGCCGAACACCGGATCGCTGCATACGCCGCCGCCGTTGTTGATGGGCAGGAATCCGAAATTCGAGGGAACCCCGTTCACCACTCCCGCCACCGAAACGCCGCAACCGGTCGTCACATTCGTCGGGATCGTGACGTTGATCTGGATGAGGCCGGGATATCCCGACGATCCGGCATAACCGACGGTTCCCTGCACGCCTCCGAACCAGATCTGCGTCGCGCTTTGATTGACCGAGTGCGGAGTGCCCGTGAATACCGTGTCGCTGTCCTGCGGGTCGGCGCCGAGGCCCGAGCCCCACAGCACGATGGTCTGTCCCGGCGCCGCCGAGTTGGTGTAGGTGTACAACGCCCCGGTGGCCGGATTGGTGGCCACTATGAGACCGGAGCCCGTCCCGTAATACGTGTCGAGTCCCAACGCGGCAGGCACCACCTGAATCGTGAACGCGTTGCTGGTCGCCCCGTTATAGCTCACCGTGACCGTTCCCGTTCCGGTCGGCGTGCCGGCCGGCAGCACGCCGGCGATCTGCGTCGGAAGCGCGTAGTACAGTCCCGGCGTCACGGTTTTTCCTCCGACGGTCACCGAAACCGTGGCCCCGGCCGACGTCGTCGGCAGACCCGACCCGGCGCTCGAATTCAAACTCACCGTACCGGTGGGAGCCGTGGCCAAGTCGCTGCCGATGATCGCGAAGATCGTACTCGGCGAGATGCCGGAATTGACGAAGCCGCCGGGAATGTAGCTGTAATTGTTGAGAACTTTGGTGATCGTAGGGCCGGCCGGCGTCGTGCCGCTGCCGGATTCGTAGGTGGTGTATTGGAAACTAAAGGCGGTAGGGCTGATCGCCGTTACCAGGAGTTTGGAGGCATTGCCGCCATTGGTCTCGACGCCGACGATCGTTCCCACCGGAAGCGAGCTCGCGGGGATGGGAGACGTAGACGCAAGGGGGAACAAATCCTGCAACTCCAGCTGGGTTAACGAATTATAGGTCGCAGCGCCCGAGCCGAGCAGGGCGAGGGATCCTCCAATGGCTTTACCCACAAAGATCAGGCTTGATCCGGTGAACGTGATATCGCCGCCGGAGGTGACCGTCGCGCCGGTGTCCAAGTTCTCAGTCTGGCCGGCGTTCAAGGTCGCCGTGCCGCTGATGTCGGCGAGGGCGGCGATGGGAAACGCGAACGCCATCAGCGCGATCGCACTACGGCGAGAGAAATTCTGTTGCATTTCAAGATCCTCCAATTTGACAAGCAAGCTGCGAGTTATATGTTATCCGGAACTTCCACTGTCGTCCAGTGCGAGCCGCAAATTCGCCGCGGAAATTCTGTGGAATTTGGTGGCGCAAAATTTTCGCGCCTGCCAGCTAAGGTTATTTCTCCCGATCCGGGTTGTTAGGCGCTCGGAAACAATCGCGCGCGCTGATCCGTCGCGCAATTTCTCTTTCCGTGGACGTAATCACGGCAATGCTCGCCGAGCAGCGTCTCCATCGTATGCGCCCGCTCCGCGTTCACGCCCGCGACCTCGTCACGCACCATGCAGAGGGTGCACAGCAAAATACCAAACTCCTCGGGTGCGAGGCGCCGAACGGTGGAGTCGACTTCCTCAAACGAAGCTCCCGCCAGAATCGCCTCGAACACGGCTTGCGCGGTCCGCTCCGGCGCCGGGCCGTCGAGCATGTTGAATGCGGCAGACATCATCTGTTATATTTCATCGTCCCGGCGAGCGCCCCCGCAGCGACGCATACGGCCTTAGATTGCCTGAAATTTTGCCCAAGCTTCGCTTGCCGAAAATCGGCTAACCTGATAGCGATGGCTGAAAATTTCCGCCGCTTTCAGGCTGGACCCGACCCGTTCGGGCGCACCTGGGAAGTGGAATTTCGCTGGTTACAAACCGGGATTTCGATTCGTCACGCCGATACGGTCGACGTGAAGTTCGTCATATGGACCGAAGACGAGCCCAAGCAGGAAAAAGTGCTCGCGCTTTCGCACCCCGGTCTGCTCGCTCTGGCCGGCCGTACCGCGCATCCGCTGACCGATGCCTGGTGCCTGAAACTCGCCGCAACGCATCTGAAGGGCATGATCGAATCGGGCGACGACCTCGAGAAAACCCTGGTGACGCTTTCATCCGCGGACCTGGCGACTGCCGCCGGCTCGCGCGACCTTGCCGCCACTCGCGCGTAACTTTCCGCGCGTCGTGGTCGTAGATATAGGGTCGTGGTAAATATAGGATCTGAAGTTTCACCCTGAAGCGATAAGTCTGAAGTGCTACGATGTTTCGAAAAATAATGACGTGCGCCGATAGAGCGCAGCATCGCACGCGAACTCCGGGAGGAAAGAAACGATGGTCAACTGTCCGATGTGTGACGCCGTGATCGATGTGGATGAAGAGGAACTGGACGAAGGCGACTCGCTGATCTGTGAAGAGTGCGGCGCGAACTTGAACGTCAGCGGCGTTTCTCCGCTCGAGCTTTCGCCCGAGGAAGACGATGACGACGACGAAGAAGACCTCGACGAAGATGAGGACTTCGACGAAGACGAAGACGAAGACGAGGATGAAGAGGAAGACGAGGATGAGTGGAAGTAGCCTCGCGGCGGCGCTCGTGGCGGTGCTGTCGATGGTCGCGGCGCCCGCGGGCGCGGGCCAACAAAAGGCGCCGTCCGCCTACAGCATCGTCTCCGGAACCGTCTTCCGCGACCCCGGCTACGCTCTTCCGGACGCCAAGGTGGTGCTCCTGTCGAAGGATCCGAGGCCCAAAAAATTGCAGGAAGCGGTGACCAATTATCGCGGCGAATTTGAGTTCCGCGTAAGGCCGGCTGAGGCAACCTACGTGGTGCGCGCGTCGTCCAAGGGCTACCGTACCGAGGAGAAGGAAGCCTCGGTTTCGCCCGGCGTGCAAGTGGAAGTGAGTCTGGTGCTGTCTCCGGAGACGAAATGAGATCTCCACTTATCCCGTTGAGCGCGGCGGGCATGGTCTGCGGTGCGGCGCTTGCGGCGCTGTTGATGGCCGGCGCATTTGCGCAGGACGCTCCACAAACGCGCAAGGAGAAGCGCGAGGCTGCCGCCGAGCGCGTGGTGCAGGGGACGGTCACCGACGCGAACGGCAAGTTCATCGAAGGCGCCGTGGTCGAGCTGAAGGATATGCGCTCTCTTACGGTCCGCAGCTTCATCACCCAGCAGAACGGCGCGTATCATTTTTCCGGATTGAAGCTCGACAACGATTATGAACTGCTGGGCCGCTACAGCGGTATGACCAGCGGATGGAAAACGCTCAGCGTGTTCGATACCCGCAAGGAGCCGATCATCAATCTGAGGCTCGATAAACCAGAGAAACAGGAGAAGAGCAAATGATTCGCGGCCTGTTGTTTTTGTCGCTTGCCGGCGCATTACTCGCGCAACCCAAACTCACGCCGGTCGACCAGCCCGGATATGGGAAACTGGTCGCCGCGCACAAGGGGAAAGTGGTGCTGGTCGAGTTCTGGGCCACCTGGTGCGAGCCCTGCCGCGCGGAGATGCCGGAGCTGGTGAAGCTGGAGCAGAAGCTTCGCGCTCGCGGATTCGATCTGGTCACCATTTCGACCGATGAGCCGGAGGCGCAGCCCGCCGCGATCAAAGTTCTCGCCGCCAATCACGTCGCCGGCCCGACCTATATCCGCAAGGCCGCCGATGACGATAAATTCTGCGACGCGATCGATCCCAAGTGGCAAGGAGTTCTTCCGGCGCTGTTCCTCTACGATCGCAACGGGCGCAAGGTGCGGTCGTTCCTCGGCGGAACTCCCTCGAGCGTGATCGAAGCGGCCATCGACAAGGTTTTGTAGTGCGGAAAGCCCTGTAGTGCTCCGGCGGCTTTTCGGTCTCCTTGTTTCCGTATCCTGTCTGGCCCCCGCTCAATCCCTCATCATTAAAAACGTCACGGTTATCGACGCCACGGGCGCCGCGCCGCGCAAGAAGATGAGCGTCGGCATCGCCGTGAGCCGCATCACCGCGATCCAGAAGAAACTCAAGACCGCGCGCGGCATTCAGGTGATCGACGCGAAAGGAAAATTTCTGATCCCGGGACTGTGGGACATGCATATCCATTTGGGGACGCCGGACATTTTCTTTCCGCTGCTGGTGGCGAACGGCATCACCGGCGTGCGGGAGATGTTCGACGGAATCCCGATGGAGACGATCCGCCAGTGGCGCGCGCGCGCCGATGTTCCGCGAATCGCCGCGCCGGGATTCATTGACGGTCCGCCGATGCTCTGGTCGGGCGCGCCGTTGCCGCCGGGAGCGTACGCCGTGGCGACGGCGGATCAGGCGCTGCGGGCCGTCGACGCGATCGCCCGCAGCGGCGCGGACTTCATCAAGGTGTATTCGAGCGTGCCGCGCGAGGCTTACTTCGCGCTGGCCGCCGAGGCTCGCGCGATCGGCATCCCGTTCGCCGGCCACGTTCCCGAAGAGGTGAGCCCGCTTGAAGCAGCCGCTGCCGGGCAGCGCAGCCAGGAGCATCTGCTCAACATTCTGCAGGCCTGCTCGACGCGTGAGGACGAGCTGCGAGCCAAGCGCGTGGCTACGATGCTCGATCGATCGATCAGCGGCGAGGCGCGCATGCGGGTTCTGGCGTTTGAAAATCCGGAGGATTTGCTCGATTCCTATAGCGAACAGAAAGCATCGATCTTGTTTCAAACTTTTGCGCGCGATGGCGTGTGGCAGACGCCGACCCTGACGATCCTGGCGGGGTTCGCGCGCGCCCGCGACGAGGATTTCGTCCATGATCCGCATCGGCAATATCTGCCGAAATCCTGGACCGATCAATGGGACCCTCGCCGGACGATGTTTCTGAAAGATCTTTCGCCCGCCGAATACGATGCGCTGAACGCGAAAATCCGTGTGCTGCTCGAGCGTCACGAAAAGCTGGTGAGCGACATGCATCGCGCCGGGGTCGAGTTTCTGGCCGGCACGGACGCCAACGGCGCCAATCCCGTGCTGCCGGGATTCGGGTTGCATGACGAGCTGGCGCTGCTGGTTCAGTCGGGACTGACGCCGATGGAAGCGTTGCAATGCGCCACCAGAAACGCCGCGCGCTACTTCGGTTCACGGGATTTCGGAACCATCGAGGTGGGGAAGTCCGCCGATCTGGTGCTGCTCGACGAAGATCCTTTGAAGGATATCCGCAACACGGAAAAAATCCATGGGGTGGTGATGCGCGGGCGGTATTTTTCGCGGCAGGATCTGGATGGGATGCTCGAAAGGGAAGCGAAAATCGCCGGGGCGTGGCGTTAATGGCGCGTACGCGCCTGGGCATGCGGGAATATCCATCCGGGATCAAGAATCGAATCGTGGCGGCGATGAACCGATACGGATTGCGCGAACAGGATGAGGACCACGATCTGTTTCGCGGCAAGGGCCGCACCCCCCAAAGCGATACCGTGTCGGGCCGGGCGAAAACTACCACTACGCCGGTATGGTCAACCGGGGGCAGGGGCAATATCCTGAATGAAGGCGAGTTGCCAGTGCAGGGCGATCTGCCGGGAGTGGAGGAACATGTCCTTGCGATCATGGGCCGTGATCCTGGCCGGTGGCGACGGGAAACGCCTCTTACCTCTGACGAGATTAATCTCGCGCGACGACCGGCCCAAGCAATTCTGTGCGATTTTTCGCGGCCAGACGCTGCTCGACCAGACCTGGGCGCGAATTCGTCCGGTCTTTGATCCCGAACGGACCGTGTTTTCGCTGGTCGAGGCTCATGAACCCTACTATGCGACGGAACTGGCGGGCGTGGCGGCTTCGCGAATGGTGATTCAACCTTCGAACAAAGGAACGACTGCCGCGATCCTGTCGAGTGTGCTTCGTATTTTGCGCTCGGACTTCGATCCGGTGATCGCGTTCTTCCCGGCCGATCACTATTACTCGGATGACGCTGGCCTGATCGATGCCGTCCACTCGGCGATCAGGGCCGTCGAGCAACGTCCGGCGTCCTTAATCCTGCTGGGCGCCGAGCCGCGATATCCGGAGATCGAATACGGCTGGATCGAGCGTGGCGCTCCGCTCAAAACTTGTCGCGGCGAATTGTTTCACGTAAACCGGTTTTGGGAGAAGCCGGCCAGGGATACGGCGCAGCGCTTGCTCGAGCGGGGATGCCTGTGGAATACATTCGTGATGATCGGCCGGGCGAGGGTTTTTCTGGCGGCGATTCTGGCCAAACTTCCCCATCTGCGGTCCGTCTTGGATCGAATGCTGGCGCGCGGCGTCGATTTCCACGATCGCCTTCCCCATTTATATGCAACCCTTGCCGCCAGCGACTTCTCTCATCAAGTGCTTGCGGATTCGACCGACAGGCTGAGCGTGCTGCGCCTGGCGGGATCGGATTGGGACGATCTTGGAAAACCGGAGCGGGTGCTGGCGACGATGGCGCGCGAAGGAACGTTTCGCGAGGCGCCGGAACTGGTCGCGATCAGCCGGGGCGCAAGTTGATTTCTGAGGAGCGCCGATCAGGACCCGAACGGCCACCGGTGCGTGGGGCCGAGGGCCGCGGCTCCGCGCGCGATCTCGCGATTTTGAGCGGCTTGCCGCACTGCCGAGGCATAGAGCTGGGAAGCGTTGGCCGGCGCAGCGAACCCCTCCTCGGATTCGATCACCGCGCTTGCTTGTAAGGTTCGCTGCGGCGGCACGGTCCAGACCCGTACGAGCGTTGCGACAGCGGTGATCCCGATGACGATCCCGGCAAGGATGGAGAGCGGCTTGTCAAACCAGTCGCCATTTTTCCAGGCCAAGATTGCAAACCGGAGTCCGGTGGGAACGAAAATCGCAAATGCCAGCGTGTAAAGCCAGTTTCGCAATGCGCGGTGTTCATAAACGTTAAAGATGAATTTTTGAATTGTTGAATCATAATTTTCGCCTCCGAATCGAGGCTATGACTTCTAGAGGCAACCCCAAGTCTAGCGCTGGCCGCGTCGTGCAACCATCCCTTAGCCTTGGTAATTTTGGGCTTTGCGGACGGTAGGAGCCGACTATGCCTCGATCGAATCCATCGACTCGGCCAGTCGCAGCGCGCCGTTCACCAGGGAAGGAAAACACGACCGCTCCGGCGGATTTCGCGCCAGATCGTAGCCGCCGCAATTCAGGACCTCGGACCGGAGCCGCGCGTCCGGCACATCTGAAACGACGATGGGGATGAGCGGCTCCTCGCAGGAAATCAGGCGGCGCAATCCCTGGCGCCAGTCGGCGCCGCGCAGGGCCCGATCATAAACCAGCACGCCGATCCGGTGCAGAGAACGCACGCGGAGCGCATCTTCCACCGAATCCGCAAACAGAATCCGCCAGCCTTGTTCGAGGGAGATCACGCGCAGGCTCATCTTGCAACCAGGATCGTTGGTGACCGCGAGCACGGTCCGGATCTCGATCTGACTCCACTGGCTCCACGCGAAGCCGGTTCGCTTGAGGAGTCCGTGCACGACATTGCGCCACGAGGAGACCATCCAGGATCAACTTACGCGCTCATCCCGGCCTGCGCAATCCCTCAAGCCTGGTAGATTCGGTCAGAAGAAGAAGTAGGGCGAATGCCCGGCCGCGACCATCCGGCCGTGTGCCGGTCTGCTGTATACTTCGAACTGCGGAACCGGGACTCAAAAAACCCGGTTGGAATGCTTGGGTCATACACGTTCGACCACGAGAGGAGAAATGTACCATGAAGTATTACTCGATGTTTGCATTTGCGCTGATGGGTATGTCGGCGCTTCAGGCGCAGAGCCCGCTGCTTGGCGAGTTGAAGCAGAGCTACACCGGCGTCAAGAACAACCTTCTCAGACTTGCCGACGCCATGCCTGAGGCGGGCTACAGTTTTAAGCCAACTCCGGAGATTCAGAGCTTCGCAGAACGAATCGCGCACGTGGCCGACACGCAGTTCGCGCTGTGCGGGATGGCGAAGGGTGAACAGAAACGGGGTGACGCGGCTTCCAAGACCTCCAAGGCGGATTTGGTCGCTGCGTTGAAGGAGTCTTTTGACTACTGCGATGGGGCCTATGACGGTTTGTCTGATTCGGCGCTTACGGAAACCGTAAAAATGTTCGGACGGGATCGCACCAAGTTTGGCGTTCTCGATTTCAACGTGGTCCACGACACGGAGATGTACGGCTATCTGAGCGTCTATCTCCGGCTGAAGGGCGTGGTACCGCCTTCGTCGGCCGGACGGGGGATGGGCAAGAAACAGTAGGATCGCCGTCGCGCCTCGCGCTCATTAAATTCTCGAAGGGGACGGAGCACTCCGTCCCCTTTTCGCGCTAAGACGCTGATTTTATTACAACGCAATAGTCGAAAACGAAGGGGCTCAATTCAGGCCCTGTTCCCATTGGTCGCAGTTGGCGGTTATGGGGTGATTCGGGTCAGGCCCAGGTATAATCCGTCGGCGCGGACGAGCAGCGGGGAATCGTTGCCGGAGGCGTCGAAATCGGCCCACAGGATTTGCGAAGCGCGCTGTTGGGGCTGCCAGGCGGGGTCGGCGGCGTTGGTGAAACAGTCGTTGCAGAGGTAACGATAACGGTCGCTAATGGAAACGGACGCGCCGTTTTTTATGATAGGGGCGAAAATCAAGCCGCAAGGAAGGCCGCCGACCAGCGCGGGTCCGTTGATATGGGCGGCGGCGAAGGTAGACGCGTAATCCGCGCTCGACCATCCCTGGCCGTTTGAAAACTGGCCGCCTTCGGTGGAGCAGGCGGTGAGCGCCGCGAAGCCGGAGCCGGTGTTCAGCGCGCACTCGACCTGAGTTGCGCCGCGAACGATCAGATCGTCGAGACCGTCGCCGTTCAGGTCGATCAACTGCATCGTGAGAAGTTCGGTTTCGAGCGCCGCGGTGGGCGTGACCTGCGCCGGCGTTGCCGCGGGCGGGACGAAGCGCACACCGTTGTTGAAAAATACCTGCGGCGCGGCGAGGTCCGGAGTCCAGACGACCATATCGGCGAGAGGGTCGGCATTCACGTATCCGAAGCGGATGTAGGCGAGGTTGGGGATCGAGCCGCAATAATATTCGACCGGCGGATAAAACGAGCCCTGACCGTTGTTGAAGGCGACCCACAGGGATTTCTGCGCGGGAAAAATCAGATCCGCGCGGCCGTCGCCGTTCACATCGGCGAGCCAGAACTTCGAGCCGTATTCGACGAACCAGGTGGAATCGCTGATGGTGAGCCACGGAGCGGCGGCGGAGAATCCTCCCTGGCCGTCCGAATTTTTGCACCAGACGGCGCCGCTGCGAGCCTTGCAGATGCCGGCCGGCTTTCCCGAGCCGGCGATAGCTCCGGCGACGACGACGCCCTGGCCATCGGAGGGTCCGAACTCGGCGCCCACCGGTTTGACCTGCGCCTGGATGTTGCCGAGGACGCCGGGAATCGCATCGAGCGGTTGATAATTGTAGCCGGGTCCTAAGTGCTCGATGATGTAGCGCGCCAGCTTCAAGGGAAATTCGTTTCCATCGGCGCCGGTCATGAGCTCGGTGCGGACGTGGAGGAGCACGACGACTCCGTGCTTGGCGGCTTGGATCCCGGCAACGTAAAGATCGCCGCAGGTTTCGACGCTCATGCCGTCGGCGAAGCAGTCCCAGTCACCACCGATCGAGGTTCCATCATATTGAAACGCTCCACCGACATCGGCGTCGATGGGACCGATCAACTGGCCGACGTATGGGTCGGCATTCAACACGGCGGCGATCGAATCGCTGAAGGCGAGCCCCGGCGCGCGAAACAGGCGCGGACTGTTGCCCTGGAGCTTGTCGAGCTGCAGTTGCGCGTGGGCCACTTCGTAGAGGATGTCGGCAGGGTCGGCGATGGTGGTGAGCGGAATGTGATTGACGGAATGATTGATCAGGTCGTGGCCGAGCGCGGCGACGTTGGTGGCGACGGACTCCGGGCGGTCGCCGTATCCATAGCACATGGAGGAATTCGGCGCCGCTTTGTCCTGGCCGACGAAATGGCAGGTGACGACGGCAAACGTCGCGCGGATGCTGAGCGGCGTTGGGCTGGCAAGTTCCTTGGAAAGATGGATGGGACCGTGGAGGTAGGCCGCGACCTTTTCAAACTGGCTGAGGCCATCCGGACCGGCCTCGTCCAGCCCGTCATCGAAGGTGAGGAAAACGGTTCCCTTGGGCGTTTGCGCGCCATTGATGACGCCGCCGAGAACGAATTGAGCGCGGAGAGGACATGTCGCGAGCACGCAGATGGCAGCCATCTGAAAAACGGTCGTTGAGTTCATGAACGGTCAAGGTAGGATTAACCTGAGAGGTGAAGAGCAATTGGAGTGCTACACCAAGAACGTTCAAAATGCAGCAACTTAATCGATTTTGATCGTACCAGTACTGCGCGTTTTGGAGCAGGGGTCAGCGCTTATAGACGAGACTTCGCCTTTAGCAGGAGGCTCGGCGTTTCCAGAATGCAAGGCCGGCGACGCCGAGGGTCATGAGGCTGATCGCCGACGGCTCGGGCACGCCGCCGGCGACGTTCCCAATTGCCTGCGTCCCAGAAAGAGCTGTGGTCTGTTGGGCACCGGTAATCTCAAGGTTGTTGCCAGTAGCCCCGCTGCTGCAGTTTGTAGTGGTCGAGGGGCAGAACCAATCCCTACCCGAGCCTGGCTCTGGGGCTTGAAACAGCGCGAAACCACCGTCGGTGCCACTGTAGTTGAAGAGCAGTTGGGTCAACGTTGCCGACAGGTCGGAACCGGTAAGGTCAAGACCGGAATTGGAGCCGCTCAAGGGCCCCTCCAGTGTGAATGTGGTGGTGCCGTCGTTCAGCAAGAGGTCCCAATTCAGGATGTTGCTGCTACTGAGGGTGCCGATCGTTCCATCGGTTTCGATGAAGCCGGTCACGCTGCCGGCGCCGATCGTCAAGTCAACATTGTAAGTAATCGGAGCAGCGCTCAAAACAACGGCGGTCAACAGTAGCCCAAAGGTGAACTTAGCCACGGGGAATCCTCCGAAACTGACGTAGCCGAGCTTGCAGTATATCAGCGTCCATCTCGCTTGTAAGGCCTTTCTCTAAAAAGGGTTAAAATACCGGAACCGCGCTCCGGCTGGGGAGATCAGCGCTTGTAGACGACGCCGCCCTTCATGACGAAGCTCACTTTTTGAACCGCCGCGATATCGTCTAGCGGATTCCCAGGGACGGCGACGATGTCGGCGAGGTAGCCGGGCTTGATCGCGCCGATCTGGTCGTCCCATCCGAGGAGTTTCGCGCCGTGGAGGGTTCCGGCCTGAATGGCGGCGAGCGGGGACATTCCGAATTTCACCAATAAAACAAATTCCCGCGCTTGCGTGCCGTGCGGGAACGGACCGACGTCGGATCCGACGGCGACCGGGACGCCGGCGGCGAGCTGTTTTTTGAACTCGGCCGCGTGATAACCAATGATGATTTTTTCAAGATCCTGCTGCTCCTTGGTGGGGGCGCGATCGGCGAAAAATTCGGAAATTGTGAAGGTCGGGACGACGAAGATGCCGTTCTGGCGCATGAGGCGCATGGTTTCTTCGCTCAACTGAAAGCCGTGATCGATGGAGGCGACGCCGGCGCGGGCGGCGTAGAGAGTGCCGGGCTCGCCGGTGGCGTGGACGGCGACGCGCTTGCCCACTCGCGCAGCTTCTTCGACGGCTATGCGCAACTCGGCCTCGGTGTATTGATAGGGCGTCGAGAAGATGCCGTTGTGGAAGGCGTCGCGGCCGGTTTCATACATCTTGGTGAAGTCGGCGCCTTCCTTATATTGCTCGCGCATGACGGCGACGATTTCGGAGGGGTTGTTGGCGTAATCGGCGTTGGAGAGAACGTGCTGGGCGGGATTGAAATGATTCGCGTCCTCGTGGCCGCCGAGAACATCGATGGCGTTGCCGCTGATGCGCAAGCGCGGGCCGGGGATCAATCCGCGATCGATGGCGTCGCGAACGGCGGTGTCGGCCGAGCCTGCGCCTTCGGTTCCCATGTCGCGCTCAGCGGTGAAACCGGCCATCAGATCGTCGCGCGCGGCAAGCGTGGCGAGGATGGTGCGATGGGGGGCCGATTCCTCGACGGTTTGGAGATCCTCGGCGCCGGGATGAAGAAACAAGTGAACGTGCGCGTCGATCAAGCCGGGCAGGAGGGTTTGATCGCCGAGGTCGATGAGCTCGGCTCCGGAAGGATGGCGGACCGAAGATGCGGCCTCGACGATTTTTCCGGCGTCAACCAGAACTTCGCCAGGCGAAATGATTTTTCCGGATTCGATGTCGAGCAGGCGCGCGGCGTGAACGACGATGGGGCGCGCGGCGGGTTGCGCGGAAACGGCGGAGATGGCCAGAAGGGCCAGAAGGGCCAGGAGCACGGCTCGCATTATGTTATTCTGCCATTTCAGACCATTCAGAAGTCTAAATCGATCACCGCAACCTTTTCCAGTGACAAAACGTCCTTCTCCGAGAGTGTTTAGCTTCAGGTTTCGAATGCATGCCAGGGCTGTTTCCGGCTTTCTTATCACCGGCCTGATCACCAGTGCGATGGCCCTGGGGCAGAGCTTCAATTTAGCAACGATTGCGGGAGGGGCGCCGCCGGCGACGCCGGTAGCCGCGACCAGCGCCGGCATCGGACAGCCGCTGCGATGCACCGCCGACCCGTCGGGCAACCTGTATTTCAGCGCCGCAAATTCGGTGTTCAAGATGGACACCAGCGGGAACCTGACGCTCGTCGCGGGCAATTCGCGAGCCGGCTACACCGGCGACGGCGGCCTGGCGATCAACGCGGAGCTGAACAAGCCGTCGGGCGTGGCGATCGATTCGGCCGGCAATGTTTATATCGCCGATTCGCTGAACAGCGTGGTCCGGATGGTGGCTCCGAACGGGATTATCAGCACGTTTGCGGGCAATGGCGGGACGGGCTACGCGGGAGATTACGGGCCGGCGACGGGCGCGAACATGAATCTGCCGTCCGGGATAGCGGTGGACAAGTCCGGCAATCTGTACATCACCGATTCGGGCAATAACGTGATCCGCAAGGTATCGGGCGGCATCATTACCACGTTTGCGGGCAATAATCTTCCCGGATACGCAGGCGACGGGGCTCTGGCGAGCTCGGCGCAATTATTGAATCCGAACGACGTCGCGGTGGATGCGAGCGGCAATGTGTACATCGCCGATACGGGGAACTGGATCATCCGCGAGGTGACGGTGAACAACGGAAATATCAACACGGTGGCCGGCGAGCAGTCGCTCGGAGCGGGCTACGCGGGCGACGGAGGGCCGGCGACGTCGGCGCAGCTGTACATTCCGTATGGCGTCGCGGTGGATTCGTCCGGCAACATTTATATTTCCGAGTACGGAGACGGGCGCATCCGCAAAGTGACCCAGTCGAACGGGAAAATTTCAACCATCGCGGGGAACGGGTCGTATGGATTTTCGGGCGACGGAGGTACCGCGACCAGCGCGTCGTTCGCCGATCCGTGGGGATTGTGCGTCGATGGCGGCGGCAACATATACGTCGCCGATTTGTGGAATTACCGGATTCGCAAGATCACCTCGGGCGGAGAGATCAGCACGGTGGCGGGCAACGGGATCGTGAGCTATTCGGGCGACGGGGGTCCGGCGACCCAAGCGCAGCTCAATACGCCGGAGGCGGTGGCCGTGGATTCGTCGGGCAACATTTATATCGCCGATACGCAGAACCAGCGCATCCGCGCGGTGACGCCGCAGGGCGTGATCCACACCATCGCGGGGACGGGAACGGCCGGGTCGTCAGGCGACAACGGACCGGCCGCCAATGCGCAGTTGAATTCGCCGAGCGGCCTGGCGGTAGATGCGAAGGGCAACCTTTACGTTGCGGATACGGGGAATGACCGGGTGCGCGTGATCGCGCCGAACGGGATCATCACGCCGTTTGCGGGATCGGGGACGGCGGGATTTTCGGGCGACGGCGGGGCTGCGACGGGTGCGACGTTGTATCAGCCGCGCGGGCTCGCCGTGGATGCATCGGGCAGCGTGTACATCGCCGATTTCGCCAACAGCCGCGTCCGCAAAGTGACGCCGGATGGAAACATCGCGACGATTGCGGGCAACGGCGTTTCGGGATATTCGGGCGACGGAGGTCCGGCGACGCAGGCGGCATTGAACGGGCCGTCGGCAGTGGCCGTCGATCCGAGCGGAAACGTGTATATCGCCGACACCAACGGCAATCGCGTGCGCGAGGTTTCGGGCGGGACCATTACGACGATCGCGGGCACCGGCGGCGACGGATATTCGGGAGAGAACGTAGAGGCGGCGACGGCGCTGCTGGCCTCGCCGCGCGGGATCGCGGCGGATGGCGCGGGCAATGTGTACGTCGGCGATTCCGGCTCGCGGATCATGAGGATTTCGCCGGCCGGGACCATCTCGACGGTGGGCGGGCAGGCGCCCACGGGATATCTCGGCGACGGCGGGCCGGCGACCAACGGAGAAATCGACGGACCGGTGGGGATGGTGCTGAACGGGTCGGGAAATTTGTATTTCGCCGATTCGCTGAACAACGCCGTGCGCGAGCTTCAAGTGAGCGGATATTACCTTTCGGTGAGCTCGGTGGCGAATGCGGCGAGCGAGGCGGGCGGCGCGATCGCGCCGGGCGAAGTGGTGGTGGTTTACGGGTCGCAGCTCGGGCCGGGAACGCTGGCGACGTATCAAGTGGCATCCAACGGGACCATCTCGGACAGCCTGGCGGGCACGCGCATCCTGTTCAACGGAATCCCGTCGCCGGTGATTTATACCTTGGCCAATCAAGCCGCGGTGGTGGTGCCGTTTGAAGTGACCGGATCGCAGGTTCAGATTGTCGCGCAGTATCAGAACCAGACGTCGCCGCCGTTGACGGTGCCGGTGGCGGCGGCCGCGCCGGGAGTATTCACGCTCAATTCGTCGGGCCAGGGACAAGCGGCGGCGCTGAATCAGGATGCGAGCCTAAACGGAGCGGGGAATCCGGCGAAAACGGGAAGCTTCGTGACGCTGTATGCCACGGGAGCGGGCCTGGAGGCGCCGGGCGTGGACGGCACCATCACGGTCCCGTCGTCGCCGCTGACGGGCCTGATGGGGATGGCGGCGCTGCCGACGGTGACGATCGGGGGACAGAACGCGATGGTGCAGTTTGCCGGCAACGCTCCGGGCGAAGTCGCGGGGATGTTACAGATCAACGTGCAGGTGCCGACCGGCATTCAGACCGGGGCGTCGGTTGCAGTGGTGGTGACGTTCGGCGGCGTGGCGAGCCAATCTGGGGTGACCATCGCGGTTTCCAATTAACCGTTGCCCGATTCGCGTTACCGGTCCGCGATTTTTTGATTGGCGATTTCGATCAGCTTTTCGCAGCAGCCGCTCATCTGGATGGAAATATCCTTGAGCGACGATCCGTGGAACAGCAGGCGCGGCGCCTGGCGGTGTTTGGGACACAGCACATCGCGCACTTTCCGCGAGGTCCGGGCTTTGAACTCCTCCAGCTCGAACTCTTCCGGGAGTGTCGCCGGCATCGAAAATCATTCTAGCAGAAAAATGTTTTTTTCGACCGTCCGATAATCAGATTTATGGCCGGACGACTTCTGCTGCCCGACAATGTTTATCAATACCTGCTCTCGGTGTCCCTGCGCGAGCCGCCGATTCTGAGGCGTCTGCGCGAAGAGACCGCGCACCTTCCTAACGCGAGCATCCAGATTCCGCCAGAGCACGGGCAGTTCCTGTCGTTGATGGTGCAGCTTATGGGCGTCCGTAATGCGATCGAGGTCGGGGTGTTCACGGGCTACAGCTCGCTCGCGGTCGCGCTGGCTCTGCCGGCCGGGGGACGGATGGTCTGCTGCGATGTAAGCGAAGAGTACACTGCCGTCGCGCGGCGATATTGGAAGGAAGCAGGCGTCGATCACAGGATCGATTTGCGCATCGGTCCGGCGCTCGAGACGCTTCACGGAATGCTGGCGGCGGCGCGCCAGGCGACCTTCGATTTCGTGTTCATCGACGCCGACAAGACCAATTACGAGGGCTATTACGAATGCGCGCTCGAACTGGTCCACGCGGGTGGACTGATCATGATCGATAACACGCTGTGGTCGGGACGGCTCGCAGATCCTTCGGAAACGGAGGCGGATACGGTGGCGCTGCGGGCGTTCAACCAGAAGCTTCACGCGGATTCGAGGATTGCGCTGAGCATGCTGCCGCTCGGCGACGGCGTGACGCTGGCGCTAAAGCGCTAAACTAAACGACTGGCCCATGGACTTCGTCGAACATCTCAAGTCCAATCTGGATATCGTCAAGGTGATCGGCGAATACGTGCGGCTCAAACGCGCCGGCGCGGCGGGACGCTACGTCGGGCTGTGCCCGTTTCATCAGGAAAAGACGCCGTCGTTTTCCGTGAATCAGACGCGCCAGTTCTACAAGTGCTTCGGCTGCGGCGCCGCCGGCGACGTGCTGAAGTTCGTGATGGAAATCGACGGGCTGACGTTTCCCGAAACTCTGAAACTGCTGGCGGAGCGCAACGGCATTCCGATGCCCAAGCGCAGCGAATATTCCGATCCGGAATCGAAGCTGCGCGGGGCGATCCTCGAAATGCACGAAATCGCGGCGGGCGTTTATCAGGAAAATCTCCGCGCGGCGCAAGGCGCCGAAGCGCGGGCTTATCTCGCCAAACGCGCGGTCAGCGCTGAAATGACGGAAAAATTCGCGCTCGGGTTTTCCGAGTTTTCCGGCCAGTCGTTGTACCGGCGGCTCGCGCAGGAACGCTTCGCGCCGGAATATCTGGACGCTTCGGGGCTGGTTCGCAAACGCGAGGACGGCTCCTACTACGATTATTTTCGGGGCCGGCTGATGTTTCCGATCCACAACGAATCGGGCAAAGTAATCGCGTTCGGAGGACGGGCGATGCGCGACGCGGATCAGCCGAAGTATCTCAACTCGCCGGAAACGCCGGTGTATCGAAAATCATCGGTTCTTTTTAATCTGCATCGCGCGCGGAATGCGATGCGCACGGCGGGGCGCGTGGTCCTGGTAGAAGGATACATGGACGTGATCGGCGTTTTCAGCGCGGGGGTAAAAGAGGTGGTCGCCAGTTGCGGAACCTCGCTTACGGGCGCCCAGGTGCGCGTGATGCATCGCCACGCCGACAACGCCGTGATCAATTTCGATCCCGACCGCGCCGGGGGGGACGCGGCCGAGAAAGCCATCAAACTGTTCGTCGATGAAGGCATGCACATCCGCATCCTGGCGCTCGATGGCGGGCTCGACCCGGACGAGTACGTGAAACAAAACGGAGCCGATGCGTATCGCGCGAAGCTCGATTCGGCCGGCACGTATTTTCACTGGCTCGCGGATCGGGCGCGGGCCCGTTTCGATATGCGATCCTCGGACGGGCGCATGGAAGCTTTCAGAAAACTGCTGCTGCCGGCGGTGCAACAGATCCCGGACAGGCTCGAGCGCGCCGCTGTGGCGAGCGACCTGGCGGGATATTTGGGCGTCGAGCCGGGGCTGATTCTGGATCAGCTAAAAAAGGCCGCGGCCGAACGGCGGGTTCCCACGGCGAGGGCGCCGCAGGGTCCCGCGGTGCCGGCGATCGAGCGCATGCTGCTCAGCGCGCTGATCGCGAGCGAGGAAGCGCGCGCCGAAATGCTGCCGCAAATTCCCGAGTCCGCGACCGCGGAGTTCGTAACGCGGGAAATCTTCGACGCGCTGCGCAACATGAACGGCGGACCGGCCGGCTTTGGAGCGCTGGAAGGCCGCCTGAACCCGGCTGCGCGGGATCTATTGCACCAGATTGTGGCTGCCGATGAGATAGTTGATGAATCGCAGGCACGGGAGCGGGCCAAAGCGTGCCTGCGCCGGCTCGCGGAAAACGAGGTGAGGGGCCGCGTGGACGATCTGCAAATGAGAATCAACGCGGCTCTTCGCGAGGATCGCTTCGAAGAGGCTCGCGAAATGACGCGCGAGATCAGCGCGCTCAAAGAGGAATTGGTGCGGATGCGGCAAGCGGCTAAGGGAGCACGCGGCGCCTGAAACGTATGAACGTTGTTGTACACTGAACGTAATCGGACCGGAGGGCGCCGGGCGGGGATTCGGGCGCGGAGGTCCACACTGGGGTAGCGTGGCAATTGACGATAAATTCGGCCGGCTGAAACAGCTCATGGACACCGGAAAAGAAAAAGGCTACGTCCTGTACGACGAAGTCAACGAGCTGCTGAACGAGGAATATCCCGGAGGACGTGAGCTCGACGATCTTCTGACCGAGCTCGACACGGCCGGCGTCGAGATTCTCGAAGAGCCGAAGATCGACATCGAGAAGAAGCTCGAAGAAGGCGAAGAGTTCGCCGACATCGATCTCGCTCAGGATTTCAGCGACAAGACCAACGATCCGGTCAGGATGTATCTGCGCGAGATGGGCACGGTACCGCTGCTGACGCGCGAGGGGGAAATCGAGCTCGCCAAGCGGATCGAGCGCGGACAGGGAGCGGTCCGCAAGGCTCTCAGCCGGTCGGCGCTGGTGATCCGCGAAATTCTCGCGATGGCCGAAGTGGTGCTGAAGGACCCGTCCCACGTCCGCGACATCCTGGTGATGCCGGATCTGGTGGTGACCGACGAAAACATCATCGATTCGGCCAGGGAACTTCTGGCCACGATCGCCGAAATCGAGAAGCATTACAAGAAGGCGCAGCAGTTCCGGCAGAAGCTGCAAGCCATTTCGCGCGGGATGAAGCCCAAGCAGCACCGCTCGTTGAGGTGGAGTCTGGCGCGGACCATGGTCAACATTTCGCGCCTGATCCGTGGCATTCATTTCAGCTCCGCCACGCGTCGCCAGCTCGCCGGGCGGCTGCGCCATTCGGTGGAGGATCTGCGGCCCATCGAGCGCGAGATCGCGCGCATCCAGCGCAAGCTCGAAACGCCGGCCAACGGAGCACACGGCGGCGCAGGCGCGATGCGCAAGGAAATGCGCAGCCAGAGCCAGCGCATCCAGCAACTGGAAGAAGAATCCGGCGCGACGTCGACCGAACTGCGCCGCACGCTGCAAATCGTCGAGCGCGGCGAGCAGGAAGCCGAAATCGCCAAAAAGCAATTGATCGAAGCAAATCTGCGGCTGGTGGTGTCGATCGCGAAGCGTTACACCAATCGCGGGCTTCAGTTCCTGGACCTGATTCAGGAAGGCAACATCGGCTTGATGAAGGCGGTGGACAAGTTCGACTACATGCGCGGCTACAAGTTTTCGACGTATGCGACGTGGTGGGTGCGGCAGGCCATCACGCGCGCCATCGCCGATCAGGCGCGCACCATCCGCATCCCCGTGCACATGATCGAGACGATCAATAAATTGGTCCGCATGCAGCGCCAGATCCAGCAGGATTTGGGCCGCGAACCCACCACGGAAGAGCTGGCGGTGAAGATGGAATTGCCGGTCGGCAAAGTGCGCAAGGTGCTGCGGATCGCACAGGAGCCGATTTCGCTGGAGACGCCGGTCGGCGAAGAAGAAGAATCGCACCTGGGCGATTTCATCATCGATCGCCGGGTGGTGTCGCCGAGCGAGGCGGTGATCAATTTGAACCTGCGCGAGCAAACGGCGGAAGTTTTGAAGACGCTTTCGCCGCGCGAAGAAAAAATCATCAAAATGCGCTTCGGGTTGCAGGATGGAAGCGAGCACACCTTAGAAGAGGTCGGCCAGCACTTCGCCGTGACGCGCGAGCGCATCCGCCAAATCGAAGCGAAAGCGTTGCGCAAATTGCGCCATCCCAGCCGCAGCCATCGCCTGCGGGCGTTCCTCGACACTACCCTTCGCGATTAGATTGCCGCGGCCTCCCGCGCCGCTCGCCCCCCGGCGCGATGTCCGTTACAATTCAGTTGATGATCCTACGTCGAATTTCTCCGGTGTTGCTCGTCGCGATGGCGGCGATGGGACAGAGCTCGCAATCGGGCGTCGATTTGCAGGCGATGGACGCGAGCGTCAGCGCTTGCCAGAATTTTTATCAATACGCATGCGGGGCGTGGCGAAAAAATAATCCCATTCCGGCGGACCGGGCAAGCTGGGGCCGGTTCGCTCAGCTTCAGGAACAGAATCTGAAGATCGAGCGCGACATTCTGGAGAAGGCAGCGCAGCCGGTGGCGTCGCGCTCGCCGGTGGAGCAGAAGACCGGCGATTTTTACGCGTCGTGCATGGACGAAAACGAAATTCAGGCGAAAGGGCTGGCGCCGATTCTGCCGGTGCTCGACCGGATTTCGAAGATGTCCTCGAAAAAGGACCTGATCGCGGAATCGGCCCGGCTGGAGCGCGAGGGAATCCGCACGCTGTTCAGTTTCGGCATCCGCCCGGACGCGAAAAATGTGGACGAGCAGATCGCCAACGTGGATCAGGGCGGGCTGGGATTGCCGGATCGCGATTACTATCTGAAAGACGATGCGCGGTCGGTGGAGCTGCGCCGCAAATACGAAGAGCACATCAGGACGATGTTCGAATTGCTGGCGAAGGGGGAAGCGAAGCCTGGTACGGACGCGGCGGCGAAGGCGCGAGCGGTGATGAACATCGAAACGGCGCTGGCGAAGGCCTCGATGGATCGCGTGGCGCGGCGGAATCCGGACAGCACCTATCACAAGATGACGGTGGATCAACTCGACCTGCTAAGCCCGGAATTTTCGTGGGAAACGTATTTTAAAGACATAGGAATTCCACCGATTCAGACGTTAAATGTCGGAAATCCGGAGTTTGTGAAGGCGCTGAATTCCCTGATCGGTTCGACGGACTTAGCCGATCTGAAAACCTATCTCACCTGGCACGCGCTGGACGAAAACGCGGAATTTCTGCCGAAAGCGTTCCGCGACGCCGATTTCGAATTTTTCGAGCACACCTTGCGCGGCGTGAAGGAGCAGCCTGCACGATGGAAACAGTGCGTGGAGCAGACCGATCGCGCGCTCGGCGAAGCGCTGGGACAGAAGTTCGTCGAAGCGGCGTTCAGTCCGGCGAGTAAAACGAGAGCGCTGCAGCTGGTGGATCAGATCGAAGCGGAGATGGCCAAGGATATTCAAACGGCGGACTGGATGTCGGCCCCCACCAAGGATCAGGCGCTGACAAAACTGCACGAGGTGACCAACAAGATCGGGTATCCGGATAAGTGGCGCGATTATTCGAGTGTAAAAATCACGCGCGGCGCGTATTTCGCGAACTTCGAGGGCACCGAGGAGTTTAATATCCAGCGGAATTTCGCCAAACTCGGCAAGCCGGTGGATCGGACCGAGTGGAGCATGAGCCCGCCGACGGTAAATGCGTATTATTCCCCGCCGCAAAATAATATTAATTTTCCGGCGGGAATTTTGCAACCTCCTTTTTATAATCCCAAGGCCGATGATGCGGTGAATTACGGCGCAATCGGCGTGGTGATCGGGCACGAATTGACGCACGGGTTCGACGACCAGGGCCGGCGATTCGACGGTCACGGCAATCTTCGCGACTGGTGGACGCCGGAGGATGCGAAGGCGTTTGAGAGCCGCGCGGATTGCGTCGCGAACGAATATAGCGGGTTCAGTCCGGTCGAGGGAGTGCATTTGAACGGGAGGCTGACGCTGGGCGAAAACGCCGCGGACAACGGCGGGATTCATCTGGCGTACATGGCGCTGATGGACAGCCTGGCGGGAAAAGTTCTGCCGGAAAAAGACGGGCTGACCACCGAGCAGCAGTTCTTTCTCGGATACGCGCAGATCTGGTGCGAGAACACTTCGGAACAGGCGGCGCGGTTGAGCGCGCAGACCAATCCGCATTCCCCGGGCGAGTTTCGCGTGAACGGCGTCGTCGGGAATATGCCCGAATTCCAAAAAGCGTTTTCGTGTAAGACCGGCGACGCGATGGTCGCCAAGGAGCCGTGCCGGGTTTGGTAAGAAATGGCCCGATTTGAAGGCGTCGGCGCGGAGATCGAAGGCAACGCGATTCGCGTGAGCTTTCGGCTGGACGCGCCGTGCTTGGTCGGGTGGCAGATTTACGATCCGTCGACGGGCGCATTCCTGTTTGAAGGCGAGTGGCGCGAGGTTCGCGACAGGAATGTCGAGATGCGCGTGGCGCTGCCGGAGCAGGAAGGCGCGTATCGCGTGCAGGTGGCGCCGGTGGAGGATCGGCGGCGATTCGTGTTGATCGACGCGGAAGTGTCGGGCGGCGCGATTGCGATCTCGCCTCCGCGCGTGACGACGGCGGCGGCGCTCGGTCGCCTGCGATGGCTGCGCGCGATTCCTAAGGCGTTCACGCTGCCGCCGGCGACGCTGTGGCGCAACCGGAAACTCATCCGGTCGATGGTGCGGCGCGATATTCTGGCGCGATACCGGGGAAGCTTCGGCGGCGCGCTGTGGACCTTCTTCAATCCGTTCCTGTTGATGGCCACGTACGCGTTCGTGTTCGGAGTGGTGTTGAAGACCAAGTTCGCAGGCGATGAAACCGGCGTCGGATGGGTGCTGTATTTCCTGGCGGGGATGCTGCCGTGGCTCGCGTTTTCGGAAGCCGTGGGGCGGGCGCCGTCGGTGATTTTGGAATAT
>DATHCE010000197.1:0-4427 GCA_035319685.1 Bryobacteraceae bacterium | reverse complement strand
TTAATTGATCGTTGAGCGCGCCTTCGATTTCGCGGCGATCCAGATTTTGCAATTCTTCCTGGCGGATTTTCACGCCGAATTGCGTGAGAATATCGGTTTCCAGACCGCTCCAGTCCCATTGGCTGGGATGGGTTCTTTCCGGGCAGCGCAAATCGATGAACGACCCGAGAATGCCTTCGATAATCTCGAGGACGCGTTCGCGCTGATCTTCTCCCTCGAGCAGCTTGCGGCGCATGCCGTAAACGGCCTGGCGCTGCTTGTTCATCACGTCGTCGTATTCGAGGATGTGTTTGCGGGACGCGAAATTCTGCGCTTCGACGGCCTTCTGCGCCGCCGCGATGCGCTTGCTGATCATCTTCGACTCGATCGGCACGTCCTCTTCCATGCCGAGGCGCAGCATCAGGTTCTGCATGCGCTCCCCTCCGAAAATGCGCATCAGATCGTCCTGGAGCGAGAGATAGAAACGAGCGCTGCCGGGGTCGCCCTGGCGTCCGGCGCGTCCACGAAGCTGATTATCGATGCGCCGCGACTCGTGCCGCTCGGTTCCGACGATGTGCAAGCCGCCGAGCGCGACCACTTCATCGTGTTCCTTCTCGGTGGTCTGCCTCACCGTCGCGAGCATCGCGTCCCATTCGGCTTTGGGAATCTGATCGGGATCCTTGTTTTCCTTGCGCAGGCGTTCGCGAGCGCTGAATTCGGGGTTGCCGCCCAGTAAAATGTCGGTCCCGCGGCCGGCCATGTTGGTGGATACCGTGACCGCCCCTTTCCGCCCGGCCTGCGCAACGATAAAAGCTTCCCGCTCGTGATTTTTGGCGTTCAGGACTTCGTGCCGGACGCCCATTCGCTTCAAAATGCCCGATAATTTTTCCGATTTTTCGACCGAAACCGTGCCGACCAGAACGGGCTGCCCTTTTTCGTTCAGCTCCTTGATTTCTTTGGCGGCGTTGCGGAATTTTTCCTCCTCGGTGCGATACACGATGTCGGGAAATTCGTGGCGCAGCAACGGCTTGTTGGTGGGAATGATGGTGACTTCGAGCTTGTAGATTTTTTCGAACTCGGCCGCTTCGGTGTCCGCGGTGCCCGTCATACCGGCGAGCTTTTTATACATGCGGAAATAATTCTGGAACGTGATGGTCGCGAGCGTTTGATTTTCGCGCTGGATCTTCACGCCCTCTTTCGCTTCGACCGCCTGGTGCAGACCGTCCGACCAGCGGCGTCCCGGCATCAGGCGGCCCGTGAACTCGTCGACGATGATCACTTCATCGTCTTTGATCACGTAATCCCGGTCGCGCAGGAACAGCACGTGGGCCTTCAAGGCCGCTTCCACGTGATGCTTCCATTCCATGTGCTCGATGGACCAGATATCGGGAAGGCCCAGAAGGCGGGCAACCTTATCGAAGCCCTCCTCGGTGAGCGCCACGGCCCGATGTTTTTCATCGACCGTGTAGTCGCCGGTGGTGTAGGTCTGGCCGGGCTCCTTACCTTCGATCACCTCGCCGCGTATCAGGCGCGGGATGATGCGATTCACCTTGTAATACTTGTCGGTGGATTCTTCGCTCGGTCCGGAAATGATCAGCGGCGTGCGGGCTTCGTCGATCAAAATCGAGTCGACTTCGTCGACGATGGCGAAATTATGCCCGCGCTGGGTGCAATCCGCGATGCGGAACTTCATGTTGTCGCGCAGGTAATCGAAGCCGAATTCGTTGTTGGTGCCGTAGGTGATGTCGCAGCCGTAGCTCTGGCGGCGCTCGTCGTCATCGAGATCGTGAACAATCACGCCCACGGTCAGGCCGAGCCCCTTGTAGAGCTTGCCCATCCAGTCCGAATCGCGGTGGGCCAGATAATCGTTCACCGTGACCACGTGCACGCCCTTCGCTTCGAGCGCGTTCAGGTACACCGGCAGCGTCGCGACCAGAGTTTTTCCTTCGCCGGTCTTCATCTCGGCGATTTTTCCGCGATGCAGGACAATTCCGCCGATCAACTGCACGTCGAAATGGCGCATGTTGAGGAAGCGCCGGCCGGCCTCGCGAACGGTGGCGAAGGCCGGGATCAGCAAATCGTCGAGCGTCGCTCCCTGCGCGATCCGTTCGCGGAACCGGACCGTCTGCGCGGCCAGTTCCTCGTCGCTCAGTGCCTGCATAGCCGGCTCCAGATCGCCGATGGCGGCGATCAACGGCCGCATTTTCTTTACTTCACGCTCATGCTTGGTCCCAAAAATTTTTGCTAGAGCATTTTCGAGCATGTGTGCACCTCCAATTTCTCCCTCAAAAAATACGCGGGCAGTTTGAAAATTACGGTCGCGAGAGGGTCAGCAGCGAAGGAGCGCGCGTTGATGCCGGCGCGCCAGATGGTTGATGGCGAAAGCGCTCGCCACCAGGCACAAGGAGCCGCCGAGCGGCGTCGCGGTTAGCGCGTCGAGCCCGAAAACGGCTTGCGGAGCAGATGTTTTGGGATGCGCGGGAGCAATCGATTCGGCCGCGCAGGCGAGCAGCGGAGCCGCGGCATGGAGTAGCCGGGGCAGGGAATCGGAAGCGATGGCGCGAGGCGATTCGGCCACGCCTTGGGCATAGGAATACGCCACAAGTGCGGTCAGACTCGCCAGAATGATTCGCCCGAGTCGCATGTTCTGTCAATATTTTAACACGGCCGGAATTCAGCACTTCGGATTTGGAGCGTGATACGCTGAAGCTAGAGTGTTCCCCAAGTTATTTTCCATCGGCAGCTTTTATCTTCCCACCTACGGCGTTCTGGTCGCGCTGGCGTTTCTGATTGGTTTGGCCGTCACCGTGAAACTCGCCAAACGCAGCGGATTGAACGGGGAATTGATCACCAACCTCGCCGTGTATTGCGCGCTCGCCGGGTTGTTGGGTGCGAAATTGCTGATGTTTGCGTTCGATTGGGGAAGTCCCGACCGGCCGCCGATTTTTTCGATGGCGACGCTGCAAGCGGCGGGAGTATGGCAAGGCGGGCTCGCGCTCGCCATCGTCTTCGCGTTTTTCTATATCCGGCAAAACAAGCTGCCCTTCTTGAGGACGTTCGACGCGTTTGCGCCGGGTGTGGCGATCGGGCACGCGATCGGGCGCATCGGGTGTTTCGCCGCGGGATGCTGCTGGGGCAATGAATGCACGCTGCCTTGGGCGGTCACCTTCCGGAATCCGGAGGCGAATGCGCTGACCGGAGTCCCCCTGAACGTGCCGCTGCATCCCGCGCAACTTTATGAGATGTCGACCGAGTTTCTGCTGTTCGGCTTCCTGTGGTGGCGCTACGGGAAAGCGCACCGGCCGGGGCAGATTATCGGGCTGTACCTGGTGATCAGTTCGATTGCCCGGTTCGCGATCGAGTTCACGCGATTCCACGAACAGGGGTTGTATCGCGGCCTTTCCCTCACGCAGTGGATCGCCATCGGGATCGCGGGTTTGGGCGCGCTGTTGCTGATGCCCAATCGGGCGATCGAGGGGCCGGTCACGGCGTAACTTCCTCCCCAGACTGACCCTACAGATCCGCAAAAAACTGCCGTTATTAATAGATAGGAATGAAAGCGAAACAGCGCGGATTTGTGCTTATCGCCATGTCGGTCACCATGCTGCTGCTTTTGGCGGTGATGGGGCTCGCGTTCGACTTCGGGCGGATCTACATCGCGCGGAATGAAGCGCAGGTGTTTACCGACGCGGCGGCAATGGCGGCGGCGGTGAAGCTGGACGGAACTGCAACGGGTCTCGCCAAGGCGCGCGAAGCGGTCGCGAAGCTGCCGATGCGCTGGAATTTCGGGACCAGGGAATTCTCGGGCGTGATCGTCGAGTTCAGCGGCGACGGCGCGAAGTGGGAAAAAAATCCGAGCAACACTTCGGGCGTGACCATGGCTCGCGTGACGGCTCCCTCGAACGTGGTCGAGATTACGTTTTTGCGAGCGGTCGGCGGGCCGGCGTTGTTTACGGTTCCGGCGAGCTCCGCGGCGGCGTCGAATCCGGTGAGGCTGATCGAATGAAGCGGGAACGGGGCCTCCAAGCTGAGCGCGGCCACGCCATGATCGAGCTGGCGTTTTCGGCCGGCGTAATGGTCGCCTGCCTCGCCGGGACATTCGCGTTCGGCTACACCTTTTACGTGTACAACCAGCTTGTAACCGCGGTGGGCAATGGCGGCCGGTACGCCGCCGTGCGCACCTACCGCGCGGCGACGCCGAAGGATCTCGAAAAGGGCGAGCAGGCGATCCGCAATATGGTGGTGTACGGCGACGCGCGGCCGGGATTGGGCGCCGAGCCGGTGGTCGCGAATCTGAAGCCCGAAAATGTCGACGTCCATTGGGTGCTCGATCCATCGGGCGCGCCGGATGCGGTCGACGTCGCGATTCGCGAATATAGCGTCGACGCCGTGTTCAAGACATTCACGTTCGCGGGCAGGCCGGGCGTCGAGTTTCCTTACGTCGGCAA
>DATHCE010000196.1:0-4158 GCA_035319685.1 Bryobacteraceae bacterium | reverse complement strand
TGGGGACCGCGGGCGCCGTACGCGGCCCACCCGAAATCGGCACCGGCGGAACAGCCTTCGGGATCTCTCCAAGGCCGGGAGGCAGCGGCTGGCGCGGTCCGGAAAGAATCTGTCCGGGTCGCGGCGAAGGGACGGGTTTTGCGGGAAGCGCGGATCCTCTGGATACGGACGGAGCGGGCGTAGACGGAGCGCGAGGCGCGCCCTGCGGCGCGATGACCGGCATCGCCGGAGCGCTCGGTTGGCTCGCCAGGGGCGGACGCAAGGGATGCACGGGACGGGGCGGCGGGGTTTCCTCCACGCTCTCTTTGGGCGATTCCGCCGCTACCGGCTCGGGTTGAGGCACGGGCTCGACTTTGACGGCATGCTGCGGGCGCGCCGTTTCCGGCTCCTCTTGCGTTCCGGCGATTTCCGGCGCCAATTCGGGTTCCGGATGTTCCGCTGCGTGCGCGCGAGCGGCGCCCGCGCCGTTGGAAACACTGCCCCCGAGGCGCCGGCGCACTTCGAGTGCGACGTCGTCGTCGAGCGAACTGGAGTGCGTTTTCTTGTCCGTTACGCCCAGTTCAGGCAACAACTCGAGAATGACGTTGGGCTTGACCTCAAGTTCGCGGGCCAGCTCGTTAATGCGGATTTTACTCATACGGTGACGCCCCAGCGCGGGAAAACTTCATGCCCGCACCGGAGCTACAAACGGTCCGAACCTTCCCTCCAGCACGTGCTATTCAACGGCCGGATGCTCCGTGTTTTCTATCGTAACAGATTCGTTTTCAGGCTCCGCTTCCTCCCGGCTGGTTTCGCCGGCGCTGGTTTCGGCACAGCTCGTTTCGGCACCGCCGGTTTCAACGGCGCCTGTTTCAACGCCGCCTGTTTCGACGGCGCCTGTTTCAACGCCGCCGGTTTCAACGCCGCTTGTTCCAACGCCGACAGGCGCCGCTTCCGGCTTCGCCGGCTTTTGCGCCTCCGCAGGATTTTCCACCGAGCCTTCGAACTGGCCGTAATAACTGTTCACGGCCAACTGAATGCGTTCCACGATGTTTGGATCGATGCTTTCGATTTCTTCCAACTCTTCCGGCGTCATCGAGCCGAGCCGCTCGACGGTCGGCACTCCGCTCGCCATCAGCTTTTCGACCACCTCTTCCGGCAATCCGTGATCGATCAACACGGAAACCGGAGCGCCCGGAACCACCAGCGCCGCCATTTGCGATTCCACTTCCTGCCGCTTTTCTTCTTCACTCTTGATATCCACGCGCCAGCCGAGCAGTTTGGCCGCCAGCCGCACATTCTGCCCTTTTTTCCCGATCGCCAGCGATAGCTGCGTATCGTCGACGATCACTTCCATGTGCTTGTCCACCGGATCGAGAATCGTGACGCGCGAAATCTTCGCGGGGCTCAACGCATGCGTGGCGAACACCACCGGATCTTCGTTGAATTCGATGATGTCGATCTTTTCGCCGCGCAGCTCGCGGATGATCGACTGTACGCGCATGCCCTTCATGCCCACGCAGGCGCCCACGCTGTCCACGTCGCGATCGCGGCTGGAGACGGCGATCTTGGTCCGCTCGCCGGCTTCGCGCGCGCATCCTTTGATGACCACGGTGTTGTCGTAAATCTCGGGGACTTCCTGTTCGAACAGGCGCATCACCAGCTCCGGCGCCGCGCGCGATACGATCACGCCCGCATTCTTCCCAGCTTTCTCGACGCTCTTGATGACGCACCGGATGCGGTCGCCGACGCTGAAGCTTTCCAGTTTCGACTGCTCTTTTTTCGGCAGCCGCGCCTCGGTCTTGCCGAGATCGGCCATCAGATCCTGGCCTTCCACGCGCTTGATGACGCAGGTGACCAGTTCGCCGACCCGGCCCGAATATTCCGAATAAATATTTTCGCGTTCCGCCTCGCGAACCTTTTGCAGAATCACCTGCTTGGCCGTCTGCGCGGAGATGCGTCCCAGCGCCTCGGTCGGTTTGGCGAAGCGGACCTCGCTGTCGATCTCGGCGTCGGGATTGATGGCGCGCGCGCCTTCGAGCGAAATTTCCTTCTCCGGATCGGTGACGTCGGCGACCACGCGCCGCACGCCGAAAATCTGGATCGCGCCGCTGTGCTCGTCGAACTCCGCCACCAGATCCTCGGTGGTGCGAAAATGTTTGCGCGCCGCCACCAGCATGGCGTCCTTGACGGCGTCCAAGATGATCTTCGGGTCGATGCCCTTCTCTTTGCTCAAGATCTCGATAGACTGATAAATCGTTCCCAAGCTCATATAAATCCTGTTTCCGATGATTCGAGGATTACCACTCGAACTTCAGGTTCGCCCTTTCGACCTGTTCGAGCGGAAACTGCACGCTCCGGCCAGGCGACGGTTCGAGTGTGATGATTCCTTCCGCGAAGCTCGCGAGCGCGCCCACCCAATGGCGCTGATTTTCGACCGGCTGACGCAACACAATCTTCACTTTATGGCCGACAAATCGCTCAAATTCACTCGGTTTCCTGAGCCTTCGCTCTACCCCGGGCGAGCTGACTTCAAGGGTGTAGCGGGCGCCCGGAACGACGTCCTCAACGTCGAGGACGGTACCCACGTGCTGCGAGATAAATTCGCAATCGGCGTGTGTAACTCCTTCAGGTTTATCGATATAGATGCGCAAAAGCCGGCTTTGTCCGCCGCCCAGCAGTTCGACATCGACCACCTCCAGGCCCGCGTTGGCCGCGACCCGTTCGGTGATCTCCCGGACCTTTTCGGTAACCGCTTCGCGATTCCCTGTTGTCATTTGGGTTCTACAAACACTCGCGCAATAAAAAAGTGGGCTTTCGCCCACTCCTTAAGCTCGACACCTTGATTACAGTATACAACAGTCAGGAAGGTTTCTTCTTGCGGTGTCCGTTGGAAGCATCCTCAGAGGGAATCGAGCCAGCGATCGAATCGCGCATCGGTGCGTTTTTGCGCGGCGGCGAGTTCCTTCAATGCCTGCCGAAGCTCAGCCATTTCCGCTTCCGCCTTGTCTTGCCGCTGCTCTATCTTCACCAGCATCCGCATGCCGGTTTTCAGGAGATTCTCGAAGCCACGGATCTGGCGATCCGTTCGATCAGCGCGAATTTCCGCGCGCTGCTGGCGAGCGGTCACGTCCGCCAGGTTCTCGACGATAAATTCCATCCTGCGTTCGATGTCCACGCCGCTGGTTCCCAGATTATCACCAGCGTGCTAACATCGCCGTCATGCTGATTTTGGCCGCGATTCTGGCGATTTTCGTGTATGGAATGATCGCCGCGATGCTGGGCACCATTCTGCCGGATCTCTCGGCGCGTTTTCATCTGACGCCCAAACAAAACGGGACTATCGCGTCGATGCAGGCGCTCGGATTGATTCTGGCGTCGGTCGGCGTCGGCCCGCTGATCGACAACGAAGGCAAGAAAGCCGGACTCGTGCTGGGTCTCGCGCTGGTAACGGTCGCGTTGTTCCTGCTTCCCAAGGCGCCGGGCTTCGGCTCCATCATGCTCTACCTGTTCCTGCTCGGATTGGGAGGTGGGATCATCGTCACGGGCGCGAACGCACTGGGAAGCGACGTCAACGAATCGAGCCGCGCCGCGACCCTGAATTTCCTGAACCTGTTTTTCGGCCTCGGAGGACTCGCCACGCCGTTTCTGTCGGCGAATCTGCTGAAGCGCAATTCCGTGAAGTTGTGCTATCTGGTGGCCGCGCTCGCGGCGATGACGCTGGCGATTCATATCGCGACGCCGATGCCTGCGCCGGCCGGTGTGCGGAGCTTCGTCCTTTCGGATATCGGCGCGGTGCTCGCGAAGCCGGCGCTGTTTCTTCTTTCCCTGATGCTGTTCCTGTATGTCGCCTGTGAAGTGGGCGTGTGGAATTGGCTGGCGCGGCATCTGATTGCCCAAGGCGTGCCGGAATCGCGCGCGCTGAATATTCTTTCCCTCGGCTTCGCGCTGGGATTGCTGATCGGACGTCTGGTGATGTCGCGTGTGCTGCTGACGGCATCGGCCGAAAACGTCACTCTGGCCGCGGCGATTCTCATGGCCATCACCACCTTCTGGATGCTGCGCGCGACGGCGCTGGCGGCGATCGCGGTATTTCTCGCCGGAGTCGCGATGGCGCCCGTATTTCCGACCGTGCTCGCCATGGTCGCCGATCGTTTTCCGGTCATGACGGCGAGCGCG
>DATHCE010000195.1:0-19646 GCA_035319685.1 Bryobacteraceae bacterium | reverse complement strand
ACCGGCGCTTCGGTCATGAATTTTACGAGCGAAGCGAAAAACGGGCGCTCGCGATGGACGGCGTAGAAGTTTTCGGCTTCGAGCTGGCTGAGCCGCTTCATCTTCATTCCGACGATGCGGAATCCGGCGCTTTGAATGATGGCGAGGATCTCGCCGGTCTGGCCGGCCGCGACGGCGTCCGGCTTGATGATCGCAAAAGTTCGTTCCATTAGTTTTACAGTCCGGGATTAGAGTCTGCTTTTCATTTTTTCGCCGATTTCGGCCGGAGTGGCGCAAACGGTGACGCCCGCGGCCTTGAGCGCGGCGATTTTGTCCGACGCTTTGCCGCTGCCGCCGGAGATGATTGCGCCGGCGTGACCCATGCGGCGTCCGGGAGGCGCGGTCTGGCCGGCGATGAATCCGACGACGGGCTTTTTCACATTTTCCCGGATGTACTGCGCCGCGGTTTCCTCGGCGGTGCCGCCGATTTCGCCGATCATGACGATGGCGTGCGTATCGGGATCGCCGTTGAACAGACGCAGCGCGTCGGTGAACGAAGTTCCGATGATCGGATCGCCGCCGATGCCGATGCAGGTCGATTGGCCGATGCCCAATTGGGTCAATTGGCCGACGGCTTCATAGGTCAGGGTGCCGGAGCGCGAAACGACGCCGACGTGACCCTGCAAATGAATATGGCCGGGCATGATTCCGATTTTGCATTTACCGGGCGAGATAATTCCGGGACAATTCGGGCCGATTAAACGAGTATTCGGACGATTTTGCAAAAATGCCCAGGCGCGAATCATATCCGCGGCGGGGATTCCTTCGGTGATGCAGACGACCAGCGCGATCGCAGCCTCGGCCGCTTCCATGATCGCGTCGGCGGCGAAAGGCGGCGGGACGAAAATCACCGACGCGTTGGCTCCGGTCGCCTTCACTCCTTCGGCGACGGTGTCAAACACCGGCAGATCGAGATGTTTCTGCCCGCCCTTGCCCGGCGTGACGCCGCCCACCACTTTGGTCCCGTAGGCGATGGCCTGCGAAGCGTGAAAGGTTCCTTCCTTGCCGGTGAAGCCTTGGACCAGGAGGCGCGTTTGTTCGTTGACCAGGACACTCATTTCGCCAGCCTCACGACTTTCTCGGCCGCGTCCTTCATGCCGTCGGCGACGGTGAAATTAAATCCGGATTCCATGAGAATTTTACGGCCCAATTCGACGTTGGTGCCTTCCATTCGAATGACCACGGGGACTTGAATGTGGAGATCGCGCGCGGCGGCGACCACTCCGGTGGCCAGCGTATCGCAGCGCAGAATACCCCCGAAAATATTGATCAAGACCGCTTTCACCGCCTTATCGGAGAGAAGAATGCGGAAGGCGTTTTTGATCTGCTCGGCGTTGGCGCCGCCGCCGACGTCGAGAAAATTCGCGGGACTTCCGCCGGCGTACTTCACGATATCCATGGTGGACATCGCGAGGCCGGCTCCGTTCACCATACAGGCGACGCTGCCGTCGAGCTTGATGTAGTTGAGGCCGAATTTCGAGGCTTCCACTTCGAGGGGATCTTCTTCGTTGAGGTCGCGCAGCTCGGCCAGATCCTTGTGACGGAACATGGCGTTGTCGTCGAGGTTCATCTTGGCGTCGAGCGCGTAGACTTTTCCGTCCCTGGTGATGATGAAGGGATTGATCTCGGCAAGGGTCGAGTCGATCGCGTCGCTTGCGCGGGCGAGAGCCATCATCGCGTTGGCGGCGAGGTTCGCGGTCGCGCCGGTGATGCCGGTTCCGTAGGCCAGGTTGCGCGCCTGAAAGGGCTGCAGGCCGAGGCCGGGCTCGATCGCTTCCTTCAATATGCGCTCGGGCGTCTTGGCGGCGACCTCTTCGATTTCGACGCCTCCGTCGGCCGACGCCATGAAGACGTTCTTGCCGATCGCGCGATCGAGAACAATGCCGAGGTACAGCTCGCGCTCGATGGGCAGCGTTTCTTCGATCAGCAGGCGCTGGACGACGCGTCCTTCCGGTCCGGTCTGATGGGTCACCAGCGTCATGCCGAGCATTTTTTCGGCGATCGCGCGGGCTTCGGTGGCGTCCTTGGCGATCTTGACGCCACCGCCTTTGCCACGTCCGCCGGCGTGGATTTGCGCTTTCACGACGACGCTCCCACCGATGCGCTTCGCGGCGGCTTCGGCTGCGTCAGCAGTGAGCACAGCTTCGCCCGTCGGCACAGGCACATTGTAGCGGGCAAGCAGAGCTTTGGCCTGATATTCGTGTATCTTCATCGCAGAATGTTGTGAGAAACTCTTAGTGTAGCGCACAGCGCCCGCGCGTTGTGCGCGATTCCGTGCATCGCACAGCGATAGCGTTGTGCGCGATCCCGTGCAGCGCACAGCGGTAGCGTTGTGCGCGATCCTAAAAAAGAGACCCGCATGTCGTTATTGCCTTTCCTGCACCGCGTTTCGAGCGGTGAACATCTCAGCTCGGCCGACGCGCATCGCGCGATGAGCGCGATTCTTGAAGGCGGCGCGACGGACGCGACGCTCGCTGGGTTTCTGGTGGCGTTGCGAATGAAGGGCGAAACCGCGGCGGAACTGGCGGGGTTCGCGAGGGCGATGCGCGAGCGGGCGATTTATGTCGACGCCGGCGAATCCGTAGTCGATACGTGCGGCACGGGCGGGGACGCCGCGGGCACGTTCAACATTTCGACGCTCGCCGGGTTGGTGATGGCGGGGGCGGGAGCGAAGGTCGCCAAGCATGGGAACCGATCGATTTCCAATCCCGGCGGCGGCAGCGCGGAGTTGTTCCATGCGCTCGGCGTGAGGTTCGAGATGACGCCGGAGCAGGCGGCGCGCGCGGTGCGGGAGATCGGCATCGGGTTCCTATTCGCTCCGAGCCTGCATCCGGCGATGAAGCACGCGCAGCCGGTGCGCCGTGAACTGAAAATGCGAACCGTGTTCAATCTGCTGGGGCCGCTGGCGAATCCGGCGCGGGCGCGAAGGCAACTGATCGGCGCTCCCTCGCCGGTGGCGGCGAAGTTGATGGCGGAAGCGCTGGCCGAGTTGGGGACGGAGCATGCATTCGTGGTGCACGGCCACGACGGGCTCGACGAAATCAGCACGACCAGCACGACGGATGTTTATGAAGTGCGCAAGGGGCAGGTCAGCAGGCAGGTGTGGTCGCCGGAGGATTTTCGCGTGAGGCGAGCGATGCTGAGCGAGCTGAAAGGCGGCGATCCGGCGCGCAACGCGGAGATCGCGCGCGAGGTTCTCAGTGGAGCGAAGGGACCGCGGCGCGATATCGTGCTGGTGAACGCGGCGGCGGGGCTGCTGGTGGCGGGGCTTGCCGGCGACTTGCAATCGGCGATGGCGAAGGCCGCGGAATCGATCGATTCGGGCGCGGCGGCGGAGCGCCTCGACCAGCTTCGAAAAAACTTTCCTTCCGAGTGACGCTTTTTGCGGCCGGATTGCGCGTTATTTAGTAAGTCGGAGGATTGACCGGCCGACAGCGGGGGCCGTCCGGCCGGTCTCGATTCAATTAAAGATCACCAATCTTTCCGAAGACGTTGCGCGCGGATTGACATTTTTCACCGGCGCGCGTAGGCTCGGAGAGGACAGATCAACCATCGGGGAATGCTCGGGAAGGCGGTGAAAATCCGCCACTGCCCCGCAACTGTGAGCGGCAAGCGCACGAAACGTCGTGCGACTTTCACGGCCGGAATCGATCACTGCGCAAGCGGGAAGACCGATTCGAAGTAGTGGCCCGCCGTAAGTCAGGAGACCGGTTCCTCGAGGAGCAGACTGATGCACGTCTCGAGGGAGAACGTCTCATGACACCTTTCTATTTTCTATTTCTGGCATTCCAAGCGCGCGGCGTGGTGGTGGACCCCTCTGCGCGTCCGGTCCAGGATGCGCAAGTGGTTTGCGGATCGCAAACCACGGTCAGCGATGGTCGCGGCGAATTCGAAATTTCGTCCGATTCGCCCAAACCCTTACTGCCTTGTGAGGCGAAAATCACCAAAGACGGATTCGCACCGCAGACCGTCGCGCTGAGCGACGGGAAAGAGGTTACGGTGACGCTCGCGCTCGCTCCCACCAGCGATCGGGTGGTGGTCACCGCGACGGGTTCGCCGGTATCGATCGATGAGGCGGGCGTTTCGGCGAGCGTGATTACGGCGCACGATTTCGCGGCACGAATGAATCCGTTTCTCGAGGATTATTTGCGCGAAGTTCCGGGATTGAGCGTCGTCGAGACCGGCACGACTGGCGGGTTGACGACGATGTTCGCGCGGGGGGGCGACAGCAGCTCGACGCTGGTGCTGCTCGACGGGATGCCGCTGACCGATCCGGGCGGCGCGATCGATCTTTCGCATCTGACGACAGCGGGGATCGACCGGATGGAGGTGATTCGAGGGCCGGAGAGCGCGCTGTTCGGCGCCGAGGCGTCGAGCGCGGTGATTCAGCTTTTCACGCATCGCGGCGACGCCGAATCGGACACGCCGCACGGATACATATCGTACGAACGCGGGTCATATTCAACCGATCACTGGACCGGCTCGGTGGACGGCGGGTGGATGCGGCGCATCGACTATGCGTTCACGGCGGATCAATTTCGCACGACGGGCGAGTATCCAAACAGCGCGTATCGCATCACCAGCGGCACGGCGAACGTGGGGTATCGCTTTTCGGATAAGACGAGCGTTCATGCCGTGTTTCGCGAATTCGACTCCGATACCGGCGTGCCGGGACAGGTGTATTACGGGCTGATCGATTATCTGGCAAACGAATCGGTGCGCGATTCGGCGCTGAGCCTGCGGCTGGACGATGCGCGGTCGCGGCGATTCATCCAGCACCTGATTTTCGGCTACCATCGCGATCGCGATTGGTTTCAAGACAATTCGAACTATCCGACGTACAACATTGCGGCGCTGATTCGAACGGTGGCGGCGAATCCGGTTCCCTATGTTTATCTGGTGGGGCTGGTGAGTCCGTCGACGACGACCGCGCCGCCGGGGACGCAACTGGTGGAGGAATCGGTCACGCTGTATCCGGGCGACAGCTTGTCGCTGACGGATCGAACCGACGCGGGTTATCAGGGAACGCTTGCGCACAAGGGCGGGGAACTGGTTTTCGGGTATCAGTTCGAAAGGCAAGCGGGCGTGATTTCGGCAACCAACGTCGCGCGCTACGACAATGGATTTTTCGCGAACGAACAGTACTCGCTAACCTCGCGCATTTTCGTGACCGGCGGGTTGCGGGTGCAGGAAAGCAATTTATTCGGAACCGAAATTGCACCCCGCGGCGCCGTGACGTTCCGCCTGCCGACGGAAACATTTTTCCGCGTGAGGGCGAGCCGCGGGATTCTGGAGCCGTCGCTTCTCGAAAATTACGCGAACGAGACGTTTTACGTGGGCAATCCAAATCTGAAGCCGGAAGTGACCGACAGCTACGAAGCGGGGCTGTCGCACGAATGGCTGCACCGGCGCGTGCGCGCGGACGTTGCGGTGTTCCGCAATTCGTTTCAGAATTTGATTCAATACGACGAGTCCGGGCCGATCGGGACGTGGCAGAACGTGGAGCGGAGCTGGGCGCGCGGCGCGGAGATTTCGGCTGCGGTGCGGGTGACGAAGTTTTTCGCGGTGCGCGGAGGATACACGAAGCTGTACACGAAAATCACCGAGAGCAATGCGGGCGACACCGGCGAGGAGCTGCTGCGGCAGCCGCGCAATTCGGGTTCGGTGTCGATCGAGCTGACGCCCCGGCGGTTCACGCTGGTCGCGGGCGCCCGCATGGTGGGCGAGCGGCAGGACAATGATTATGTGTTCGGCGTGAATCGCGCACCCGGCTATCAATACGTCTTCGCGAGCGGATCGTGGCAGGCGACCCGGCATCTGGGGCCTTTCGTGCGGATCGAAAACGCGCTCGATCAGATTTATCAGGAAGTGCTCGGATACAGCTCGCTTTCGCGCGCGGCGTATGGAGGTTTGAAAGTAAGCTGGTGACGAGGCGACGCGCAGCGCTGGGGTTGGTTGCAACCGCTCTGTTGGCGGGAGCGGCGAATCCGCCGCAACGCATCGTGTCGACCACGCCGAGCATTACGGAGATTCTTTACGCGCTCGGACTGGGCGATCGCGTGGTGGGGGTGACGCGGTTCTGCCGTTATCCACCGGAAGCGATGTTGAAGCCGAAGATCGGCGATTACATCAATCCGGATCTGGAAGCGATCGCGGCCTTGAGGCCGGACCTGGTGGTGGTGCAGACCAACCCGGTGCGGCTCGCCGAGCGGCTGAACGCACTGCATCTGCGAACGCTCGAAGTCGATCAGCAGGACATCGCGGGGATCGACGATTCGATTCGCGCGATCGGCGCGGCGGCCGGCGTTTCCCCACGCGCGGATCAACTGATCGCGAAGATTCGCGCGGGATTGGACGAGGTTCGCGCCAGGTCGGCGAAGCTCCAGGCGCCGCGCGTGATGTTCGTGGTGGGACGCGCTTCGGGAAGGCTGGACGGGCTGGTGGTGGTGGGTCGCGCATCCTATTTAAATGATGTGATCCGGATCGCGGGCGGCGAAAATATTTTTCGCGACGCGGCGGCGGCGTATCCGCAGGTCTCGATGGAAGAAGTGCTGGCGAGGAATCCGGAAGTGATTCTGGACATGGGAGAGATGTCGGATGAGGGCACGGTGAGCGAACGGGAGCAGCGCGAGACCGTGGCGCTGTGGACGCGGCGCCTGCCTTCGCTCGCCGCGGTCGAACACCACCGCGTTTTCCCGATCGTGAGCGAGATGTACGTGATTCCAGGTCCGCGGGTGGTCGATGCGGCGCGCGCGATTTTCGCGATGCTGCATACGGGCGCGGAGGCGAAGTGAGTTTTCGCGTCGATCATGCCGGCTTCGCGTATGGATTGAGAGAGGCGACGTTCGAGCTGGGGCCAACCGGCGTGGTCGCGATCGCGGGACCGAATGGAGCGGGGAAATCGACGCTGCTCGGCATCATGGCGGGGCTGAGACAGCCGTATTCGGGATCGTGCACGTTCGACGGCATCGAAGTCCGGCGCTGGCGCAGGCACGAATTCGCGCGCCGCGTCGCGTTCTTGCCGCAGATGCTGCGCCTCGAATTTCCATTCACATCCGAGCAGGTGGTGCTGATGGGGCGTACGCCGTACGGCGGAGGATGGTTCGAATCGCCGGAGGATGAGCGCGCTGCCAAGCGGGCCATGGAGATCACCGACACTGTGGCGTTTCGCGACCGCGATTTTCGAACGCTATCGGGCGGCGAGCGGCAGCGGGTGATTCTCGCGTCGGCGCTGGCGCAGCAGCCCGACGCGCTGCTGCTCGACGAGCCGACCACGTTTCTCGACCTGAAGCATCAGCTCGCCATATACCGGCTGCTCGTCGAGGTGGGCCGCACGCTGCTGGTGGTTGCCGTGACGCACGACCTGAATCACGCGATGCAGTTCGCGGGTCGCGTGCTGGTGCTCGACAACGGACGCCTTGCCTGCGACGGATCTCCCCGCGAGGTGCTCCATCCGGCGCTGATCGATCAGGTGTTCGGCGTCAAGGCGAATATTTCTTCGGGTTGGATTCGATATGAAATCTGACCGCGGCAGGATTGCGCCGATTTTCGTTGCGCTCGGCGCGGTGATCCTGGTGGGGACGATCGCGCCGCTGATCGGCAGCACGCACATCAGCCTGGAGCGGGCGTTCGAGCACGTGTCGCCGGATTACGAGATTTTCTTCTTCGCGCGCTTGCCGCGGGTGCTGCTCGCGCTGCTGGGCGGCGCCGCGCTCGCGATGACCGGCGTGTTGTTCCAGTGCATGCTGCGCGATCCGCTGGCCGAGCCGTACACGCTGGGCGTGTCGAGCGGCGCATCGGTGGGCGCGGTGCTCGGGATCTGCTTCGGGTTCCGCGCGATCGGGCTGTTGTCGCTCGGCGGAGCGGCGATGGTATTGCTGATCGTGCTCGCGATCGCGATCGAGGGCCGCAGGCTGTCGTCGTTTACCCTGCTGCTCGCGGGAGTCACGATGAACAGCATGTCGTTTGCGGTGATCATGTTTCTCCACAACCTGGCGACATTTTCGCAATCGTTCGCGATTTCGCGATGGCTGATGGGCGGCATCGAGGCGGTGGAGTATTCGACGCTCGGGTGGCTGGCGGCGGCGATCGTGCCGGTGAGCGTCCTGGTCACCTCGCGAGCGCGGCAATGGAACCTGCTAGCGGTGGGCGACGATTGGGCCGCGTCGCGCGGCGCGCCAGCCGGCGTCCTGACGGCCTTCGGTTATATCGCGGGCTCGATTCTCACCGGGCTGGTGACGGCGCTCACCGGGCCGATCGGATTCGTGGGGCTGATCGTGCCGCATGCGCTGCGATTGCGGCTGGGAGCGGATCATCGCGTGCTGCTGCCGTGCTCGTTTCTCGCCGGCGGAGCGTTTCTGTGCATCTGCGATACACTGTCGCGTACGGTGCTGGCGCCGACCGAAATTCCGGTGGGAGTGCTGACTGCGCTCGCCGGCGGTCCGTTTTTCATCTGGATGCTGCGCTCGCGGCGGAGAAGCCTATGGCTATAATTCTGATCGGCGGTGGAGCGCACAGTGGAAAAAGCCGGCAAGCGCTCGACCTGGCGCGAAAACGTGGAAGGCGAAGAATGTTTCTGGCGACGGCGGAGGCGTTGGATCCGGAAATGGAAGCTCGCATCGCGCGCCATCGCGCCGAACGCGGGTCCGAGTTTACCACGGTAGAAGAACCGATCGAAATTGCGGATGCGATTCGCAAGGCGGATGCCGACGCCATCGTGGTCGATTGCCTGACGTTGTGGCTTTCGAACGTGATGCTGACGTTCGGCCGCGACATCGATGCGGAAATCGAAGAACTGGTGAAGGCGACGCGAGAAAGCGCGGCGTCGATTTTTCTGGTGACCAACGAAGTGGGCTGCGGGATTGTTCCGGAGAGCACGCTGGGCCGCGATTTTCGCGACCGGTCGGGCGTGTTGAATCAGCGAGTGGGCGCGGCCGCGGACGAAGTGTACTGGATGGTTTTCGGCCATCCACTGCGCGTAAAGTGATGCGGACGCTCGTCGGCGCGGTCTCGTTTCTGACGATTTTGCAGGTACGGGCAAAACCCGTGCCGCCTGGCCGTGCGGCGATTTTCTTTCCGCTGGTGGGCGCGGCCATCGGAGGCGCGGGCGCGGCGATCTTCCTCGGCGCGGGGAAAATTCTTCCGTCGTCTTTGGCATCACTGTTGACGGTCGCGTTCTGGACCGCGATTTCCGGCGTTTGGCATGAAGACGGCCTCGCCGGCGCCGCCGACGCGATGCGCGCCGGCCGCACTCGGGAGCGAATGGTCGCGATTCTGAAGGACAGCCGCATCGGCACGTTCGGCGCGGTGGCGATTATGCTCGGCGTGCTTGCGCGATGGCAGGCGCTGGACCATCTGGCGACGCCCCGCGTTTGGGAAGCGCTGATCGCATCGCAGGCCGTGCCGCGCGCAGCGATGGTCGCGATGGCATGGATCTCGCGGCCTTCCGGCACAGGCCTCGGCCTGGCGTTTTCGTCGACGCTATCGACTCCGGCGGCTCTCGGCGCCATGGCGCAAGGCGTCGCCGTCGCATTTCTGTGCGGCCTACGGCCTGGTGTTCTCATTCTTGCGGGCGGCTACGGCCTCATTCGCGGCGTGCAGATGTGTTTTTACCATCGGATCGGCGGCGTCAACGGCGATTGTCTCGGCACGACTGAGCAGCTTATGGAAATTTACATCCTGGTCCTGTTTGCATGCCGCGATTGTACGTGATCCGGCGTCGTGACCCGGCGATCGCCGACGTCCTGCCCGGCCCGTGTGATCCGGCGCTGAGCGCGAAAGGCCGTGCGCGCGTCGAGCTTGGCGCGGTCAACGAAATTCCCGGCGCCTCGCTGGAAGATCTCTCGTATCGAGAGATGGCGACATCCAGCCCGGAGTTTTTTACTTCAGAGCGGCCATGAGCGTCCCGGACTGATGCAGTAAGTTGAGCCGCGCGCGCTCGGCGGTGTGCTGCGCATCATAATACGCCAGCCATTTTTCCTGTTCGACGGCGCGCGCCTGCTCGACCGCCGCCATGGGGAGACGGCCTTCGTCGTTTTGCGCGAGATCGATGCTAAGCTGCTCCCGCGCCAGGTCCAGATCTTCGCGGGCATACTCGCGCTGATCCTCGGCGCGCTTCACGTCCTGAAACGCGCGGCGCAGATCGGCGGTGATTTGCGCTCGCGTGCGGTTCACCTGAATGCGCAGCTTGGCGATATCGTCCTCGGCCTGAGTCATATAGGCGCGCGCGGAGCGGCCGATTAGCAGCGGTACGTCGATGGACGCGCCAAACTGTGCGCTGTTGCGACGAAACGTCGTGAAATAATCCTGGTAATAATACTTGGCGAACATCTCATATTGCGCGATCAGATTGACCTTCGGCAGCCGCTCGGCGCGGTATCCGCGGATTTGCAGCGTCTTGGCCTGAATGTCCGATTCCATGCGCTTGATGTCGGGACTACTCTCGACCGCCTGCTCGATGGTTTCTTCCTCCGACGCCGGGACAGTCAAGGCGAGGGATTCCTCGCGTGCCGCGCGCACGCGATCGCCGGGGCCCATGCCAAGCACCATCGCCAGCGAGGTTTCGGCGTTCATCAGATCGAGCGAGAGCGAATCCACCAAATTTTGGGCGCGTCGCACATCCAGGCCGGCGCGTTTTTCCGCAATCGACAAATCGCGGCCTTCCTCCACGCGCGCTTCGACCAGATCGCGAACGCGCTGCAAATTGGCGATCTCGTTTTGCACGGCTTCGAGACTTCGCGCGGCCTGCGCGGCATCGAGGAACAACGACGCGACGCGAAACGTAATCTCGGCCTGTTGTTTCGCTATGTCGATCTCCGCGCCGCGCGCGGTTTCCTTCGCCTGAGCCACCTGGAAGCTCTGCGGGCGGTCGAAGATCGCCATCTGCGTTTTCGCCTCCAAAATAGACGGCGCCTGGCCTTCGATGTTGGCCGGGAATCCGGTGGTGTAAGCCGCGCCGCTGCCGGCGAACACTTTGGGTACGAAGGGATCGTGCGCAATGACCGCCTGAAGCCGCGCCTTGTCCTGATCCAGACGCGCCAGCATCAGATCGGGACTCTGCTGCATCGCCAGATCGATCGCCTGGCGCAGCGTCATGGTTTTCACTTCGGCGCCAACGCAACCCGCACAGACAAGAAGAGCTATAAATGTTCGCATACTGTTCACAGTTTAGTGCCAAATCGCGGCCGGTTCGTGTGCCAAAGTAATAGGTTATGGTTTGGCTCGATGGCGACAGCCTGACGATCGCGCAGGTGAGCGCGATCGCGCGCGAAGGCGAGCCGGCGGGTATCGCGCCGCACGCGATTCAGGCCATGCACAGATCGAGGGCGGTGGTGGAACGGCTGGCCGCAGGCGATGCTCCCGTGTACGCGGTGAATACCGGCGTGGGATTGCTCGCCGACGTGCGCGTGCCGCCGGCGGCTCTCGAAACGCTGCAACGCAACGTGGTGCGATCGCACGCGGTGGGGGTCGGCGATCCTCTGGGCCGCGCGGAAACCCGGGCGATGATGCTGATCCGCGCCAATGTGCTGGCCAAAGGATTTTCGGGAATCCGTCCCGTGGTCGCCGAGCGGCTGTGCGACTTGCTGAATCGCGGCGTGACGCCGGTGGTGTTCTCGCGCGGCAGCGTCGGCGCGAGTGGCGACCTGGCTCCGCTGGCGCACATGGCGCTGGTGCTGATCGGCGAAGGCGAAGCGATTCTCGGAAGCGAGCGAATGCCGGGCGGAGAAGCGCTGCGCCGCGCCGCGATCGAGCCGTTATCGCTCGAATCGAAAGAAGGAGTTTCGCTGCTGAACGGGACGCAGGCGATGCTCGCCATCGGGTGCCTGGAACTGGAGCAAAGCGAGCGGCTCGCCCGCGCGGCCGAGGTGGTCTGCGCGATGTCGCTCGATGGACTGAAGGGCACGCCGCGCGCCTTCGATCCTCGCGTCCACGATCTGCGCCCGCATCCGGGCCAGCGGCAGAGCGCGGCGAATCTGGAGCGGCTGCTCGAAGGCAGCGAAATTCGCGAGTCGCACATCGCCTGCCGCCGCGTTCAGGACGCGTATTCGCTGCGCTGCGCTCCGCAGGTGCACGGCGCGGTTCGCGATACCCTCGCCGAAGCGCGGCGCGTGTTTGAGATCGAGCTGAATTCGGTGACCGACAATCCGCTGGTGATCGGCGAGGAGATCCTCTCGGGAGGGAATTTTCACGGCGAGCCTGTGGCGTTTTCGCTCGACTATATGGCGATCGCCCTGACCGCGCTTGCCGGAATTTCCGAGCGGCGCATCGACCGGTTGGTGAATCCCGCGTTGAACGAGGATCTGCCGGCATTTCTTGCGGGCAATCCCGGGCTCGAATCGGGATTCATGATGGCGCAGGTGAGCGCGGCCGCGCTGGTGGCGGAGAATCGCGTGTTGTCGACGCCCGCGTCGCCGGGCTCGATCACCACCAGCGGCAATAAGGAAGATTTCGTAAGCATGGGTATGACGTCGGCGATCAAGCTGCAGCAGGTGGTGAAGAATACCCGCGCGGTGCTGGCGATTGAGGCTCTGGCTGCCTCGCGCGCGCTGGATCTTCTGGCCCCACTCCGATCGGGAAGGGCGACCGAACAGGCTCGCGCGAGTTTGCGTGCGGTTTGTCCCGCATGGGAAGGCGATCAGATTTTTTCAGACCGGATTCGAGCGGTGGACGAGTGGATCGCGATCGGAGGACTGGACGGGATCTGAAACTTATTGGATGCGTTCGCGGATGCGCTCGCGCGTCACCAGTTCGTCGAACACGGCCAGCACCTGTTTGCGGTATTGATACACGCGCTGCAATTTCTCGCGCACCGCCAGCTCATTCCGATGACGCTTCATCAATTTGTCCAGCAATTTCTTGGGCACGTCGATATCGCGGCGCAGAGCTTCCGCGGAATGGCCTCGCAAGAACAGCCCATAGAATAAAGCGGCCTCGCGTTGCGGCGCCAGCGGATCGAATTCTTCCCGGAACGTCATGGCGTCAACCACAAAAACAGCAGTATAAACTCGAAAATCCGAACGCGCAATAGTGCTGCCGATTAAGGTTGGAAGACATTGATTTTTTTGACATTGACTGGTTTGACCCGGCAGGGGGCCGTGCGCCGGATCATTCAGGAAACGCTTTGAGGGATTCCCCGCAACGCCGCTTGCCGCAACCGCAGCCATTGCGGAAACACCGGCGGATTTTCGAGCCACGTCAGCATCCACAATCGCATTTCTTCTTTTTCCGCGCGGCGCTCGGGATTGCGCGCGGCCCATCGCGCGTGATCCTTGGCCGCGATCACCAGTTGACGGACGCGCGCGCGATGCGGCGCATCCTCGCGCCCATACTCTCCGAGCATCCGCAGCAAACTGGCTTCGAGTTCGTCGAGGCTCGCCTGGCGCACGCCTTCGACCAGGGGCGAAAGCCGCGCGCCGGATTCGCGCAACAGCTTTCTTAGATAACTTTCCGAAACCGGCGAAAGCGTATCGCGCAACTCCTCGAATTCCGCTTCCGTGATCTCGGCCGGCTGTCTTAAGGCGAGCCAATCGGCCAGCTCAGCCCGCTTTCCGCGCTTTTTTTCGATATTCGCGCGTTGCCTTTTCATGACTGGCCAGCGTCGTGGAAAAATTATGTCCGCCGCCTTCCGGCTTGGCGACGAAATACAAATAATCGGTTGCGGCCGGCGATAGCGCGGCTTGAATCGATTGCGCTCCGGGATTCGCGATCGGACCCGGCGGCAATCCCGCGTGCTGATAGGTGTTGTAAGGATTCTGGCTGGCCAGATCCGATTTGTGAATCACGTCGCGATAGCGATTGTCGAGCAGCGCGGCGTAGACGGTGGTCGGATCGCACTCCATCCGCATTCCCTTTTTGAGGCGATTCAGGAAGACACCGGCCACCAGGGGGCGCTCCGCCGGCAAGCCGGTTTCCTTCTCCACCATCGAGGCCAGCGTGATGATGTCGTGCACGCGCGTCTGCCTTCCCGCGGCGAGCTTGTGCCATTGCTTCCGGAACTGATCGGTCATCTCGCGGCACAGTTGGGCGGGCGTCGTCGAATGATCCAACCGGTACGTCGATGGGAACAAGTATCCTTCGAGCGATTTCGCCCACGGATCGATATCGCGGATCGGCTTCGTATCCGACGCCGCGCGCAGAAAATCGGCGGCGGGCATCACGCCCAGCGTTTCCAGTCCCTGCGCAATATCGAACATGTTGGCGCCCTCGTCGACCGTGAACTCGACGTAGTACACATCGCCGCGGGCGATGCGGCGGAACACATCGCCGGGCGTGGCCGGCTGGTGGAACCGGTACTCGCCGGCCTGAAGCTTCGCGCCCGCGTGCAGCGCGCGCTCCATCCAGAATTCCCACGGCGAACGAATCACGCCGGCCTGGGCCAGTTCGCGGCCCATTTCGATCGCTCCGGTGCCGCGTCCGAAAACCAGGAACGTTTCGCCCTGAAAGCCCTGGTAGGGAGCCCCGATCAGATAAGCGATCGCGCCCGCTGCCGCCACCACAACCAACGCCGATAACCAAGCGATCCGTCTCAAGGCTGTCCCTCCGAACCGAGAAAGCTTTCAAGCAGGATCACCGCCGAGAGACGATCCACGGCTTTCGCGCGCTTTCCGATGCTGATGCCGCTCTGTTTGAGCACGCGAGTCGCTTCGACAGTCGTGAAGCGCTCATCCCAGAAGCGTATTTCGATTCCGGTTTGCTTGGCGAGCTTCCCGGCGAACTCGCGCGTGTATTCTGCCTGCCGTCCCTCGCGGCCGCTCATATGCAACGGGTGCCCCATCAGGATCATCGTCACCTCATTTTTCGCGATCAGCGCTTCGAGCGCCGCCAGGTCTTCGCGAATCCGCGTTCGTTCGAGCGTCGGTAATCCCTGAGCCGTGATCCCCAGCGGGTCGCTCAAGGCCAGTCCGATCCGCTTTTTTCCCAAATCCAGGGCGAGTATCCTGCATTTGTCCGGTTTGGTCTGGTAATTCACGGGTATATCCAATTATAGTGATAGTCAAGTGGTGGTTCCGGTTTCATCGACGCCCAAATCGGTGCGGGCGGGCTTGGGGATCCTGGCTTTGGGAGCCCTGATCGCGCTGCTCTACTACGGCCGCGTGTTCTTCATCACCGTGATCATCGCGTCCATGATCGCGTTCCTGCTCGACCCGGTGGTGCTGCTGTTCATGCGGTTGCGTTTTCCACGCGGCCTGGCCAGCTTCGCCGTTTGCAGCATCGGTCTTCTGTTTCTCTACTTTGCGGGGCTGGGTCTGTACACCGAATCGCTGGTGATGGTCGCCGACCTTCCGGCGTACGGCGAACGGATCAATGAACTGGTGGACAACGCCGCCGACCGCGTCGATCGCATCGAAGGGAACATCTACAAGACCTTGGTTCCGAAACGGTTTCAGGATCTGAATCCTCCGCCGCAGGAGCCCGCCCCGGCAGCGGCGCGCGGCAGACGCAGGCAGGCGGCGCCGGCGCAGCCTCCCCAGCCGCCCCCGATTCAGGAGGTGCGCGTGCGGCCCGAGCCGACCTCGATCGTGAGCTATATCTCCAACTACTTGAGCCCGTTCTACAACGTCGTGCTGATGGCGTCGTTCGTTCCGTTTCTGGTGTATTTCCTGCTGAGCTGGCGCGATCACCTGCGCACGCGATTCCTGTATCTGTTCGAAGGCGAAGACCGTTATGCCGCGGAGCACGCCTGGGCCGGCGTCGGCGATATGGTGCGCGCGTACGTGATCGGGAACTTTATGCTCGGCCTCGTGCTGAGCCTCGCCAGCGCGATTCTGTTCGCTTCCGTCAAGCTGCCTTACTGGCTGGTGGTCGCTCCGCTCAGTGGATTCCTCAGCCTGGTCCCCTACATCGGCCTGCCCCTGGCGATGGTGCCGCCCCTGATCGCCGCGCTGCCCGCCAGACCGCAAACCACGGTTTATGTTTTCCTGATCGCGAGCGTCGCGCTGCTGCACCTGTTCGCCTTGAACCTGCTGTATCCGAAATTCGTCGGGGCGAGGGTGCATTTGAATCCGCTGGTGGTGACGGTCGCGCTGATGTTCTGGGGGATGTTGTGGGGCGGCATCGGCCTGCTGCTCGCGATTCCGCTTACCGCCGCCATCAAAGCCGTCTGCGATAATGTGAGCACGTTGCAGCCATACGGCAGATTATTAGGCGATTGATGACCAAGCAATTCTGGATTCTGATGGGCGCCGGCCTGGCGGTGGTCGCCCTCGGGCTTTCCGTGCTCCTGTTGTCGACCAAAAGCGCGCACCTCGAGCTCGACGGCAGCATTCTCAAGGTGCGCGTGCTGGAGATGAATCCCAACGCGTCGCTGGTGATCGTCGATTTCCGCGTCAAGAATCCTTCCGATGTGCCCTTTGTGGTAAAGAATGTGACCACCAAGTTCGTTCCCGTCTCCGGCGACCCCACCGACGGCACGCCGATCTCGAAACCCGACGTCGAGAACGTGTTCAAGTATGAAAAATTGCTCGGCCCAAAATTCAACGACGTTCTGAGCATTCGAGACCGGATTGCGCCGCATGAGACGGTGGACCGGATGGTGGGCGCGCGTTTCGAAATGGGAGAAAGCGCCCTCGACCTGCGCAAGGCGATTCACCTCACCATAGAGGACTTGGACGGTACCATCGCCGACATCACCGAGAAGAAGTAATCTTTCCGCGCTGCTGGTCCTCGTTGTGTCGAGCGAGCCGGACCATCCGCCTGCGAAAATGATTTTCTAGTCATGGAGACACGAACGCAACTCAATACGATCCGGGAACAACGCGGCGTTTCCGCGGCGCAGCTCGCCAAGCTTGCCGGCGTGAGCCGCCAGACCATCTATGCGATCGAGGCCGGCGACTACGTGCCCAACACCACGCTCGCGCTTCAGCTCGCGCAGATTCTGGAAGTTCATGTTGAGGATTTATTCTCGCTGGAGCCGGCAAATCCGGCGCCGCCCAAGCCGGTGACCGTGGATCTGTTGAACGCCGAAGCCGCGCGTAAAGGCCAGCCGGTGCAGATCTGCCGCGTCGGCACGCACTCCATCGGCGTCGTCAGCGCCGCGCAGCCGCTGATGCTGCCCGTCGCGGATGGCGTGATCGTCGAGACGCAAAAAAACCGCGCGGGCGTGCAGCTTTTTCCCGATAACATCGACGAATCGAAGCGTCTGCTGATCGCCGGATGCGATCCCGGGATTTCGCTGCTCGTCCAGCACCTCGCGCGCTTCGATGATGTGGACCTGGTAGTCGCGCCGAGTTCCAGCCGGCAGGCGCTCGAGTGGCTGAAGGAGGGCAAGATCCATGTCGCGGGCTCGCATCTGCGCGATTCGTCTACTGGAGAATTCAACCTGCCGATGATCGAGCGCCTATTCCCGCGGGGATCCGTGAAAGTGGTGACGTTCGCGATCTGGGAACAGGGCCTGGTGGTGGAGGCTGGCAATCCGAAGAACATTCGCGGCGTGGCCGATCTTGCGCGCAAAGATGTGCGCATCGTCAATCGCGAAAAGGGCGCGGGAAGCCGCGATCTGCTCGACCAGAAATTGCAGGAGGCGGGAGTTCCGGCCGCCAAGGTCAACGGATACGCGAAAATCGCGGCCGGCCATCTTCCGGCGGCGCTGGCCGTCAGCCAGAAAGAAGCCGATGCCTGCATCGCGACGCGATCGGCCGCGCGGGCCTTCGGGCTCAGCTTCATTCCCCTGGGTGTCGAGCGCTACGATCTCATCGTTCGCCGCCAGTATCTGCGGCTCGCGTCGGTACAGGCGCTGCTCGACGTGTTGAATCGCGCGGCGATCCGCCGCAAGCTGGAGCTGCTCGCCGGCTATGACACCAGCCGCACCGGCCAGGTTCTCGTCGCCTGAAAAAAGATCGCAATAAATTACAGTGTCGTGTATACTGGTCAATCAATCCCATTTTGACCGGAGAACATATGCGCGCTGTTCTGTTGCTTTGCATCCTGCTGCCGTTGGTTCCCGCGGCGCACGCTCAAGTGTCCGCGGCCATTTCCGGAACCGTCACCGATCCATCCGGCGCAGTCGTCTCGGCCGCGTCGGTGACCGTGAAAAATATCGATACGGGCGCATCCCGTGTTACGGCCACGGATCGCTCGGGGCGCTATCAGGTGCTGGCGCTGCCCCTCGGCGAGTATGAGGTTCACGCGGCCAAACCGGGGTTCGCGGAGGAAATCCGCACGGGAATTCATCTGGCGGTGGGGCAGGACGCCTCCATCGATTTGAGTCTGAAGGTCGGGCAATCGAGCCAGCAGATCACCGTCAGGGAGGATGCGCCGGTGGTCAGCGTCACCACCACGGACGTCTCCGGCCTGGTCGGCCAGCAACAGGTGAAGGATCTTCCGCTCAACGGCCGCAGCTTCGACGAACTCATGACGCTGAACCCCGGCGTCGTCAATTTTACCTGGGAGAAAACCGGCGGAGTCGGCGTTTCGAACTCCACTGCTGGAAATAATTTCGCGGTCTCCGGAAATCGTCCGCAGCAAAATCTGTACCTTCTGAACGGAATCGAATTCACCGGCGCCGCCGAGAATAACATGCAGCCGGGCGGCGTCAGCCAGGAACTGATTGGCGTGGACGCCGTGCGCGAATTCAATTTGCTCCGCGATTCCTATAGCGCCGAATACGGCAAGCACCCGGGCGCGCAGGTGGTGATCGTCACGCAGTCCGGCACCAATCAACTGCACGGATCGCTCTACGAATTCCTGCGCAATAACGATTTCGACGCACGGAATTTCTTCGACGGCACCTCCACGCCCGGCTTCCAGCGAAACCAGTTCGGAGGCGCGATTGGCGGACCGGTCCACAAGGACAAGACGTTCTTCTTTACCAATTTCGAAGGCCTCCAGCAGCATCTCCATCAAACCGGAGTCGACCTGGTCCCCGACACCAACGCGCGCAGCGGATACCTGCCGTGCAAACTGGTGACGCCCGCGCCCACCTGCCCCGCGTCGGGCTTGGTCTTCGTCGGCGTCTCTCCGCTGATCTCCTTGTGGCCCACGCCGACCCCCGGCGCCCCCGATTTCGGTGGAATCGCCGAAGCTCTCAACAATCCCCTGCAAACCATTCGCGACGACTTCGGCACCGTGCGCCTCGATCACATCTTTTCTCCCAAAGATTCCCTCGGCGCCGTCTATACGGTCGACGACAGCGCCGATTTGACGCCCACCAGCACCAACTCCTACAGCACCGATGTGACCTCGCTGCGCGAGCAGGTAGCGAGCCTCGATGAAACCCACGTCTTTTCCGGTTCGCTGCTCAACACCGCCCGTGTCGGCTACTCGCGAGCCGGCTATTTCTTCACCGGCGAACCGACGCCGGGAACTCCCGCGGCCTCCCTGCCCGGCTTTATCCAGGGCGATCCGGTGGGCGTGGCCGTCGTCGGCGGAAGTTCGGCCTCCAATCCCGTCGCTACCTTGAGCCTGAACGGCAGCAACAACGGCAGCAATCTGCACGTCGACCGGAACATTTATACCTACCAGGACAGCGCTTCGATGACCGAAGGCCGCCACCAGTTGAGCTTCGGCGTCTGGTTCCAGCAGTTTCAATCGAACGAACTGCTCGCGCTCAGCCAGTACGGTCAGGCGACCTTCACCAGCCTCCAGACGTTCCTCCAGGGAACCATCGCAAC
>DATHCE010000194.1:0-10014 GCA_035319685.1 Bryobacteraceae bacterium | reverse complement strand
AAATGAAGCTACCACAAGTATCCTCGCATTTTCCGTTGAGGGCCAATGACAAAAGTATTTTTGCCCTCGAATCACCCGCTTAAGGCTTTCTGCGGCCCGAAGACATGGTGATGAGATTCGGTCCGCCGGAAGGCGATGCGGAAATTGCCGAGGCGTTGTCGATGGCCACCGGGCGCATTCCGGGCGCCATGCGTGTTCTCCTCCCCATTACCGTCGAACAGCAGAGCGGCCGCGCTGCGCCGCGCCATGATATTCTGATGAACCGGGAATGGAGCGATATATGAAAAACTGGATCCTTCTGTTTATGGTCGTCGCAATCGCCACCGCGCAGGACAAAGGCAAAGCCCCGGCGCGGCCCGGGCTAACCCTCACCACGACCGCTTTTGAGGACGGAGGCGTGATTCCCGCCAGGTACACGCAATCCGATCCAAATCCGGTCTCACCCAAATTGGACTGGTCCAATGTGCCGCCGAACACGGTCAGCTTCGTCCTGTACATGCACGATCCGGATGTAGCGCTACAGCGAAAAACAGACGACATGCTGCATTGGATCTTATTCAACATCCCCGGCGACGCACGCTCGCTGGCAGAGGGCGTGCCGATCAACTCGCAACCTTCTGACGGGTCGGTGCAGATTAAAAACGGCGGCGGAGTAATCGGCTATCGCGGGCCCGGCGCAGGGGCAGCCGGCCCGTATCATCACTATACGTTCGAACTGATCGCGCTCGACACGAAACTCGATCTCAATCCGGACGCCACCCGGGCGGATGTGATGAAAGCGATCGACGGACACATTCTTGGCAAGGGCGTACTCGTAGGCCGCTTCCACCGCTAGCGAGGATTACGTCCAGTATTCGCAAGATGCGGCAGCGCGTGAATCCGCAATCGATCGCCAAACTACCACGCGCAGTCGCGAGCGCAACCCCGCCGTGACCGGCAGGGCTTTGGGACGGCGTACCTATGCGGCACGCCACTAAATAGGGGGTACGATATGCGGAATTTCAAACTTCGGTGTTTGGCGGCACTGGCGGCCGCCGGCATCGCCGGATTCCTGGTCGCAACGCGGACCAATCTGAATGCGCAGCAGTCTGCCTCGATGAAGGCGGCCGACATCGGTGGAGTGGTTTCGAGCGCCAAGGGCCCCGAAGCCGGCGTGTGGGTGATCGCGGAGACCACCGATCTCGCCACGCGCTATATCAAGGAAGTAGTCACCGACGATCGCGGCCGCTACCTGATCCCCGACCTGCCCATGGCCAAATACACCGTTTGGGCGCGCGGCTACGGATTGGTCGACTCGCCCAAGGTGCAAACCGAACCGGGAAAGCGGGTGGATCTGAAGCCGTCCATCGCGCCCGACGCGAAGACCGCGGCGCAGATTTACCCCGCCAATTACTGGTACTCCCTGCTGAAGGTTCCCGAAAAAAACGAATTTCCGGGCACCGGTCCGCAAGGAAACGGCATTTCGCCGAATGTGAAGACGCAGGGCCAATGGATTCACCTGATCAAGACCGATAGCTGCGAATCGTGCCATCAGCTCGGGAACCAATACACGCGCACCATTCCTCCGCTGTTCTCCAATTTCGATTCGCCGGCGCAGGCCTGGATACGACGGGTTCAATCCGGACAAGCGGGCAATGCGATGGTGGGCGGAATGAATCAGCTGGGGAGCCAACGCGCGGCGGCGGAATTCGCGGACTGGACCACCCGCATCGCGGCCGGCGAGCTTCCTTCAGAAGTTCCTCCGCGCCCGCAAGGAATCGAGCGCAACGTCGTCATCACGCAATGGGACTGGGCCGATCCCAAAGCGTATCTGCACGATGAAATCTCCACCGACAAACGCAACCCGGCCGTGAACGCATATGGCCTGATTTACGGATCGCCGGAAGAGAGCCGCGATTATCTCCCCGTTCTCGATCCGGTTCACAACACCACCAGCCGGGTTACGGTTCCCTATCGCGATCCCGACACGCCCGGCCAACCGAAGCCGCTCCTGCCGTCGCCGATCTGGGGTGACGAAGCGATCTGGGACAGCCATACGACGGTTCACAATCCGATGTTCGATCAACGCGGCCGCCTGTGGTACACCTCGCGCATTCGCGCCGCGGACAATCCTGATTTTTGCAAAGCCGGTTCGAGTCTCCCGTCAGCCAAGCTCACGCCGGTAGAGCGCTCCGGCCGTGAACTGGCGGTGTACGACCCGAAAACGGGAAAAACCGAAATGATCGACACCTGTTTCGGGACGCATCATTTATTGTTCGCCGAAGACGCCGACAACACCTTGTGGACCAGCAGCGGCGGCGGAGGCGGCGTGGTCGGATGGCTCAATACGAAAATGTGGGACCAGACCCACGACGCGGCAAAATCGCAAGGCTGGACCGCGCTGATTCTCGACACCAACGGAAACGGCAAGCGCGACGCTTATGTCGAAGCCGAGCAACGGGTGTTGACCGCCCCGAGCGGCGAAAGTTTAGGCACGTCCAGCGCGCTCAACGTGGCGCCCGATCCGAAAAAAGATACGCGGCTCAATGCGGCCTTTTACGGCCTCGCGATCGGGACCGATGGGATGATCTGGGGCAGCGTGCTCGGCTTCCCGGGCGGGATCGTGAGGTTGAATCCGGGATCGAATCCGCCGGTGACGACGCTCGCCGAATATTATGAGGTGCCGTGGAACAATCCCAAGGCGCCGGTCGCAGGATATTCGCCGCGCGGGATGGATATCGACCGGAACAATGTGGTGTGGGTTGCGCTGGGAAGCGGGCATCTTGCGAGCTTTGACCGGCGCAAATGCAAGGGTCCGCTAAACGGCCCGAACGCGACCGGCCAGCATTGCCCGGAAGGTTGGACTCTGTATCAAACGCCGGGTCCGAAATTCAAGAACGTCACCGGCTCCGGCAGTGCGGACTCGCACTACTACGATTGGGTGGATCAATTCGACACGCTCGGACTGGGGAAAAATACGCCGATTGTCACCGGCAACAGCTCGGATTCGCTGGTCGCGCTGGTCAACGGAAAATTCGTGATCCTGCGCGTGCCGTATCCGCTCGGATTCTTCGCCAAAGGGATGGACGGCCGCATTGACGATGCCAAAGCCGGCTGGAAGGGAAAAGGGGTGTGGACCACCTGGGGGACGCGCACGCCTTTCCACAGCGAAACCGGAAAAGGGACTAGCCCTAAGGTGGTCCATTTTCAAATTCGACCCGACCCGCTCGCGAACTAGACCATTTTTGGAGTTCGCGTAGACCAGTTTCAAGCGGCCTGTAACGGCAGTCTCAACATCCGACGATCCTGCAATAGTCCCCGCTACCCATGAAACTGGTCTAGGCAGGCGAAGCGGCGCGAAAGCGGCCTCGCCTGTCCTCCGATGCGCAAGTTCATTAGCGGCGCCGATCGTGCCGGTCGCGCCCCGCGTCGTGCCGGCCGCGCCCATCGTCCCGTTTGTCGCGCCTCGCATCATTTCTCACTCTGCCTCGTTCCGGACCCGGATGGGGCGCCGCGACGAGCGCCGATCCGGCAAAAAGGGAAAGCCCAAGGGCAAAAATCATCATCTTTTTCATGGTGTGTCACCTCGTTGTTTTTTTTGTGGAGATTATCCACACCCACTTCCGGCGCTACGCAGCCGGGGAAATTAGCGTCGCGGTCTCACAAACCCGATGAACTTCTGGGAGATCTGCGAGGATCGATACCGGCTGCGCTCCACGATTCTGACTTCGCAGTTGCCGGTCTCGCGCTGGCAGGGACAGATCGGCGATCCCACGTTGGCTGACGGCATTCTTGACCGCCTCGTTCACGATGCGCACCGCATGGAGATGCGAGGTGACTCGACGCGCAAGAACCGGGGGAAGAAGGAAAGCGGCCAGCGAGTTTCAATCTCGGTAGTATGTGACGACACTCTCTAGGTGATGATAATCGAAAGTCCGAACGGCACCTGTAGGTCTACAAACATCTCAAGCGATTTTGACGGTACCTCGACGCCCGCGTTATCAGAGTTGGATCGGTACCCCAGGAAAACGTCCACGGTGAGCTCATTTTTGAGTTGTAGTAGATCTTGTTTCCGACCCTTGAAAATGTTCCATAGCTCATCGATGTGAACATGGAGGGGTTCGGTACTCGGGACGGGAACTGTGTACGCCCACATATCGTGCTCGTAGGGTTGTGAGTGCGGACCCCGTCTCTCTCCTCGGCGATGTGCATGCGTCGGGGAGACGCCGAGCCGCTGACTGAGTTCATCCACGTTTGGAATGTTTCCAAATATGCGTAACGATGCCGAATAGCGGAAAAATGTTTCTTCGCTCGGCTCTTCGATTTCTGTCCCGGAGGTTGGAGAATCCGACATGACCCTTATGATCCCGTACTGCCGACCGGAGCGCAGGGCGCGTTCCGGGGCTAATGTGTGCTGAGGCGGGGACAAGGGCTGCCGCCCCTTTCCCCGCACCCCTTTCTCCGCTAGCGGCACCCTTCCCTCGCTGCGCTTCGGAGAGGTTTCCCTTGACGAAGCCGAACACTTCTTGCACAATCGAGATGCCAGCGTCGCTTCGCCCCGGGGGTGTTCGGGTTCATCCCGGAATGCTGTTCGGCCTCCCTTCAGAATCAGCGTTCGGCTTCGCCGGAGTCCTCATCACAAACCCGATGAAAGCTCGACGATCTACAATTGTCGGGTATGCACAATGCGGATTCGTTATTTCGTCTCGACGGTCGAATTGCTCTGGTCGCCGGAGCCGCGTCGGGAATCGGGCGGGCGTCGGCCCTCGGATTGGCGGGCGCCGGAGCGATCACGGTATGCACCGATATCGACGCGGCGGGCGCCGAGAGCGTCGCCGAGCAGATCCGGGTTCAGGAGGACCATGCGGAATCGTTCGCTCTGGACATCAGAGATGAGGCGGCGGTGGAAGCCGCAGTCGCGAAAATTCTTGAAAAGCATGGCCGCATCGACGTGTTGGTAAGCACGCCCGGGGTAAACGTCCGCAAGCCGCTCCTGAGCTACACTCCGGCTGAATTCGACAAGGTCGCCGGGTTGAATCTCAAGGGCACGTTTCTCGTTGCGCGCGCCGTAGCTCGCGTGATGAGCGAACAGAAAAGCGGCAGCATCATTCTCATGTCGTCGATTCGTTCCATCACCACCGAGCCCGGTCAGGGCATATACGCGGCGACGAAAGCGGGACTGGTGCAACTGGCGCGTACGTTCGCGGCGGAGCTGGGGCCGGCCGGCGTGCGCGTAAACTGCATCGCGCCGGGCGCGGTCGAAACGCCGCTCACGCAGCCGATCAAAAGCCGGCCCGAATGGTACAACGCTTACGCGCAAAAAAACGCCCTGGGCCGCTGGGCCCGCGCCGACGAAATGGCCGGGCCGGTGGTATTTCTCGCCTCCGCCGCAAGCAGCTATGTTACCGGCGCGGTTTTGTTCGTCGACGGCGGATGGACTGCCATCGACGGCCGCTTCCAACCGCCGCTGTGATTATTGCGTCCCCAGAAGCCGCATGGCGGCAATCGCCATGGCCTTGGCCGCGTCCAAAAGATGATCGATCCGGCAATACTCATCGGGCTGATGAGCCATGTTTAGAATTCCGGGTCCGTATGCGATGCACTGGTCGACGTGACCGAGCCTCATCACGTGCTTCTGATCGTAAGTGCCGGGACTCGCGATGAGCGGCGGCTCGGAACCCAGCACGCCGCGGATGGCCCCCGCCATGACGGTCACCAGTTGCGATCCGGCATCGGTCTCGACCGGGTGCACCGTCATCAGATCCTTGATCTCATATCGAAAATCGCCGTCTCGCGCCGCGATGTCGCGAAGGATCGCGCGGATCTCCTCGCGCACCTGATCGAGCGGCTCCTCGATCAGAAATCTGCGATCGAAAATCGCTTCGCAGCGGTCCGCGACGCACGGAGTCTGGAACCCCGCGGCGGGTTGGCCTCCGGAGATCGAATTGATATTGATGCTCGGATGACGCGCGGCGGGAGGCTCTACCGGCATCGCCGTGGCTCGGGCGCGCAACGCGGGTTGGAGCTCGCGCTCGATGGCCGAGATGAAATCGGCCATTTTGCCGATCGCGCTAATGCCCAGGAAGGGCATACTTCCGTGCGCAGCGCGTCCCAGCGTGGCCACCTCGAACCAATACACGCCGCGATGTCCCAGGCACACGCGGTCGACATTCAGCGGCTCGGTGATGATCACGAAGCTGGTGCGCTCGCGGCTGACGTAGCCTCGCTCGGCCAGATAAGCCATACCGGCGAAGCCGCCGCTCTCTTCATCCACCGTTCCGCTCTGCTCAACCGCGCCCGCCAGGCGCACACCCGCGCGCCGGATCGCTTCTATCGCGAAAATAGATGCGGCGATGCCGGCTTTCTGATCGGTCGAGCCGCGGCCGAACAGCTTTCCGTCGTGCACTAAGGCTGCGAATGGATCGACGGTCCATCCCTCGCCGGCGGGCACGACATCGAAGTGCCCATTAAAGTGCAGCCGAGGGACGTGCAGCCGCGGCCCGTGCAGTCCCGGCCGGGCCGGGGCGTTCCGCAACTCGCCAATGACGTTGATGCGCGGATACCGCGCGGTGTGCTCTGCCAAACCCTCTGCCGCGACGTAGGCGACCTGGTAATCGAACGCCGCCAGGCGCGCGCCGATCAACTCCGCGCACGCCCGGTAGTTTTCGCCCGGCGGATTTACGGTGGGGATGGCAACCAATTCCTGCGCGAACGCGACGATCTCATCCGCCATCGATTCCACGCATTCGAGCACGCGTTGCTCGGCTGCGCTCATCGGTCCCGGCGATCCGGCCCGCATGGAAGCTATAGTTTCCGTAATCGCACTTCCTCCACCGAATGGCCGGCGCCTTTGCGCAGGATCAATTGTGCCCGCTCGCGCGTCGGCTGGATGTTTTCGCGAAGATTCGGCCCGTTGATCGTTTGCCAGATCGAGTGCGCCTTCTCGGCCGCTTCTTGCGGGCTCAACTCCGCATAGCGATGGAAATACGAATCGGGATTGCGGAACACCGTTTCGCGCAGCTTCATGAAACGGGCGACATACCAATCCTCGATGGTCTCCTCATCCGCATCGATATAGATGGAAAAATCGAAAAAATCGCTGACGAAGATTCCCGGCGCGCGAGGCGAATTCCGGCTGTGACCGGATTGCAGAACGTTCAGCCCCTCGACGATCAGCACGTCCGGCTGGCACACGGTTTGCGCGGCGCCGGCGACGATGTCGTAAAGCAGGTGTGAATAGACCGGCGCCGCGACCTCGCGCTTGCCGCTCTTGATTTCGATGAGGAAATGCACCAGGCGGCGCTGATCGTAACTTTCGGGAAAGCCTTTGCGATTCATCAGGCCGCGCTTTTCGAGCACGGCCGTCGGGAAAAGGAACCCGTCGGTGGTGATCAGATCGACCTTGGGATGATCCGGCCAACGCGCCAGCAGGGCCTGCAGGATGCGCGCCATCGTGCTTTTTCCGACCGCGACCGATCCGGCGATGCCGATAATGTAGGGAACTTTCGCGGGCAGGTGGCCCAGAAACGTGTCCGTGGCTTTATGCAGAGACTGAATCGCGCTGACATACAGATTGAGCAGCCGCGATAGCGGGAGATAGACGCGCGCGACTTCATCGAGCGAAATGTCTTCATTGATGCCGCGCAGAGTCGACAGATCGTGTTCGGTGAGCGGCAGGGGAGTGGATGCGCGCAGATTGGCCCATTCCGCGCGCGAGAAACGAATGTAGGGACTGATCTGTTCGGTTTCCGCGGGCCCGGCTGGAACGGCGATTTTCAAAGTCTGCCCTTCAGCATCCGGTTCACCGCCGCCGGATCCGCCTGTCCCCGGCTCGCCTTCATCACCTGGCCCACCAGAAACCCGATCACCGCCGTCTTGCCGCCGCGATATTGCTCCACCTGTTTCGGATTCGCCGCCATCACTTCATCGATCATTTTCCCGAGTGCGCCTTCATCGCTGATCTGCGCCAGCCCTTCGCGCTCGATAATCGCATCCGCGGTTTCTCCCGAGGCAAACATCTTCGGCAGAATTTCCTTGGCGAGTTTGCCGCTGATTTTCCCGTCGCCGATCAGGGTCACCAGCCGGCCCAAATTTTCCGCGCTCACTGGCGATTCCGCGATCTCTTTTCCATCCTGCTTCAGCAGCCCGGCGAGATCGCCCATCACCCAATTCGCCGCCGCGCGAGGATCGCCGGACGCCGCGGCGGTTTTTTCGAAATACTCGCTCATGGGGCGCGTGGAGGTCAGCACCCGGGCATCGTATTCGCGCAACCCATAGGACTCGACAAACCGCCGCTTGCGCGCCTGCGGCAGCTCCGGCATTTTTTCGCGAACCGCGCCGAGCCACTCCTCGCTCACGCGCAAAGGAACCAGATCCGGCTCCGGAAAATAGCGATAATCGTGCGCATGTTCCTTGCTGCGCATTCCCACTGTTTCGCCCGAATCGACGTGGTAGAGCCGCGTTTCCTGGATCACCCGGCCGCCGCTTTCGATCAGCGCCACCTGCCGCGAAATCTCATAATCCAGGGCCATTTTCAAAAAGCGGAATGAGTTGAGATTCTTCACCTCCGCTTTGGTTCCGAACTTTTCCGCGCCGCGCAGCATGACGCTCACGTTCGCGTCGCAGCGCAGATGCCCTTTTTCCATGTCGCAGGTCGACACTTCGACGTATTGGAGCACCTGCTTCAGCTCGGTCAGGTACGCGTAGGCTTCCTCCGAACTCCGCATGTCCGGCTCGCTCACGATTTCAATCAGCGGCGTCCCGCAGCGGTTCAGATCCACATAAGTGTACCGGCCGGAATCCTTAAACCCGTCGTGGATACTCTTGCCGGCGTCATCTTCCATGTGAACGCGGGTGACGCCGATGCGCTTGGCGGCGCCATTGACGCCGATCTCGACGAACCCGTGCGCGGCGAGCGGCTGATCGTACTGCGAAATCTGGTAACCCTTCGGCAAGTCCGGATAAAAATAATTCTTCCGGGCAAAAATCGATCGCGCATTCACGGTGCAGTTGAGCGCGAGCGCCGCTTCAATCGCCATATCCACCGCCTGGCGATTCAGCACCGGCAGCGCGCCCGGCAATCCCATGCAAACGGGGCAGACGTTGGAATTGGGCTGCGCTCCGAAACTGGTGGGGCATCCGCAGAAAATTTTGGTGCGCGTAGCCAACTGGACGTGGACTTCGAGCCCGATCACCGGCTCGTATTTGGCGATCACATCCGCTGGCGCAACCGGGGTCACGCTGGCTGACATTGTGACTTTATTATATCGGTGCGCTGTCCACGTTATATCGCTGCGCTCTCCGGTGTTTCGAGCGGCAAGTTGGCAACGAAACTCAAGCCACTGTGATCCTGTCCGTGCGACCGCGCCATTACTGGCGCGGCTTTCACGATATCCAGAGCCCCGCCATCGCTGGCGCGGCTTGACGAATTTGCGACTCATCACATTGGGTGTGCCGTCTGTCCCCAATTTTCAAAAGGGCGTGGGCGAATCGGCGGAACCTTACTTAAGACCGGGCGGCGAATGGCCGATGTAATAGATGGAGCCCGACAGAGCTCCCGTTATGTTGTGGCTCTATCTGCTGGGTGTGGTTACACTGCTGACGATCGCTCTGCGCCGCGTTTTGCGGCGGCAGACACCGCTGGACGAGGAGTTGTATTCGAAAAAAGTCGCGGTCGAACACGTACAAAGCGGGGTCGCGTGGGTGCGGGCGGATGGGCGGATCGGCTCAGTGAATCAATCCTTTGCGAATACGTTCCGGTGCACTCCGGAACAGTTGAGGGACCAGATCTGGATGACCCTTTTTGCCGAGAAGGACCGGGAACGGGCACGGGAAGCCTACAGCCAGATGCTGCTCGCCGGGATCGATTCGCTGGAGTGCCTGGGCCTGCGCGCCGACGGAAGCATGGCATGGCTCAACGTGCGCATGGTGGCGGTGCACGATCATCACCTGCGTTTCGCGGGGCATCACTGCCTGATTGAGGACCGCACGCTGGTGCATCAATTGGAGGAGCGGCTGAGGCTGACGGAGAAGGCT
>DATHCE010000193.1:0-4161 GCA_035319685.1 Bryobacteraceae bacterium | reverse complement strand
TCGATTCCGCTCGATCAGCGGATTCTCGCGCATCCCGATTTCATCGCGGGAAATCTCGACACGGGCTTTCTCGCCCGCGCCGGATTCAATGGAGAAAAGCCGCGCCAGTAATGGCGGAGCTGCCTGGACCGGAACACAGCTGATCGATTTCGGCCTAGGACTCGTCTTCGCCCGCGGGCCTCGATTCGTCAAGAACTCTGCGGACACACGCTACCAGCGCATCCGGTTTGAACGGCTTTTCCACAAAACCCGAGCCTTTTTCCACCGCCTCAATTCCGGCGCCCGCATACCCGGACATATAAATCACCTTCAGACCTTTTCTGCCGCGCCGCAGGCGCTTGGCGAGCTCGTGGCCGCCCATCCGCGGCATCACCAGATCGGTGAGCAGCAGCTCGATCACACCCTGGTGTTCCTCAGCGATGCCGATGGCCTCCCGCGCATCCCGCGCTTCCAGAACCCGGTGGCCGTGCTGTTCGAGCACTTCGCACACCAGCGCACGGACCATCTCCGAATCCTCCACCAGCAGGATCGTTTCCTGGCCACGCGTCGGATTGGTGTTAGAGGCTCCGGGCATAGGCTAGCGCGCGCGGGTTCAAAATCAGAAATTTCCACAACCAGCCTCCCGTGAGATTGGACTTGAGGGCTTCCGCGAACTGTTCCGGGCTCAGCAGTTTGACGATCTCCAGACGTTGGTCCCACTTGCGATCATCCCATTTTGCGATGCGCCGGTTGATCCGTTGGGCGAGGCGCAGATCCGCTCCGAATTTCCTGCGCCAGGTGCGGTCAAACGCGCTCAACGCGTCGCGCGACACGTCGCCCTTTTCGATCGCCGCGGCCGCGACGTCGCCCGCCATTCGACCCGCTTGAATCGCCCATCGTATGCCTTCCCCTACCAGCGTGGACGCCTGCCCCGCCGCGTCGCCCACGCCGAGAATCCCGTCGCCCCCAAACGACGCCGCGAATGTTTCCGAAGGAATCAATCCGGAGTGGTGCTCTACCGGTTGCGCGCGCTTCAGATTCACGCCCCACTTGGATGCGTTTTCGACCAGGCGATCGAGATAGGAATCCGGATGCGCGCTCGAATCCGGATGAATGATCCCTACGCCTACTCGCACGCGATTCCGTCCCCACGGAAAAACCCACGCGTATCCCGACGGCGCGAATTGTTCACTGGCTATCAGCAACGCTTCGTTCTGATCACAATGGGGCGCGTAAAAATCGTATTCGGCGCCGACGCCGAAACGCCGGAATCCGGGATCGAGCCCGGCCTGCTTCAACCCGGCCTGCTTCAGCAATGTCGCGCGATAGCCGGTAGCGTCGATCACCACCTGGCAGGGCAGATCTTCGTCATCAGAAGTTCGAACGCCGGTGACCACGCCGTTCGCAATCTTGAGCCCTACTGCCCGGGTCGCGAGACGGATCGTCGCACCCGCCGCGATGGCGCGCTCGGCCAGAAATTGAAACACGCCGCGCACGTCGATCACGCACAGCGACGGCCGCGCGTAATCGAACACCGCCGCGTTGTTGGGCGACAGAAACCGCACGCGCGAGATCGGATGATAAAGGCTCGCCGGGATGCCCAACGCATCCAGTTCATCGATGAAACTTCCTCCGCTGGTGCGGATCGGCGAGCCGATTTCGTGACTCTCTTCGACCAGCAGCACGCTGTGGCCGCGCGCGGCGATTTGCGCGGCAGCCGAGAGTCCCGCCGGTCCTCCTCCGGCAATGATTACGTTTTTCAATCTCTTGAGGATAGCGAAACGAAACGCTGAGCAAAACGCCGGCCGCGGCTGTTATACTAGTCTTTTCAACACGAGCCGCTTTGTCTCATGCCGGGCGGACGTGTGCAGGTGCGTCATGTTCTTTCGCATTCGGGATCTGGAGCTGCGTCCCGGACGTTTCGACGTCGATCTGGCTCCAGGCCAAGTGGAGTTCCTGGACCCGAAGCTGCGGCAGACCGGTCCGCTTAAAGCGGACGGGACCGTGGATCTGGTAACGGGATCGCTCGGAGAGGTCCGCGTGAAGGGCCATCTGTCGGTTCTTATGGAGGCCGATTGCGACCGCTGCCTCGAACCGGCGCGTTTTCCGGTGGACGGGAATTTCGAGTTGTATTATCGTCCGGTGGCCGAAGGCTACGGCGAAGAGGTCGCCCTTGTAGAATTGGATGAGAGCGAAGCCGAAATGGGCTTCTACGAAGGCGACGGGATCGAGTTGAACGACGCGCTTCGGGAATATATTTTACTGGCGCTGCCGATGCAGCGCCTTTGCAGTCCGAACTGCAAAGGAATCTGCCCGGTCTGCGGGCGGAATCGGAATCTGAGTGAGTGCGACTGCCAGGCGGAAACGGTAGACGACCGTTGGGCGGCGCTGAAGAAGCTGCAATAACCGAAATTGCAATAAAGAAAGGCCGGGAGAACCCATGCCCAATCCGAAACGAAGACATTCCAAGCGCCGTACCTCCGCGCGGCGCACGCACGACTCCTTGACCCGAAGTGTTCTGGCCGAGTGCCCCAATTGCCATGAGCCCAAACTGCCCCATCGAGTCTGTCCGCATTGCGGCAAGTACAAGGGACGGGAAGTGATTGAAGTGGTCGAAGAGTAATCGTCCGCGGCTCTTATGACGACGATCGCGGTGGACGCTATGGGCGGCGATCACGCGCCCAAATCCGAAATCGAGGGTGCAATCCGGGCCGCCAGCACCCTGGATGTCAGCGTCGTTCTGGTCGGCAAAGAGGACGTGATCCGCCGCGAATTGAGCGTCCATCCATCCGCCGCGAAACTGCCGATCCGCATCGAGCATGCCTCTGAAGTAGTGACCATGGAGGACGCCGCCGCCAAGGCCGTCCGCTCCAAGAAGGATTCCTCCATTCGCGTCGCCAGCCGCCTGCTCCGCGACGGCGAAGTACAGGGAATCGTCTCGGCCGGCAACACCGGGGCCTCCATGGCTACGGCGAAAATGGTGCAGGGCATGATCCGCGGCGTCGACCGGCCCGCGCTCGCTTCCGCATTCCCCACCCTTAAAGGAACCCCGGTCGTGGTAGTCGACGTCGGCGCCAATGTCGATTCCACCCCGGAAATGCTCGCTCAATTCGCGGTGATGGGCGAGATTTACTCGCGGATTATTTTCCGCAATCCCAGTCCTCGCGTCGGCCTGCTCTCCATTGGCGAAGAGGAGCATAAGGGTAACGACCTGACCCGCGCGGCGACCCCGCTGCTCAAACAACTCCCCATCAATTTCATTGGAAACGTCGAAGGCAGAGATATTTACAGTGGAATTGTTGATGTCGTGGTTTGTGATGGATTCATCGGTAATGTCGCGCTCAAAGTCAGCGAAGGCCTGGTCGACATGATCACCGGGATGTTGCGCGAATCGCTGGCGCAAACCGTCACCCGCAAAATCGGTTATGTGCTTTCCAAAGCCGCCTACCGCGACTTCCGCAAGCGCGTCGATTATTCAGAATACGGAGGCGCGCCTTTGCTCGGCGTAAAGGGCGCCACCATCATCTGTCATGGCCGCTCGAACGCGAACGCGATCCGGAATGCGATACGCGTCGCGGCCGGATTCGCTGAGGGCCGGATCAACGAAAGAATTGCAGCCGAACTCGATGGCGTTGCATCTACAAGAGCGGTCGCAAAATGAAACATCCAGGACGAACCGCGTGGCTGATTTTGCTGTTCGCCGCCGGTCTCGCGGCGCAGAGACTCGACCCCGTTCAATGGACGCTTTCATCGAGCGTCGATAAAGCCCCTCCCGGAGCCACGGTAACTCTACAATTGACCGCCAAACTCGATGAGGGCTGGCATCTTTATTCCCTGACTACACCCAAGGGCGGTCCCATTCCGACCACTGCCGCATTAGCGGAAAGCCCCGCGATCGCGTCATCGAAGCTGTTCGAACCGAAGCCGGAACGAAAATTCGACCCAAACTTCGGAGTGGATACCGAAACATATCAAAAGGAGGCTGTTTTTTGGATCGAAGCGGTAGTCAAAAAGGATGCCGCTAGCGGGCCGGTCGACCTGGCGGCGCAAGTCCGTTATCAAACTTGCAATGACGCGAAATGCCTGCCTCCGAAGAAGAAAGAGGCGACGTTCTCATTGACGGTGGACCCTTCCGCGCCCCCGTCTGCGGCGCTAGTCCTCCCGGCTGGATATATCGATGTC
>DATHCE010000192.1:0-19874 GCA_035319685.1 Bryobacteraceae bacterium | reverse complement strand
TTTAAGTGCCCTTCGCCGATGGATTACTGAAAATGGCGTACGACCGTCGTAACCCGAAAGGAATATATCTATATCCTCGGGGAAATGCCGGTTGTGCGCTGTTTTAATCCACTAAGGAGAAGGGTAAACCATGAAAAAACTGCTACTTTCCACGCTCACGGGCGTGGCGATGATGATGACTCTCTCGAATCTCAGCGCCCAGACGGTGACGAGTTCGGGAACGATGACGGTGACTGCTGCGATCGATCCGACCATCAGCCTCACATTTGCCTCCGATGCCAGTGGTCTCGCGTTGTCCTCCGGCACCGGCACTAGCACTGCGACGCTGGCATTCGGCCACATCTCGGCGTACGGATACAGCGCGCCGAGCGGTGTTACGCAGACTGTGAACGGCACTGCGGGGAGCGCCACTGCTTTTGCCGTTGCCACCCCGTTTGACGTGCTCGTGATGGAGGCTAACAGCTCCAGCACAAATTACACCCTTACGGCCGAATTGAACTCCGCTGACACGACGAACACCTGGACGATCGACGGCACCACGGTCACCAGCGGCTCGCCGGCAAGCATTACCGCCAGCGGCACTTATGACTCGGCCGGTTCCCATACGCTCAAAGTCTCGATTCCATTCACGAATACGTCCGGCTCGATCAACAACGCGATCAATTTCGTCGCCACGGCAAACTGAACCTTCGCATCAGACTGGGCTGGTCCGGAGATAACCGGACCAGTCCTTGGAAACTTTTTGGGAACAGAGTTATGAGACAGCATGTAACAAAAGCGCTCCGGATCGCGCTGCTCTATGGCGGACAATCCGTCATCGGATGGTCCCAAACTCCCGTTCCGTCAGTGGCCGCGGCACCGGCCACGCCGACAGTCGAGGTTGTCGCCTCGCCCAACGGGGCAACTGTGCAGGCTGCCACGGAAGGATTCGGCTCCATGAATCTCGGCCATATTTCCTGGGCCTCACAAAACACCCAATTCGGCCTCACTCACACCAAGGACGGGACCTCGTTCACGATCGCGACCAGCCTCGGTCTGCGACTGGACTGTCCCGTAGTTGATTCGGGCCGCCGCGCGTCCATCACTGCCGGTCTTCAGCAGGTCGACCCGCGCTACACCGTTTCTCTTGATCAAATCACGTTATCCACGGCGCCAACGATGATCACATCTTTAGTCGCGTGCGGCGCCACGACGCAACATACCCTCCAGGTGAGGGTGCCCGTTACGGCTTCCGCGGGACCCATCGATGCAAACGTTAACTTTCAGGTGACGTTACAGTGAAAAACCTGGTTTTTCTATTCGGATCGGCCGCTATCCTCCTGCACTCGCAACCGCTGGCCGGCGATCAGGCGCCTCGTCCCACTTTGACGCTGACGCCGGCGGTGGTTCTGGCCAAGGTCAAGCCTGGTCAAGGCTGGACACAAACGCTGCGCATGAGCAACATGACCGGCGGCACCTTTCGCTTCGATATCGAAGTGCAGGATGTTGTCGTGAAAAATAGCCAGCGGACCTACGTTCCCGCCGGCGAAACCGAAAACGGGATCGCAGCGAGCGCGGTGGCTTCGCCTCGTTCTCTGATCCTCCATCCGCAAGAGCAAGGCAGCGTCGTCGTAACCCTTACGGTTCCGCAACAGACCCCGTTGCGCGCCGTGGTGATCTACTTTAAAGGCGCGCTCGACACACCGGCGAATGAGGGAACGGTAGGTCTCGGAGCGTCGCTCGGTGCGCTGATCACCTTCGAATTGTCCCAGGACTACAGTTTCAAAGCCGTCGGCTTCAGCGCGACGCCTCAAACGGCAACCACCAATCAGGTTGTCACTCACGAGCTGCTCAATTCCGGATCGGAGGTTGTGGTACCCAAGGGCGCCACCGCTATCCTTGACGACTCGGGACATAGCGTTGCCAAAGCCACGTTTCCCGCTCATCGCCTCTTGCCTGGCGAAAGCACTGCCTTTTCCGCCACCTGTCCCGTGCAGTTGAAACCCGGACATTACCGCGCCATTTCCTCATTCGAGTACAACAACCAGATCGTTACCGCCAGCGGCGAGTTTTCCGTGCCATGAGCCGCATCTGCCCGGTCGTCACACTTGCAGTCGCGATAACCGCGGCCGTATACGCGGACACCTATACCGTCGGCTTCCAGAAAACCATTTCGATTCCCATTCCGGGGGCGACCGCGGCGTACGCGGTGGATCCGCAAATCGCGGAAGCATCCGCGGATCAGGGAATCGTCGCGGTGATGGGCAAGAGTCCGGGAACCACGCACCTGATCGTAGTCACGCCGGGCGGGGTTCAGACGCTGGAGATCCTGGTTCCGATGCCTCCTCCCATCTATCCAAGAGGATGGGTGGCTCCGGAAGCGGAGGGACAATCGAATGAAGCCGGATATTTCGAAACTCGCTATTCTTCGTTGCCGGAACAATTGACCAATATCCTGGATTTTTCGCGCCAGGGCCAGGATATGAGTACCCATTTTTATCTGGCCGCGACGAATTTCTTCCCCTCGCCCAACAATCCCTACGACAGTTACAGCGTCTCGAGCTTCGCGATAACATCGCTTTCCTACTCGATTCAGACGAACGAGCGAAGCGTCACGCTGGTGGATCAACTGGTGACTGAGTCGCCGCTCACGGTGAATGGCGCTGTCATCCGGGGACTGCACTGGCAGGAGGACGGCTGGTTTTTTCATGGCGGATACACCTCTCCGGCTCCGTTCGACGGATTGTTCCTGCCGATCCGCGCGGAAGGCGTCTTCGGAGCGGGCTACCGGTATCGATTGACCGAGCACTCGCGCCTGGTCCCGTCCTTTTACTACCTGACCATGCCCGCGGCCAGCCATACGGGCAATCCCGGAGCCATCCTGTCGTTGCTCTACGCGTATCAACCCAGCGACAATCTGCACTTCTCGGCGGAGTTGGGCGGAAGCCGCGGCCTGGGCGCCTCGTCTTCGTTAATCTACAAACGGCACGGGGAAAATCTGCGCGCGCGGTTCCGTTATACTCCCGAAAAATTCGCCGCGTTGAGCATCAGCAATTTTCGCGGTTTGTATTCCGACCTCACCTGGACCCGGCAATGGTTCGAACAGTTCGCGAGCGATTTGAACTTCACCGGAGATCGCTTCAACCTGCCATCGTTCCAGGAGCTCAGCGTGAACGGCGGCCTGCAGCTTCGTTATATTCCCTTCAAGCATTGGACCTTGTTTGGCGGCACAACTTATTCACTTTTCCACACCGAGGTGGCCGGCGAGACTCCGCTCGAAGGACTGTATTATCCCCAAGGACTGGGATTCAACTCGCGCTATTTCGGCGCGAATTTCCAGCATCAATGGTCCCGGTTCACCGCACAGAATACCGGCGGCCATCAATATCTCGCTTCCGCGCACTTAAGCTTCGGCCAGCTCAGCTTCAACGGATATGCGGAGCGGGAAACGGATGCTCCGACGGTGGGTTTCCTGCTCTCCCAGGTGACCGGCCTCGCTCAGATCCTGACCCAGTTTGGCGTGACCGCGACCACGCCTCAACAGATCAGCGATTTTCTGAACCAGTACGCCGGGCTGATCAATCTGCAGTATCTGAACAACGTGACGATCAATCTGACACCGCGGCTTGAGCAAGTGAGCGGTTCGGCGACTTGGCGAGGCCGCGGCTACGCTCCTCAGGTCGATTACGAATTCCTGCGCAACATCGATGAATCGGTCTCCAGCGACAATGCGGTCACCATTCACAGGCTCTCGGTTACGCAGCGGATTGGCCGGTCGAACGATCTTCTGCTGACGCTTGCGGAATATAGAACGCGGGCCACGGGACAGCCGCTCGCGGTCAATCCGCTGGTCGCGCTGTCGTTGCGGCACCGATTCAATACCGCGCCAGGGTTTCTGATGATGGAACGCCACGGCGCTATCAAGGGTCGGGTGTTTGAAGACCAGGATGGCCGCGGCGCCGATTCGCCATCCGCTCCCGGGGTTGCGGGCGTGGAGCTGATTCTCGACAACCGCCGCCAGACCCGCACCGGGCCTGACGGGAGTTACCGCTTCCCCGGCGTCCCTGAAGGAAAACACCGCATTCAGGCCATGCTCCACGGCGAGACTGCTTACTACTTCACCACTCCCGAGCAAGTCGAGACGTCCGAAGATGGGGAAGTGAATTTCGGCATCGCCCGCTCGCTTTCGAGCCTCGGTGGAGAGGTGCAGGATGACACTCCCCGCGGGGTTTCCGGAATCGCGATCGTGATTCAAGGAGAAAACCGCCGGACTACGATTGTGTCCGGGGGCGACGGAAAGTTTCTGGTTCCGCGCCTCGCGGCCGGACAGTACCTGGTATCGGTGGACGGGGATTCACTGCCTCCAGGCTACATCGTGGAAGAGCCTGCCGTGGTCAGTGTCCCCGTCGAAGACGGCAAAGCGCCACGGGCGAGCCTCAAAATTCGCGCGATCCGAAATATCTCCGGCCGGGTGCTGTTGTATGACCGCACGCTCGGCCAATACGTCGGCATCCCCGGCATCGCCGTCGTTTTGACCGAAATGTCCTTAACAACCACGACGGATTCCGACGGCCGATTCCTGTTTCGCGAACTGCCCGGCGGAACGTTCACCGTTTCGGCGGATTACAACGGCCAGGGCATCAATCGCCTGGTGACCGTGCCCGAACAACCGGCCCAATTGAAGGACATCAACTTGATTATGGGTCAGCGCTAAAGTTCCCGGCGCTCAGTTGGCGACGACTTGAAACGTGATCGCGTTGGTCAGATTCTGGAGCGCGCTTGCCGCGCCGCTTACCGTCAACGTGTGCTGGTTCGGCACCCCGTAGAATTCGTGGCTGGAGATCACCTGATTGCCGCCCTTTGAAATTTCGGCGCTGTCGATCAGCCACGAATGCACCGGGTCGGGCGAATTCAGCCAGCTCCTGAGCGTATACGATCCGCTCAGCAGGTTCGCCCGGGTGACTTCAATCTCGAAGGGGGAAGAAATCAGAAACGTCGTGTCTCCGGCGGCAATCGGCGCCGAATTCATCGAAAAAGACCCGCCCACCGTGGGAACAGTGAACGTGGTCGAGTTCCTGCCGGTAGCATAGACGGTTGGTCCGGAGCTTGCCGTAAACACCACGCTCAGAGAGCCGTCGATCTGAGCAGACACGCGAAGCGTGCCCGTCGCCGAACGTTGTCCGAGGACAACAGCCGCGGAACAAGTCGCAAGAAAAACAATCAGAATCGCTCGCATCTATTGAAGTGTCGCCAGCGCACCTCCAATCTCCAATAGAGGAAAGGGCGCAGCATAAATAGTACGAAATGGAAAAAGTTCTAGTACCACAAAATATCATTTTTGCCCCTGGCATCGCGAGGCTTCGAGCTTCAAGAATCGAGGAGTCCGAAAGTCACCCGAGTTTTGGCGGCTTGCTGTTCCAATAAGCCGCGATAAAATGAATCGAGATCCGTACTGTGAACAGCGCGACAATAATCGCCAAACTGCGGGAGAATGAGGCGGAGCTGAAGGCCGCTGGCTTCGAGCACATAGCGCTTCACGGCTCCTATGCGCGCGGAACTGCGCTTCGCGAGTCGTCCGACGTAGATGTCATCGCCGATTTCGACCACACCAAGCGTCTGTCACTAATCGGCCGCATCCATTTGGAGAACATGCTCACCGACCTTCTTGGCGTCAAGGCGGACCTCGCCGATAGAAAACTGCTGCTGCCCGAAGTCGCGGAGCGCGCAGAGCGAGAGTCGATCCTTGCCTTTTGAAGCGCGTCCACAACGCTGGTTTTCAGACATTCTTAACGCAATCGCGATGATCGAGCAGTTCACCGCCGAAATGGATTTCGAAGCGTTCCGCGCCAACCCGATGGCAATCGCCGCGGTTGAGCGGAAATTCCAGATCATCAGTGAAGCAGCGGTCCGCCTCGGCAACGAAGCCGAAGTCCGGTGCCCGGGAGTACCGTGGAGAGACATCCGAGGCATCGGAAATCACCTCCGCCATGCTTACGAGCGGATCGATCCGGCTTCGATCTGGAGCGCCGTCACCGATGACCTGCCTGCCCTGAAGGATGCGGTGCAAAAGGCGATCACAGATTGAAGCTCATCCTGCCTTCACCTCAGAGGGCATGAACGCCTCTAATCCACGAAAACGCCTACCGGGTTTGGCGCTTTCGCGGTTCAACCCATGAGGACGGCTGCTGAAAAACCTGGACACAAATTGGACACATTCAGATTTTCTACCAGCTAAATGATTGAAAATAAATGGTTAAAATGGCGGAGAGAGAGGGATTCGAACCCTCGTTAGAGTTTCCCCTAAACACGCTTTCCAAGCGTGCGCCTTCAACCACTCGGCCATCTCTCCGGGGGTCGTCCTTACGATTCTAACGCATGCGGAATAGATAGTCTCGAATCCGAAGATAATATTCCGGATTCTGAGCGGACTTCGACTCACACCCGTCGACGAGTTTTTTCAGTTCCTCTTTCGGCGCCCCGGCGGCCAGCGCTGCATCCTGCTGCGCGTTTCGCGCGTGGAGGCGCGCGACGTCGCCATCTGGATCCGCTTTCGCGCCGCACATGGAATTTCCCGTCACCAGCAGGCTTCCGGGAACCGTGGCGTCCATCACTCGCGCTTCCATCGGATACACTACCCAATCCTCCTTCACGTACAGTTCCGGCTCGACCTTGATGCGCCGCACCGGAGCATCGCGATCGGTCCACACGTCCAGCCAGAAGATTTGCGTCTTGTCGTCCGAATACGGCAGAGCTACCGGCTCCAGCTTATCGCCGGATTCGCGATATACCGTCAGCTTCACGGCATCTTCCGGATTCTCACCGACCAACAGCCAGTACGGCGTGCCCGGATCCACTCGCACGATGATTTGAAACGACGTGAATCCGTTCCGCACCAGTGCCGGAGAAAGAATCTCGCGCGGCTCGGCCGGAGCGGCGATCTCCGCCGCAGCATTGAAGCGTGCAAATTCCGAATACACTTGCAACGATTGCGCAAGAAATGTGGTCCACACCGCTGCGCAAAGCGCGTTCATTTTCGTCTCACACGGGATTTGATGTAGCTGGCGAACGCCTCAGGCTGGCCAGGCGGCGCGATTTCGAAGTCCAGCGTCACGACGCCGTCGCCCGCCTGGCGATAGATCAGACGATAGCGCGGCTCGGTGGGGACGCGGTCGCTCACGAATCGTACGCCGCCCTGGATGGCTTCGACCGAGTATGGAATCGTGTGGTTTTCGCTGTCGAAATAGATCGCGCGCAGCGCCTTGGCGTCCGAATCCTGATAGACAATGGTGAGGTCGTCATGCCGGGACGCGGGCCGCCCGTTCTGCGCCGGATATTCCGCGTAGCTTTTCCGGACCAGGATCTTGTTCTGAAGGTCAAATCGAAAAGAGAATTCGCCGCCGCCTTCGCCGGGTCCACCCCCGCCTGTACCCACCCAATCGCCGACCAGGAACTGAAGCGGAGCGAAAACGTCCTCGGCAGGCGCGGCCGGCGCCGGAACCGCGAGAGCGAAAAGCAAAGCCCACTTCACGGCACCGATTTTATCGCAAGCGCGCGGCCGCTCGGGGGTTCGGGAAACCGGATCGCAGCGGCTCCCTGTAAAGCGAAACGCGCGCGGCTCGAATCGAACTGCGCGCGTCACCGAGCCCGCGGTCCTCCGGCGAGAAACAAAGCTAGACCAGTTTCACGGATAACGGAGACTATTGCAGGATCGTCGGCTTCTGAGGCTGCCGTTACAGGCCGCTTGAAACTGGTCTACGCGAACCCCAGAAATGGTCTAACGGCGGGCCATCTTCACCTTCGGAGTGGACACGTAGCCCACCACCTTATCCTTATCCACCTGATTGATCACGATTTCCACCGGCTGCGTGGCATCCGCCATATAAATCTGCACCGGCTCATTGATGGTCTTGTCCTGCTTCTCGACGCGCTTGTCGTCGGCCACAATATCCAGGGTGTAGCGATTCCGCTTCGGATCGGATTTCCTCAGCGTCAGCACGATGTCGCCGACTTTTTTCGGAGCCTCTTTCTTGGTCAGCGTGAATTCGTAGTAATTGCGTTCCCCTAATGCGCGCAGCGCCTGAAGGTCTTTCGCATTGGTGGCAATCAATCCGCTCATCACGCCCATATCGCCCATGACACGCTTGAGGTCGGAGCCGGTCTGGTCGATCTTCGTCTGGGCCGTGACGACATCTGCCTTCACGCCGGTCACATCCGTCTTCACGCCGCTCACGTCGGTCGAGACGTCGTTGATCTTGCTGGCCGTATTCTCCGTCGCGTCCTTCAATTCCGTGAGCTGCGACGACATCTCCTTCTGTTCCTGATCGAGACGGCGCGCGAGTTCCGAGCCCTGCCTGCGCGCTTCCGACCGGGCCTGCATCACCGCATTCGAGGCCGCGTCCGTCGCGCCCTTCACTTGATCGTTGACCGCTTCCAGGCGCTGTTCGAGCAGTGATTTCGTAGCATCGCTCAGCTTCGACATCTGATCCTGTGTCGCCAGCTGCGATTGATCCAGGCTGTCTCGAAGCTGATTCGATTGGACGAGAAGATATCCGTCTCCGGCGAGCGCGACCACCAGGCCCACTCCTAACGCGACAATCCAGCCCAGGTGTCCGTGGGAAGCCTGATTTCTCTTCTCGCTCGCTTGGTCCAGTTCGTTGTTTTTGTTTAGCATGTCCGACATGGTCGTTTTGACTCCCTTGATCGGCCGGGCCCTTCTGGTTTCGCCTCGCGCCCCGCCGTCGCGAAGAAACTCAGCAACCGCCCTGCCACTTGAAAAACGGTTCTCCATTCTCATGTTTTCACTATGATTTGAACCAGGTTCCAGGAAACCTTGCGCGGCGCCATGGACGTAACTTTGATTCGAAATTTTTGCGAGATCCATCGAACTTACCGGCCGCGGCTGGATTGTCTCATTGTCTCGGGCCTGCTTCAAGGCTATCCTGAAATTTGGATCCCCATCGTGCCGAGCGCGTCTCGGAAAGCATTCGCGAAGAACTCGAGGAGCTCATCAGCTACGAACTGTCGGACCCGCGCGTCGGAACGGCGAGCGTCAACGAAGTGCATCTTTCGCCCGATTTTCGCCACGCGCTGGTTAGCCTCACCCTGTCCGGAACGGTCGAGGAGCAGACCGCCACGCTCGAAGCGCTGAATCACGCTAAACAATTCCTACGGCATCAGTTAGCGGAACGGCTCCAGATTTTCCGCATGCCCGATCTGCGCTTCGAGCCGGCGCTCGCAGTGGATTTGAGCGCGAAAGCGCCACAGATTTTGAAGCGAATCCGGCGCGGCCGCCCTCGCGAATGAAAAAAATCGATCTCCGGAAAGGCGATGTGCTACCTTTGTCATTTAGGATACGCTCTCGGCGTGCCTGGCCGGCACCCCCAAGTTTTGAGCGATCCAAGTAACTGACAAAAAAGATTTTGTTCGATTCGACATACAATTCGGAGCGGGTTCGGCGCAAACTCATCGCCCTTTCCGTCTTCCTTTATATGCCCGTCTATATGCCCGTCCGCGGGAAGCGAGAACAGGAGTGATTCATGCGTGTGGCTCCAATGAGTAGCCGTTTTCTCGATGCATGCCGGCGCCGGCCGACCGATGTTCGTCCGGTTTGGTTCATGCGGCAAGCCGGACGCTACATGAAGCCGTACCGCGATATTCGCGCCAGGCACGGGATTCTAGAAATCTGCAAGCGCCCCGATCTGGCCGCGCAGGTGACGCTGCAACCGGTGGAAATTCTCGACGTCGACGCCGCCATCATCTTCGCGGATCTGCTGCTGCCGGTCGAGCCGATGGGATTGAAGCTGCGTTTCGCCGCCGGCGAAGGCCCCGTGATCGATAATCCCGTGCGCACGTCGAGCGACATCGACAGCCTTTCGATTTCGAACACCGACGAACTGGGCTACGTCGGAGAGGCGATTCAACAAGTGGTGAAAGCGCTGGCCGGACGCGTTCCGCTGATCGGATTTGTCGGCGCGCCGTTCACCATGGCCAGCTACATGATCGAAGGCGGTCCCTCGCGCAATTTCATCAGGACCAAGCAGATGATGTATCGCGACGAAACGCTGTGGCGGCGGCTGATGGGCAAGCTGGTGGACGTGCTGGGCGCGTTCGGCGTGCTGCAGGTGGCCGCAGGCGCGCGCATCATTCAGGTGTTCGATAGCTGGGTGGGGGCTCTCGGTCCGGATGATTACGTTCGCTTCGTCGCGCCGTATTCGCGCGCGCTGATCGAGCGAATTCGCGGCGCGGGCGTGCCGGTGATCCACTTCGGAACCGGCGCCGCGGGATTCTTCCGCGAGCTGCACGCGGCCGGCGGCGACGTAATGGGCGTCGACTGGCGCATCAATATCGATCAGGCGTGGATGGACATCAGCTATCGCTCCGCCGTGCAAGGCAATCTCGATCCGGCCGTGTTGATGGCTCCCCTTCCGGAGCTGCGCATGCGGGTGCATGAGCTGCTGAAGCGCACCGGCACGCGGCCCGGACACATTTTCAATCTCGGCCACGGCATCTTGCCGGAAACTCCGCTCGACAACGTCAAGGCGTGCGTCGAAATGGTGCGCGAGTTCAAGCCTTAACATGTCCCGCGTCGTCATCGTCGGAGGCGGAATCGCCGGCCTCGCCGCGGCTTACGATCTGAAGCGGGCGGGCGTCGACTTCACCCTGTTTGAAAAACGCCCGCAACTGGGCGGCGTCATCGAAACGCACTCCTGGGAAGACTGCACCTTCGACGCCGGTCCCGACAGCTTCATCAGCTCCAAACCCGAAGCGTTCGCGCTGATCAGGGAACTGGGGCTCGAAAGCCAGGTCATCGGGTCGAACGATCATCAGCGCACCACTTACATCTGGAAAAGAGACCGGTTGGTCCCATTGCCCGAGGGCGTGATGATGATCGTGCCCACCAAGGTGATGCCGATGGTGCGTTCCCCGCTGCTTGGGTTGCGAACCAAGCTCGGCATGGGATTCGAGCTGCTGCGCCGCCCTCCCAGGCATCCCCTGCCCGACCGCAGCGTCGCCGAATTCGTCATCGATCATTTCGGACGCGAGACGCTCGATTATCTGGCCGAGCCGTTGCTCTCGGGCGTATACGGAGGCGATCCCGCGAAATTGAGCATCTCGAGCGTGCTGCCGCGATTTGAACAAATGGAAACGCAGCACGGCAGTCTGGGCCGCGCCGTGATGATGGCGAAACGGCCGCCGTCATCGGGGGGATCCCTGTTCCGGTCGCTCAAGAGCGGATTGAGCCATATGGTGGAAGCGCTTGCGGCCGGATTGAACGTAAGCCACCACGAAGTGGAGACCATCGAGCGCACTGGAGATGGATTCCGATTGCGCGCCGCGGGGGATTGGATCCGCGCGCAACACGCGATTTTGGCCGGTCCGGCGTGGTCGGCGTCCGCATTGCTGGCCGATGTCGACGGCGAATTATCGCAAGAACTGGCGGCGATCGACTACAGCTCATCGCTGACGCTGTCGCTGATTTATAATTCCACCGAATTCGACGGCAAGCGCGCCGGCTTCGGATTTCTGGTGCCCGCGAAAGAGCGCCGGCGGCTTGCGGCGGGAACCTTCGTCGGCACCAAATTCCCGTTTCGCGCCCCGGAGGACCGCATCGTGCTGCGCTTGTTTTTCGGCGGAGCGGGCGACGAAGCGATTCTGCAGGAATCCGACGAAAACCTTCTGGCGATTGCGCGCGAGGAATTGCGGCGGATTCTCGGCTTGACCACCGCTCCGATTTTCCACCGGATTTCCCGATGGCCGCGATCGATGGCCCAGTATACGGTCGGCCACGGCCCGCGGTTGAAAACGATTGAGGCGCGCGTCGAGGCGATTCCCGGCCTCCACCTTGCAGGCAACGCGTACCAAGGCATCGGCATCTCGGATTGTATTCGCACCGGACGCGCAGCGGCCCAGGCGAGCATCGGCGCGCTGGCATCAGTCTAGGTTTTGCGGCTAGCGTTTTATGGTCACCCGCACGTTGTCGCGGTGCACATCGATGCGGTCGATGTCGTAATCGAGATCGAACGGCTCATTGATTTTCGCGTCCGGATACAGGGGCATAAATAACGTCCGGATCAGAAAATCGAGCACCATGGCGTTGGCTGTGACGTTCGAAATTTCCACGCTGGTCAGGCGCACGATGCAGCGCCCGCCGCCCGATTCGAGCTTCACCGAAACCCGCAGCGGCCGCTCCCCTTCGAGCAGCCTCGTCATGATCCAGTTGACCGAGTTGCCTTTCACCTGGAGCATTTTCACAAAATCGACCATCGCGAAGCCGCTGGCCGAGCCTTCCTGCAATTCCACCCTCTCATCGCGGATTCCCTGCGGCATCGTCTCCGGCACCTTCACGCGCGCCCACCCGTTGATCTCCTCGAGGGTGAACACCACCGACGACCCGCGCTTCACCTGTCGCGCCTCGATCAGGTCGAGCTTGTGATCCATCGATTCGTACAGCGGATTCGCGGCCCGAAGTCGAAGCGCGCAGAGCAGGACCAGCGTGACCGCTCGCATGACGCGATTATTGGGGATGGCCGCCTGCCGATTTTTCCAGTTCCGCAATCTGCTGCCGCACCGTATCGGCGTCCTTCGCTGCCGGAGCCGCTTGCAGATAGGCGCGCAGGCACTCGGCGGCCGGCGCGAACTCGCCCTTTTTCGCCAGAATGATTCCCAAAACGTAATTGGTTCTGGGATTCTGATTCGTCTTGTCCAGCTTCACCGCTTCCCGGCCGCTCTTTTCGGCGGCATCCAGATTTCCAAGCTCGAAATTGGCAACCGCATTGAAATAGAACGCGCCCGGAAAATCGTAAGGATTCAGATGCAGCACGCGGTCGCTGGTCGCGGCCACATCTTTCCATTTCTCCTGTTTCGCGTCCAGCAGATACAAACGCTCGTACGGATTGATGTAGTTGGAATCGGCCGCGATGGACTGCATATACGCCTTGCGGGCTTCCTCCGGTTGGCCGCGCTGTTCGTCGAGCACCCCCAACTGGAACCACGCCGACGCATATTTCGGATACTCGGCGACCGCTTTCTCAAACTGCTTCTGAGCGTCGTCGGGCTTGCTCTTGCGGGCGTCTTCGAGCCCCTTTTCGTACGCCTTGCGGGCATCTTTCGGAGCCAGCGCGGAAGTCGCGCTCACCGTCAAGCCTTCCACGTTCGCCATCCGGTGCAGAACGATGGTGCCGACGTCGGGATTGTCGAGATAACGGCGGGTGGCGAGCGAAATCGAATCCGACCTGAACCCGGGCAGCACGGCGCGCAGCTCGCAGTTCATCAATTCCGCCTGGCTGATGCCCGTTAACGGGTTGTTACCCGGCATCTGGCCGCGCGATTGTGTTTCGCTCGCGTCCGCCATGATGTCCTGTTCCTGGCCCAGCGTAATCGAAAAGCGCCCCTTCAAATCGGTAAAGCCTTCCGGATGCGGACGCCCACCGCTGCGATCGTTGCACACCCGCTCGATCCGGACCGGTTCGCTCGGCACGTTGCCGTCGTTCAGCACCACCTTGCCGGTCAGAAGCATCGGACCCGTGCGGCCGGAGCCTATCGATCCGGGCGCAGTCGAGCCGAAGTTCGGCGAATTGGGACTGCTGGGCGAGGAAACCGAACCCGGCGTGCCCGGCATGCCTGACGGATTCGGCCGCTGGGTTTGCGCGGTCAATTGCCAAATCAGAAAAACCGGTCCGATCGCCGCCCAACTCACACGGGAAATGTACATGCAACGGCCTCCCCGCCTAGCCAGATTATACCCTGTGGTTTGCGCTTGACAGACTTCACGGCAACCCTCGAAATTGTAGAGATGAGAATTTTCGTGAGCCTGCTGGCGGCTCTGATCCTGGCGGCGTGCTCGGAAAAGCCGGCCGCGGAAACCAAGAAGGCTCCCGAACCGCCCCCCGCGCCGATCACCGGCCGCCGCGCATTCCAGTTCACCTTCGGACCCGCGCACGCCTGGGCCACCGATTGCCAGCCGATGCACGTCCGCAGTATCAATCTGGCAACTCCCAAATCGGGAGACGGCAAAGCCGGAGCCTGGGAAGTCCTCTACGTTTCGCAGTCGCGCGGACAGCAGCGGATTTACACCTGGTCCGCGGTGGAAGCGGAAGGCAATCTGCACAAAGGAGTTTTCGCGGGCCTCGAAGAGTCCTGGGACGGACCCGCCGGGCAGTCGCAATCGTTCCTTCCCGCGGCGCTGCGCATCGACACGCCGGATGCGTTTCACACCGCGATCGACCAGAGCGCCGAGTACATCCGGAAGTCGAAGAAGAAGCCGCGGGTGAATTTCCAGCTCGAACAAACCTCGCGATTCCCCGATCCGGTATGGCGGGTGTTCTGGGGAGAATCGATCTCGGGCGCCGAGTGGAGCGTGTTCATCGACGCGACCAACGGCCAATACCTCGGGCACTAAATCGTTTCTTGATCGGGCGAACGCTGGCGCATATAAGCGTCCAGCCACGCCAAGGCTTGCTGCTCATCGGAAAACGCGTTGTCCGATTGCGCTTCATAGGCCGCGCGCGTCACCTCGCCGATGTGCTTGCCGGGACGATTTTCAAAATACGGAAGCACGTGGCGGCCCTGAATCAGCGGAGCCTGCGGCTTTTCGGCGACCGATTGCGACGCGGCCACCTCGCGAATGCGTTCGGCCGAATCGGGCAATCCTTTGGCGCGAGGCGGGCGTCCGGAAGCGTCGGCTTCGATCAATCGGATCAGTTGCGTGATGCTGGCCGGCGCCAGGCGCACGGCGAGCCTTCGAACCGCGCGCGGCGTCACGTCCATTCCGATGCTCGAATGCACCAGATGATTCTCCACCAGCGGCGCCACCTGATCGGCGATCGCGCTCTTGATCCCGATGCGATTCAAGAATCGCCGCGCCACCGGACCCGAGGCCGCTTCATGACCCCACGACGTCCAGCGCAGGCATCCGTCGCGCTCGCGCAGCTCGGTCGTATCCGCCTTCGCGAAGTCGTGCGTGAGCGCGGCAAACAGCAACACCGCGCGATCGTCGCCTTCGCAATGGTCGCGCCTGGCAATGCGCGCCGCTTCATCCACCACCAGCATGGTGTGAACGCCGACGTCGCCTTCCGGATGCCATTCGGGATCTTGCGGGACGCCATAAATTCGTTCGAGCTCGGGAAAATGAATCATCCATCCGGTTTGCGCCAGGTACTCGCCGATGCGGCCGGGATGATCCGCCTTGGTCGCCCACTTCATGAACTCTTCGGCAATGCGTTCCTTCGCGATGGTCGGATATTGATTCGCGATCGAGCGCGACATCGCCGCCGTCTCCGGGGCAACCGTCAAATCGAAGCGGCAGGCGAACTGCATCCCGCGCAACACCCGCAGCGGATCTTCGGAGAACGCGGCGCTGGTCGCGCGCAGAACGCGATTTTTGAGATCCTCGCGTCCGCCGAAAAAATCCAGAACTTCGTGCGATACCGGATCGTAAGCCATCGCGTTGATGGTGAAGTCGCGGCGGCTGGCCGCTTCGCGAGGCGTGATCGCCGGATCAAATGTCGAAAGAAAATCGCGATGGCCCGCGCCGGTCTTGCTGTCGCGCCGCGGAACGCTGAAGTCGTGGCCGTCGAGCTTCACCACGCCGAATGATTTTCCCACCGGATCGACGCGCCCGTAACGGGAAAGTAATTCCGCGAGCCGGTCGTAGGTGATCCCGTAAACTTCCATGTCGATATCCTTCGGTTCCAGGCCGAGCAGCGCGTCGCGCAACGCGCCGCCGACGATCAGCGGCCGGAATCCGGCGGAATCGAGGTCGCGCACGATGCGGTCGAGTTCGGGCGCGAGCGGGAGCATGCCTCCATTCTCGACAATCAGTCCGGGAGGAAGCTCAGCTCTAAAATCTGGTCTTCCGAATAGGGGCATCGTGAGGGGAATTTATCGGGCGCGACGCCGGTTTCCGAGACGGCCTTACGCACCGCGCGAGCGTAGATCTGCGTAAGCTCGTCCTCTGCGAGCCCGCGCAGGCTTGGCGAGTCCTCGTATACGAGCGTCAGTTGGATTCGCTGTTCGACGATCGTATCGCGCCACGATGGGCTGCGCCGCTCCGGTTGAAGCTGCCACTTCAGCAGATGCTCGATCAGTACGATGAGACGCGAGCGCACCTCGCGCCGGTCGCGCTTTCCCATGTCCTCGATCTCTTCGGCAATGTGTTCGAGGTCGGCTTCACTGAGCCGGCCCTGGCGAATTAATTCCGCGCTGCGCTGCGTCCATTCGAAAAAGTCAGAGTCGTAGAGCTCCGCCATCCCTTGCTTGGTCATCTCCGCCTCTTTCGCCATCGACTTCATTATTACTCGTTGGGACGCCTGGCGTTCTCATCTCCGTTCAGAAACCGGTCGAACCAGTAGCACTGCCAGTTGAGGCTTTCGACCAGGTGCTTCGGCTCGCCGGTGCGCGTCAGATTGTGATTTTCTCGCGGGAACATCACGATTTCGCTGGTCACGTGATAATGTTGCAGCGCGCGGAACCATTGTTCGCCCTGCTCGATCGGCACGCGATAATCGTTGTCGGAATGCAGCACCAGGGTCGGCGTTTTCACGTTGGCCACATACCGGAGCGGTGAATATTTCCAATACTCGTCGTAATTGTGGAAGATGTCGCCGCCGAAATCGCGCTCATGCCCGTAGGCGCCGTCGCGCGTTCCGTCGTCGCTGACGAAATTCGAAATGCCGCGCAGCGTCACCGCGGCCTTGAATATATGGGTCTGCGTCACGATCCAGTTGGTCATGAACCCGCCGTAGGATCCGCCGGTCACGCCCAGACGATCGGGATCGATCCACGGATTCTGCTTCAGCGCCAGCTCGACGCCGGTCATGATGTCGGTGTACGCCTTGCCGCCCCATTCGTGCGCGACCGCCCGCTGGAACGCGTGGCCATAGCCCGTCGAGCCGCGTGGATTCGAGAAAAACACCGCCCATCCGCGCCCCGCGTAAACCTGAAATTCGTGATACCAGTCGACCCCGTACATCCCCGCCGGACCGCCGTGAATGCTCACGACCATCGGATATTTTTTGGACGGATCAAAATGGATCGGCTTCACCAGAAAGCCGTCGATCGGCAAACCATCCGCGGCTTTATACGGCATGCGCTCGACCGTGGCAAATTCGAGCTTGCTCCACAGCGCCGCATTCAGATGCGTAACTTGACGTGCGGCCGCGCCGCCCCCGCGCAAATCGACGTCGCGCACGTACACGTCGTCCAGATGCTCGAAATCGTTCGACAGGTAGACCATCTCCGAATCACGCAAAACAAATCCGTGGTCGTTGCTCGCGCCGCGGGTAAGCTGCGTCACCGCGCCCGCCCCTGTTCCGGTTGGCGCGCCCATTCGAAAAATGTGCGTCTCGCCTTTTACCCCCGCGGAGAAGTAGATCGCTTTGCCGTCCTCGGCCCACGCGATCTCGCCCACCTGGTAATCGAAATTGTTCGCGGCCGTCTTCGACGGGCCGCCTTCGGCCGGAGCGAAAAAAATCTGCGCCGGATCTTCCTCCGCTTCCGATCCCAGATACGCGATGGTTTTCCCGTCGGGCGACCATCGCGGGCTGCGATCCGGACCTTCATGCTCGGAAATTTTCGTGAGCGCGCCGCCGGCGGCGGAAATCACCCATACGTCGGTGTTGTGATCGTTGTCGAATTCGTGCCCCGTACGATTCGAAACAAACGCGATACGCGTCGAATCCGGAGACCAGTGCGGATCCAGGTCGTTCCAGTCATTTCCGTCCGTAATCTGCCGGGCCCCACCGGTTTTCGCGTCGATCACCGCGATGTGCGAGCGCCGTTCGTCGAAATAACCCGTGTCGTTGAACTTGTAATTGATGTGCGTGTAGTGGCGGACGTCGCTGGTCTTGCTCGGCGCGGGGCCGGTGCGCGTCAGGCACAGCAAATGCGCCGAATCCGGCGACCATTCGATATTCGAGACCCCGTTTTCGAGGTTCGTCAACCGCCGGGCTTCGCCGCCGTTCAACGAGAGCAGCCATATCTGGGGACGCCCTCCGCCGGCGCCCGCGGTAGCCGAGTCGCGCGCCGAAACGAACGCGAGATATTTTCCATCCGGCGACCATCGCGGCGAATTCGACGATACCGCCTCGCTCGTCTCGGGAACCGGTGGTTGCGATCCGTCGAGCGCCACGGTCCAGATGCGCGACATCCGCCGGTTCGCCTTCTCGTCGACGGTCGTGACAATATAGGCGACCCGTTTCCCATCGGCAGAAATTTGCGGATCGTTAACGTTTTCGAAAGAAAAATAATCCTCGGCCGTGACGCCGCGGCGTTGGGCGAAAACCAGGCAACTGAAGGCCAGAACCGGCAGGATTCGTCGCATATATGAAAATCATCATAGCCCCGTTTGCGCCATCCGGCGGTTTCCCGCAGCCATTCCGCGCCATTTGACCCGCTTCCGCTGGAAATCCGACCTTTGAGGTCGTATTTTGTTGTATGCTGAGAGTGGAGTTGGCGCGTTCCGGGTTTGGACTCCCAGATGCAACTTGGTTGTCGCACGCAGGGAGGCGCTAACTTTGACTTGGAAGGCTTATTCCTGGATACTAGGGTACGATATGCAAGTGAGTTTCAAAAGCAGGGCGAAGGCGCAGAAGCGGCATGCGAGCGCCCGTAATCTGACGGAACTCAAGCGAGGCGAATCCGGTATCCTCGATCGGCTCGACTTGCCGGAAGATGACGCGCGTCGTTTGATGGAAATGGGTTTTCTGCCCGGGCACGCCGTGGTCCCTGCACATTCGGCTCCAGGCGGCGACCCGCGCGTGTTCCGGGTCGATGGATCGGAAGTCGCGCTCCGTCGCGAGACTGCGGTGAAACTGATTCTCCGCTGAGGATTTGAGGATTGAGCAACGATGGGTGACTGCCACGGCTGTCCTGCGGCGACGATCGCTTTGCCGCCCGTGGGAGTTGAGCGGCGGATCGTGGCCATCGTCGGGCCGCCGAACTCCGGAAAATCCACGTTATTTAACCGGCTGACCGGGCTGCGCCAGAAGGTTGCGAATTTCCCCGGCGTGACGGTCGAGCACCGCATGGGCAGGGTCAAGCTCGACGGGCGCCGCGACGTATTCGTGGTTGACCTGCCGGGCGTCTACAGCCTGAATCCGCGCACCGAGGATGAACGCGTCACGCACGACGTCCTCACCGGGCAAAAGAAAGACATGTCCAAGCCGGACGCGGTGCTCCTGATTCTCGATTCCACCAACTTGAGCCGCCACCTGGTGCTCGCCGCGCCGGTGCTGAGCCTGGGATTACCGACGCTGGTGATCCTCAACATGGCCGACGATCTCGACAGCCGCGGCGGAGAGATCGATTCGGCGGAGCTCGCCATGCAGCTCGGCTCGCCGGTCGCGCTGGTGAGCGCGGCCAAGGGTGAAGGCGTCGAAAAGGTATTTCAGTTCCTGGCCGGCGCAACCCAAAGTCCGGCCCCCGCGCAGCGGCTCATGGAATTGCCGGTGATTCAAGACGTGCCCAAGTGCCGCGCCTGGGCCACGCAGATCGGCAAAAAGACCGGGTACCAGGCGCCGGCGCCGCCGCTGTGGACGCGCAGGCTCGACGCGTTTTTCCTGCATCCTGTCGCCGGACCTCTGGTATTTCTGGCCGTCGTCGTCGGCGTGTTCGAAACGATTTTCAACGGCGCGAAACCCATGATGGATGGCGTGCAGTGGCTGATCGAACGCTCCGGCCATTGGGTCGGCGCGCATATCGCCAACGCTGCGCTGCGGTCGCTCGTGGTCGATGGCGTCTGGAGCGGCGTCGGGTCGGTGGTCCAGTTTCTTCCGCAGATCCTGCTGCTGTTTTTATTCATCGGAATCCTGGAGGATTCGGGCTATCTGGCTCGCGCGGCGCTGATCGCCGACCGCACCATGGCGCGATTCGGACTGCAAGGCAAAAGCTTCATCCCG
>DATHCE010000191.1:0-4537 GCA_035319685.1 Bryobacteraceae bacterium | reverse complement strand
TAGACCAGTTTCGCGCGGCTTGTAACCGTGTTTTCGATGGATTAACATTTGTGGGAACCTTAGGCTATCTGCGAAACTGGTCTGGCAGACTGCTCTGGTGCACAGCCTAATTTTTTTGCAAGCCTCCCGAAATCAGTTTCTTGCGACTTAAAGTCGCCAAAATCGACGAGCCGGAAGGACCTTCGACATATCCAGGGTGCGGGAAATTCCGAAATCGCGTCTGAGAGCGTCCTAGGCCCCGGCAAACGAAAATCGATTTTCGCAATTTGCGGGGCTAAAAATGCGCGAGCACCGGATCGGCGATGACGATCTCTTTCTCAACCCCCGGCTTCAGTTTCTTCTCGTCGATCGCCCTCCAGGCCGGTTCCGTCAATAACTGCGCCCGCACCTTCGCGATCGCCTGATCGCGCCGCGAAAAGGCATCCACATCGCGATATCGCAGCAGCAGCAGCGCCTGCCATTTCTTGCCCACCGCGTAGCGCGCCAGATACAGGTCGTATCCCGCGAGCACCCCTTCGCGCATCCAGCCCCGGCATTGCGGAATCAGGTACGCGCCGGCAAAATCCCGATATTCGGACGCCCTGCTGTATTCGTAGGCGATGGCGAAATACACGATTTTTGCCGGGTCCGGGGCCGGTTCCGCGGATTCGCTCCAGGCGTCATCGGCGGGATAACTATTGAACGGCCAGGCGAGCTCCAGGGCGTCGCGGGTGAGCCCTCCCGGACTGATGCGTTCGATCTCCCGCCATCGCGCGACCTGCCCGTAGCTTGGAAACGACAGAACCGCCATCCCATCCCAGGTATCCGAATCGACGTACCAGTTAAACATGACCCGATAATCCTGGAGCACGCCATCCTGTTTCCAGCGCTCGAAACGCGGCATCCCGTCCTGGGTGAGGAACAGACGAAACGCGGCGCGCCGGGGTGGTGGACAACGATAGGTGACGATGAGGTGCAGCGGAGGATTTTCCGGCTCCTGGGGATTCGCGAAAGTCGAAAACATCGCCATCAGAACGGCGCCGCCCAGCCATTTCCGCATCGTGATCTCCATAGGGATTTGCACCTATGAACACTTTCGTCGAGAATCGAGCCGCGCGCAACCCGGTTTTTGAAGGCGCCTTGCCTGCTACTTGGACAATTCGCTGGCAAGCCCCAGGTTGTGAAGCGTGGTCCAGGTGTACGCGGCGGCGGTCGCCGCGTTGATGCCCGTCCATGTCCAATCCGCGTTGCGGCCTTGCCAGGTGCGGAATGTGCCGGTTTCCTGAAGCACCGCCGAAACGCCGCAAGCGCCGGCTTTCAGTCCGAAGGCGCGGCCCCAATCCGGATGGCCCTGCGAATTTGCGATCAGAGGATTGCTCTCGATCGCTCCCGCGGCAATCGCGCGGCGCGTGCTCCAGGTGTCGAGCACGAGACTGGCGGCGCAGCCCGCAACGAGCGTCGCGCGACGGATCCAGACTCGTTTCGATGTGCGCGAATGCTCCGGAGCGCTTCGGCGAACTGCCAGATCCTCGGCACCCACGGCGGTAGTGCACAGGACCAGGACCAGTCCCAGGATCAGTCCCAGGGAAAAAATCTTCATCGTCCCTCCGCCGACCTTATCGGCGCGGACGGAAGGACTTTTGACCTAATGAAGTTGGGGGTTCAGGAAAGCATGCGCTCTCGCGCCGCGTTGAATTCGCAGCCGAACAGCAAAATCAGCGAGAGCACGTACATCCACACGAGCAGCGCGAGCCCCGCGCCTACGCCGCCGTACAGCACGTTGTAATGGGAGATGTGGCCCACATACCATCCGAACACCAACGTCGACAACAGCCACAGGAAGGTGGCGAGCATCGCACCTGGAAACAGCTTTAGAAATACTTGTTTGCGATTCGGTCCGAAGTAATATACGAGCGTTGTGCCCATCACCACCGCGCCAATCGGAAGCACGAACCGCAGCGCCTGTCCGGCCAGCAAGACCCATCCCCGCAAGGAATCGCCGGTCGGCTCGAGTCCCATCCACTGGATCAATTCGCGCTCGCCGCGCTTGCCGAATACGATCAGCGCGGACGCACCCAGCACCGGCAGCGCGGACACCAGCACCAGCAGCGTCGCCATGCCGCGCTCGCGCAGGAAGGGCCGTTCGGATGGGATCCGGTAGACCGCGCGAAATCCCTCCATCAGGCTCATCATCCCGCCTGAGCCGGCCCACAGCGCCAGCACAATCGCCCCGATCAGGAGCGACTTCGGCCGCTCGCCATGCACGATGAACAGAGTCCGCACCACCTCTTCGGTGCCGGGGGGCACCACGTCGTAAAGCAATCGCGCGATGGTTCGCGACACGGCTTCCGCGTGCGCCTGCACCAGCACCGCCGCCAGCGTCGTCAATAACGGAAAGAAAGAGAGCAGCGCCGAATACGCCGCGCCCTTCGCGATGCCGAAACATCCGTCCTGGTACAAGCCGAGCGAAGCCGCGCGAACGAGCGGCCAGAACCGTTCCCAACCGCCCGCCCGCATCAAATAAAGCTTGGGCGTGGTCGCCATTCGTTATCCTTATTGAGGTTAACCCGATCGAACCCCCGAATGGACTCCCGGCTGAAGACCGTCTCGCTCGCCAGCGCGCTGTTTTTGTTGAACCTCTACGTCTGCCACGAATTGTTCGGCATCGAATATCTGAGCCACATGGGATCCATCGAAGGCGCCTACATCGGCATCAGCCGGTATGCGATGGCGCATTGGCGCGATCTGTCGTGGTTCCCGCTCTGGTATGACGGCATTCCCTACCAGAACACGTATCCGCCCCTGCTGCATTTGTGCGTCGCGCTGGTCGCGGCCATTCGCGGAATATCGCCTGCGCTGGCCTACCATTGGACCACCGCGCTGGCCTATTGCCTGGGACCGGTCACGGTTTTCGCGCTCGCGCTGCGGCTCGCCCGATCGCGATGGGCCGCATTCGTTGCCGGCGCATTTTACTCGACCATCTCGATTTCGGCGTGGCTGATTCCCGCGGTGCGCAACGACCTGAGCGATCTGCTGTATCCGCGGCGTCTTCAGGCGCTGGTGTATTACGGCGAAGGTCCGCACGTCGCCGCACTCACGCTGCTGCCTCTGGCGATTCTTCTCCTCGATGTCGCAATGAAGCGCAGACGCGCCCCGCAGTTCCTGCTTGCGACGCTCGCTATGGCCGCCGTGGTCCTGACGAACTGGCTCGCCGGATTCGCCCTTGCGCTGATGGTCGCGGCATACATGATCGCGACCTTCGACGCGAAGCAATGGAAACGCGATTTCGGCTGGCTGGCGCTCATGGCAGCGGCGGCTTATGGTCTCGTCGCGCCGTGGATTCCGCCGTCTACCATCGCGGTCACGCAGTTCAATGCGAAATTCATCGGCGGGGATTTTACTCGCGTCTACGCCGCGCTTCCCCGGTGGGGCCTGGTCACGCTCTTATGGATCGCGGCCATAAAATTCTTCACTCGCAGGGTTAGTGTCGCGCTTCAGTTCGCGATCCTGTTCACATTTCTCATGGCGCTGCTCACCCTCGGTTACGAATGGTTCCACGTGAGCATCGTCCCGCAGCCCGCGCGCTATCACCTCCAGATGGAAATGGGTTCCGCGCTCCTGGCCGGATTCCTGGCTCACGCCGCGTTCAGGAATCGGCAGCGACGAATCGCCGCTCTCGCGATCCTCGTGATGATTTTCGCCATGATCCAGCCGGTTCGCCGTTATCGCAACTACTCCCGCAACCTTCTGCTGCGCAGCATCGATATCACCACTACCAGCGAATGGAAGAACGCCCACTGGCTGAATCAACACTGGACGGGTGAGCGCGTGTGGCTCCCCGGCTCGGACAGCTTCTGGCTCACGGCCTTCAGCGACACTCCCCAACTGAGCGGCGGTTTCGACCAGGGCCGCACCAATCGCGTCATCCCGCTCGTGAACTACGGCGTGATCACCGGCGAGGCCATGGGCGAGCATGACGCGGAATATTCGGTGCTCTGGCTCAAGGCGCTCGGTGTCCAGGCGGTCGGCGTCAGCGGTCCCGGTAGCGGCGAATTCTTCAAGCCGTTTCGCAATCCCGAGAAATTCGATGGATTGCTCGACCCGCTGTGGCGCGATGGCGGCGATGTCATCTATCGCATCGGTTCGCCGCGCGCATCACTGGCGCGCGTGGTGCCGCGATCGGCCATCGTCAATCGCGCTCCGTACAACGCGCTCGATGTCGGGGAAGCGAAGCGGTATGTCGCCGCCCTCGACGATCCCGCGATGCCGCACGCCGAATTTCAGTGGACCACCACGCACTCGGCGCGGATCGAAACTATTCTTCAAGCCGATCAATCGCTCTCGATTCAGATTGCCTATCATCCGGGCTGGCGTGCGACCGTCAACGGCCGGGCAGTCCCCACCCGGCCCGATGGCCTCGGTCTCATGGTGCTCGATCCCCAAGCCGAGGGTCGCGCAACCTCCGGTGACACGAAAATCGACATGTTTTATGACGGAGGAACGGAAATGCGAATCGCCCATTGGCTTTGCGCACTCACTTCTTTAGTACTCATTTTTG
>DATHCE010000190.1:0-5667 GCA_035319685.1 Bryobacteraceae bacterium | reverse complement strand
CATCTCCTCGATGTGATCGAGCAGGAGCCGGTAGAATAAAACCTCGTTGTTATCCTGAAGCGCGCGCAGACAGATATGGCGGCCCATATCGGTGTCATAGGCCTGATAGGCGCCATAGGCGCGCCCCACCTGCTCTTCGAGCGTTTCTGCGTAGGGCGGAAGCAGGCCATGCAGGCCGAAACGGTCCCGCTCTTCTTCGGTGAATGCGGTTCCTTTATTCCACAGCGGAGCGCTCAACAGCCGCGTGCCGTGCAGACCGGGAAAATTTGGAGTGGTGGTGGCTATCAAGCCAGATTATACGGATTTCCAACCCCGCGACGCACGCGCTTTAATCGATAAATCCGAGTTTGCGCAACGTGTCCGCGGGTTCGGAGCCGTCATAATGCGACACCGGGCCGATTTCGCGGCCGCCGTCGAGCGCGACTCCGTAGGGCGGATCGCCGAACGGGAAGACCTTCTTCAGCAGATCGAGGTCGAGCGAGGTCTTCGCCTGGATGCCCGTATCCCGAACGAAGGCCGCCGCGAATCTCGGCATCGTGGTGGGGATGCCGATGATGGTCACATCGTCTTTCCAGTGAAACTTCGCCATGGTGCGCGCCGCCGCGTCGCAATGGCCGCAATTGGGATCGTAAAAAAACAGAAAGATACGTCCATGTTGCAGCGAATATGGCTGGCCGTCGACGGTTATCGTGTCGGGAGCCTTGGTCCCGGTCAGATGGGATAGCGCGTATCCGTAGCTTGCTCCGGCAAACACGGCAACCGCGGCGAGAATCGCCACAGCGCCTCGCAGGCTCGAGGAGGGCCGCGCCCAGAGGCTCGCGAGAACCGCCAGCAGCAGCATCGCCGCGTCTTCGGGAAAGAACATCGGCCCGACGGCGCGCTTCACGATCGGGAAACAACTGCAATCCTTTCCGACGAGCGCGGTGTAATGCCAGCCGACCCACACCATGAACACGACCAGCAGCAAGGAAGCGAGCCACCCTCCCCAGCGCCGGAACCGCGGGATCAGGACCAGCACGCCGGCCAGCGTTTCGCCGACCGCAAGGGCCAGCGTGCCCGGCGTGCTCAGCCACGCCGGCACCAGAAATTCTTCGAGATTTTTGGCCCACACGATGGGATCGGTGATCTTCCAGATTCCGCTCGAAAGAAAGAGAATCGCAACCAGCGCCGCCGCAACGTGGCCGGCGATGGTTTTCCACGCCGGCATATCCATGCTTCGGTCTTGGCTTCTGCCGGGAAATTCCGCAGCCGTTGAGGCACTCATGTTTGTATTCTAGCGGGAAAACGGCGTGTAAGACTAGCTGGAACGGCGTGTAAGAATGGTTCGATGCGGGCTGGGACCATCGGGCGCGACTGCGGCCGCGAAGGAGACAGGATCCATTTGGATGAATAATACATTTCGTACCGTTCGTGTTCCGGCGTCGAGCGCGAACCTGGGGCCGGGATTCGACGCGCTGGGCCTGGCGCTCGGCGTATACCTGGAGTGCCGCTTTCGTCCAGCCGAGCGCCTGGCGATCTCGGTAAACGGCCGCGACGCGGACTCGATTCCCACGGGCGAAGAAAACATGATCTGGCAGACCGCGCTGGAGGTCGCGGGGGGCTCGCTCGATCCGATCGAGCTGATCATCGGGAACGATATCCCGGTCGGCAAGGGCCTGGGATCGAGCGCCGCGGCGATGGTCGCCGGAGTGGTGATGGCGAATGAGCTGGCGGGCCTCGGCTGGGATCGCGCGCGCATCCTGAATGAAGCCGCGCGAATCGAGGGGCATCCCGACAACGTAGCCGCGTGCGTGCTCGGCGGAATCGTCGCCAGCGCGATCGATTCCTGCAAAGTGGCGCGAGTGGTCCGCATGGAACTGCATGCGCATTACGGCGTCGCCGTCGTGGTGCCGGATTTTCCGCTGCCGACGTCTGAAGCGCGCCGCGTTCTTCCCTCGGTGTATTCGCGCGAGGACGCGATTTTCAATGTCCAGCGCGCGACCCTGCTGATCGCGGCGCTGGCCGCCGGCGCGACCGACGCGTTTCCCGCCGCACTCGAGGATCGCCTGCATCAGCCGTATCGATTTGCGCTGGTTCCGGGTCTGGAGGCCATCACCCGGTTGCGAGCGCCCGGACTGCTGGGCTGTGCGCTGAGCGGAGCGGGTCCGTCGATTCTGGTGTTTTACGAGCGCGGATCGGAACACGTCTGCGAGCTGGTCCGGCGCGTATTCGCGGGTCACGGACGCGCCTCGGAAATTTTCTGGACGGAAGTGGATCGCGACGGTTATCGGCTTAGCGGCGCGAGCTGACAATCGCTGGAGTCGAGACGATACAATCGGACTGCCTCTCATGCCCAATCGCCTGGCACACGAAAAGAGTCCGTACCTGTTACAACACGCGAACAATCCGGTGGATTGGTATCCGTGGGGCGAGGAGGCCTTCGAAAAGGCCGCGCGCGAAAACAAACCGATTTTTCTTTCGGTCGGCTATGCGACGTGCCACTGGTGCCACGTGATGGAACAGGAATCGTTCGAGAACGGCGAGGTCGCGCGCATTCTGAACGATCATTTCGTGCCGGTCAAAGTGGATCGGGAAGAGCGTCCCGACGTCGATCGCATTTACATGTTGTTCGTCCAGGCGTCGACCGGCAGCGGCGGATGGCCCATGTCGGTGTTTCTCACTCCGGATCGCAAACCGTTTTTCGGCGGCACCTATTTTCCGCCTGAGAATCGCTACGGCCGGCCGGGATTCCGCACGATTCTCGAAAGTCTCGCGCGCGCCTGGAGCGACGATCGCGAGCACGTTCTCGATACCAGCGCACAGGCGCTCGTGCAGCTTGAGAAATTCGCCGCCTCGTCCGCCGATGGAGGAGCCGAGGCCGGGAAAGAAGCGCTCGAATCGGGCTTTTTCTCGTTCCGCCGCATGTTCGATCCGAACCTGGGCGGATTCGGCAGCGCACCGAAATTTCCGCGCCCGAGCGTCCACAATTTTCTGCTCCGCTATTACGCGGAAATGGGCAACCAGGAAGCCCTCGAAATGGTCCTGCTGACGCTGCGCGAGATGGCCAAGGGCGGAATGAACGATCAGCTCGGCGGCGGATTTCATCGCTATTCGGTGGATGAGCGCTGGTTTGTTCCGCATTTCGAAAAGATGCTGTACGATCAGGCGCAGCTCGCGACCTCGTATCTGGAGGCGTTCCAGGTTACGCGCGACGGCCAGTATGCGGCGACCGCGCGTGATATTTTTTCCTACGTGCTGCGCGATCTCGCCGCACCCGATGGCGGATTTTACTCGGCCGAGGACGCGGACAGCGCCGTCGACGCCCTCCATCCGCGCGAAAAGCGCGAAGGCGCGTTTTACGTCTGGACCGCGGAGGAAATCGACGCGATGCTCGCGCCTCCCGACGCGAAGATTTTCAAATTTCGCTTTGGAGTGGAAGAGCACGGCAACGTTTCCGAGGACCCGCACGGCGAATTCGGCGGCCGCAACATTTTGTATCAGGCGCGTTCGATGGAGGAAACTGCGGCGCGGTTCGCGATCGGCGCTGCGGAAGCGCGCGCCATACTGAAGAACGCATCGGCGAAGCTGCTCGAAGTCCGCTCCGAACGCCCCCGCCCGCTGCTCGACGATAAGATCCTGGCCGGATGGAACGGCTTGATGATTTCCGCGTTCGCCAAGGGCGCGCAAATCCTGGATGAGCCGCGCCTGGCCGACGCCGCCCGCGCCTCGGTGAATTTCCTGCGGCGCGAATTGTGGGATGAAGACCGCCAAATCCTCCGGCGCCGCTATCGCGAGGGCGAGGCCGCCATCGACGGGTTTCTCGAAGACTATGCGTTCCTGACGCTGGCACTGCTCGATATGTACGAAACCGGATTCGATGCCGGGCATTTCCATTTCGCCGCGCGGCTGGCCGAGCGCGCTATCGAACTGTTCGAGGATCGGGAACGCGGAGCGTTCTTCGGCGCGGGACCGTCGGACGATCTGGTGCTGCGGCTCAAGGACGATTACGACGGCGCCGAGCCTTCGGGCAATTCGGCCATGACGCTCGCGCTGCTGCGCCTGGCTCGCATGACCGATCGCGCCGATTTTCGCGACTCCGCCTATCGCACGCTCACGGCGTTTCGCGCGCAGTTGAAATCGGCCGGCGCCCAGGTGCCGCAAATGCTGGTCGCGCACGCGATGAGCCTCGCGCCGCCGCTCGAAATCGTGCTCGCCGGACCGGAAGACGACGCGGCGATGCAGCAGATGCTCGCGTCGATCCGGCGGCGGTTTCTCCCGAACGGGGTGGTGATGCTGGCCCGCGATGCGCCGCATCCAATCCCGATGAGCGGAGCTCGCGCCACGGCCTACGTGTGCGCAAACTTCGCGTGCCGTCTGCCGGCGACCGATGTGGAGACGCTCGAAGAGCAACTGGGATGAGCGCAGAGGCGCGCGTTTCGGACGTGGAGCGCAAAGCGTGCGACGATGCTCGTTATTCTGAATGCTTGTTATTCTGAAGGCTTGACCACGATTACTCATCTTGAATGCAGCGTGTGCGGGAGGCGGCACGAGGCCGGCACGATTCAGAATCTGTGCGAATGCGGAGGACCGCTGCTGGTCCGTTACGATCTTCAGAAATTGCGCGATAGCTGGAGCCGCGAATGGATTCCCAACGGACCGTCCAGCATGTGGCGATACGCGCCCGTGCTGCCGGTTTCAAAACCCGCTGCGATGATTTCGCTCGGCGAGGGAATGACGCCGCTGATTCCGGCCAAGCGCCTGGGAGCGCGGCTCGGCGCGCGCGATCTGTGGGTGAAAGACGAAGGCGTGAACCCCACCGGATCGTTTAAGGCGCGCGGATTATCGTGCGCGATTTCGATGTGCGCGGAATTGGGCATTCAGAAGGTCGCGATTCCGTCGGCGGGCAACGCCGCGGGCGCGATGGCCGCCTACGCGGCCGCAGCCGGGATCGAAGCCTACATTTTCATGCCGCGCGACGTGCCGCAATCGAACTTCATCGAGTGCTGCGCGACCGGCGCGAAGGTCACGCTGGTCGACGGGCTGATCAGCGATTGCGGAAAAATGGTCGCGGCGCGCAAGGATGCCGAAGGCTGGTTCGACATCAGCACGCTCAAGGAGCCGTATCGCATCGAGGGCAAGAAGACCATGGGCTATGAAGTCGCCGAGCAGTTCCGCTGGCAGTTGCCCGACGTGATTTTTTATCCGTGCGGCGGCGGCGTAGGACTGATCGGCATGTGGAAGGCGTTCGATGAAATGGAAACCATGGGCTGGATCCCGTCCAAGCGGCCGAAGATGATCGCGGTGCAGGCCGAAGGCTGCGCGCCCATCGTCAAGGCGTTTGAGGAAGGCAAGCCGCGCAGCGAATTTTTCGAAAACGCCGAGACCATCGCGAGCGGATTGCGCGTACCCAAGGCGCTGGGCGATTTTCTGGTGCTCGATGCCGTGCGCGCCAGCGGCGGTGCGGCCGTCGCCGTCAGCGACGAAGAAATGATCGACGCCGGCGTCGCGCTCGCATCGGATGAAGGAATTTTCGCCGCGCCCGAAGGCGGAGCCTGCGTCGCCGCGTTGAAAAAACTGCTCCACAACGGATTCCTGAAGCCCGAGGAACGCATCGTGATTTACAACACCGGCTCCGGCTTGAAATATCTGGAAGCCTATTCGCCGCGCTATCCGCGCTAAAGTAATGAG
>DATHCE010000189.1:0-4907 GCA_035319685.1 Bryobacteraceae bacterium | reverse complement strand
CCGGCGAGCTGGTTGCCGCCGTACACACACTTGCCATCACACCTCAGGCGGAATTTGAAGTTCTTGTACGGATCCGGACGCTGCGAATCAACTGGAAGGCGCATCGCGCTACTGGCCTCCTTACAGATTCAGTCGAACCGTCCAACACGGTCCGGCACGGAAAGTCGCGTCAATCTCATGGTAACACTCGCCCTCATTTGGGAACGGCGCAGCTTGCCGGCTGCGGGCGTGTTGCCCGGCTTTTCCCGGTAATGTCCTATGGGACATTACCCTTCCCCGAAGCTGTAGGCTTTTGCGGCCGGATGTGGCAAACTGGAGTTGAGGCGTTGAAACCGGAAGCTTCCGGCGGGTGTCCAAGATTCTATGAAGTACTGGGGTTACCTGGTCGCGAAACTGGCCTTGGCGGCGGGAATTCTGTTTCCCCTGGAACGCGCGATCGCGCACGCGTTTCCTCCCGCCAAGCCGTTTGCGCAAGGCGGTCCGAATCCGCTGTTGCGCGATGTTCCGTTGACGTTTGCCATGCTGTTTTTTTCGCTGATCGTGGCCGGCGTATTGTGGGCCATTGTCTGGGACCATCGCTATCGCTGCCGCACCTGCCTGCGCCGCCTGCGCATGCCCATTCAGACCGGCTCGTGGACGCACGTGCTGCTCGGCGCGCCGCGCACCGAGTATATTTGCCCTTACGGCCACGGCACGCTGCGCGTCGACCAGCTGCAGATCACCGGCCTGCACGAAGCCGAATGGCAGCCGCACGACGATATGTGGAAAGAGCTCGCTTCGCTGGAAGAAACCGAGAAATGACGAGGGAAAGTTTATCCGCATGACGTGCGCGCCATGGTTTCCGGGTCCCGACCGAGACGCGCACGTTGGGACAGGCGGCTATGTCCACGGCGGTGATGCGGCGCAAATCGATTCCAAGCGGGGACAGAGTAGTCTGGCCCGTTTTTCAAATGCTCGCGGTGCGGCGTGGTTAAAGTAAGAATCCGGCGCAAGAGCCTGATCGCGCGGTTTCTGTTCAACGCGTGGGCCAACGCTTTTCTGATCGCGTTCGTCGTCACGGTGATCGCGGGGACGTCGATTTTCATCTATTATTACCGGCTGTACGGGCGCCTGACGGAAGAGAAATTGCGGGCCGGGCCGTTTGCGAACAGTTCCCTGCTCTACGCGGCGCCGCAGCCGGTGATGCTCGGCGAAGAGGCCTCCACCAGCGAACTGGCGGCCTATCTCAACCGCTGCGGCTACAGCCAATCGAGCAACAACCCTACGGGCTGGTACCACGTCCGTCCCGACGCGATCGAAATCAATCCGGGCCCGGACGCCTACGACACCGAAGGCGCCGTCATCAAGATAGAGCACGGGCACATCACGCAGATCATTTCCCTGCGCGATCAGACCGAGCGCACCGAGTATTACCTGGAGCCGGAGCTGATCACCAATCTGTTCGACCGCAAGCGCGAGAAGCGCCGCATCGTGCACTTCAACGATATTCCGAAGCGGATGGTCAACGCGCTGCTCGCGGCCGAGGATAAGCATTTTTTCCAGCACGCGGGTTTCGATCCGGTGGGCATGGCGCGCGCGGCCTGGGTGGATCTGCGCGATCCGCACGGCCACATGCAGGGGGCATCGACGCTGACCCAGCAGGTCGCCAGAACCTTGTGGCTCGGGCCGGAACGCGGCTTGCGGCGCAAAATTCCGGAAGCGATGATCACCCTGCACCTGGAGCAGGATCTTACCAAGGAGCAGATCTTCGAATACTATGCGAACTCGATCGATCTGGGCCATCAAGGCAGTTTCAGCATCCAGGGATTCGGGCAGGCGTCGGAGGTTTATCTCGGAAAAGACTTGAGCCAGATCACGCTGCCGGATGCCGCGCTGCTCGCCGGGTTGATTCAGGCGCCGAGCGCGCGCAATCCATTCCGCTATCCGGAGCGCGCCAAGACGCGGCGCAACGTGGTATTGAAAATGATGCTCGAGGACGGCTTCATCAACCAGCCGGATTATGAGGCCGCGGCCGCCGCTCCGCTGAAGGTGACGCACGAAGCGGCCGAATCGAGCGAGGCTCCCTATTTCGTCGACCTGGTGAACGACAGCCTGCTCAGCCGCTTCGAGGACCGCGATTTTCAGACCAATTCGTATCGCGTCTACACCACGCTCGACATGAATCTTCAGCGCGACGCTGTGGATGCGGTGCGCGTCGGGATTGAGGAAACCGATGCGCAGTGGAAGCGCCGCGCCAAGAATTACGGCACCGATGAGTTTCCGCTGGCGCAAGTCGCGCTGGTGTGCCTGGACGCGGAAACCGGCGAAGTGAAGGCGCTGGTCGGCGGGCGCAGTTATGGAGTCAGCCAGCTCGATCATGCGCTCGCCAAGCGGCAGCCGGGATCGTCGTTCAAGCCGTTTGTCTACACCGCCGCGATGAACAGCGCGCTCGCCGGCGGCGGCAACGTGATTACACCCGCAACTCTGATCGATGACGAACCCACCACGTTCTGGTTCGACGAAAAACCGTACGAGCCGGCCAATCACGAAAACAAATATTTCGGCCAGATTCCGGTATGGTTCGCTCTGGCGCATTCGCTGAATGTTCCCGCGGTGAAAGTGGCCGAGATGGTGGGCTACGACACGGTCGCGCAAACGGCGCGCGACGCCGGATTGAACGTCGACATCAAGCCCACGCCGTCGATCGCGCTGGGCGCCTATGAAGTGACGCCGCTCGAAATCGCGGACGCCTATACCGTTTTCCCGAATCAGGGCGAGCTGGTGAAAAGCAGCTTCATTAAAGCGGTCCGCGACCAGCAGGGCAAATCGATTTACGTGACGCAGCCGGATCGCAAGCGGGTGTTCGATCCCCGCGTGACTTACCTGGTCGAGAATATGCTCGAAGAAGTGCTGCGATCGGGCACCGGCGCGGGCGTGCACGCCAAGGGATTCAATCTTCCGGCCGCCGGAAAGACGGGCACCTCGCGCGACGGGTGGTTCGCCGGGTTCACGTCGAAATTGATCTGCGTGGTGTGGGTCGGGTTCGACGACAATCGCGATTTCAAGCTCGAAGGCGCCCACAGCGCGTTGCCGATCTGGGCCGAGTTCATGAAGCGCGCCCACCAGCATCGCGAGTATCGCAACGTCGTGCCGTTTCAAGCTCCGGACGGAATCGTGACGGTCGATATCGACGCGGAAAGCGGCGAACTGGCGACGCCGCAGTGCCCGAGGGTGCGCAGCCAGGCTTTCATTGCGGGAACGCAGCCGGTCGAAACCTGCCATTTGCATGGCGGCGGACGTACGCAGGTTGCGGGATGGGAAACGGCTCCCACGGGCGCCACGCCGCCGGTGGTTGCGGGTACGGCAGGAGCGGGTGGGACGAATAGTTCGGCGCCGTCAGCGGTCGCCTCGACCTCGCGCACTCGGCGAACGGCGGAGGCGCAAAGCATCCCCGTGGCTCCGCCGGATGCGGATCAGGCGCCTCCCAAGAAGAAGGGATTTTTCGGGCGGCTCAAGGGAATTTTCAAAAACTGAAAAGGCAGTTCCTGCCATTACTGGCGCTTCTGGTTCCCTATTTTTCGCGGGCGGGGCGTTGGTGATAAAGTAGAAAAAAGATTTAAGGAGGCCCAGTATGGTTTCTGGTCTCTTGTATGTATTCGTAACGGCTCTGGTGGCGCAGAACCCGGCGGGGCAAAATCCGCCGGCGCAAACGGAGAATGGATTTCGCGCGGCGTCCCCCACCAAGGGGGCTCCGCCCGATCCTTCCAAGGCGCTGACGCCGGAAATGCGCGGCGACATTTACATGGCGCGGAAGATGTACCGCGAAGCCGCCGAGACGTATCTGACGGGCCCCCGGGACTCGGCCGTGCTCGCCAACAAGACCGGCATCGCGTATCACCAGATGCTGGAGCTCGATACGGCGCGGAAATATTATCAGCGCGCCATGAAGCTCGATCCCCACTACGCAGAAGCGGTCAACAATCTGGGCACGGTCTATTACGCCCGAAAATCGTACCGGCGCGCGATCCTTGAATATAAGCGCGCGCTGCGCATTCAGCCGCAATCGGCGTCGATCCTGAGCAATCTCGGCACCGCGTACTTCGCGCGGAGGAATTATAAGGAAGCCTCTGCGCTCTATCAGCAGGCGCTGGCCCTCGATCCGGAAGTGTTCGAGCGCCGCAGCTCGCAAGGAGTTCTGCTTCAGGACCGCAGCGTCGAGGAGCGTGCGAAATACCATTTCTACATGGCCAAGACCTACGCCAAAGCGGGACAGACCGAACGCGCGCTGCTCTACATCCGCAAATCGCTCGAAGAAGGATTCAAGGATCGCGAAAAGTATCAGAAAGATCCGGATTTCGCCGGATTGCAGAACAATCCGGAATTCAAGCTGCTGATGGCGATGGAGCAAAAAGTCCTCTGACCCGGTCCCGTTTCGTCCTCGTTGCCGCTGCGCTCGCGATCGGGGCATGTTCGCGCGCTCCGCGCGGGGCCGGTCGCGTCGCGGATCGCATCGCGGTTCTGCCGTTTGAAAATCTCACCGGCGACCCGTCGCTCGACTGGATTGCGCCAACGGCTGCCACCATCGTCGCGTCGGATATGGCGGGTACGCTCCAGATTGTTCCGGTTCGAGCCGGAGACGTGAGCGAAGCATACCTCGCGGGGGCGGACCGGTTCGTCCACGGATATTTCACAGGCAGGCCGCAAGCGCTTCGCTTCCACATCGACGTCGAAAACGCGGCAACTCACAAAATGACCGAATCTGTTTCCGAGGCCGGAGCCTTGCTCGCGTCGATGGATTCGGCGGCCAGGCGCATCGATCCGGCAGCGCGCACGTTTTCGACTTCGAACGAACCGGCGGTCGAGGCATGGGGCCGGGAAGATTACGAACGCGCGGTTGAGATCGATCCGGATTTCGGCGACGCGTGGCT
>DATHCE010000188.1:0-2026 GCA_035319685.1 Bryobacteraceae bacterium | reverse complement strand
TTTCCGGAAGTGGATGTGGCGATCGTGCCGATCGGAGGCGGCGGATTGATTTCCGGAGTGGCCATGGCCCTGAAGGCCCGCAATCCGAAGATACGGATCATCGGTGTCGAATCTTCGGGCGCGCCGGCGATGAAAGCGAGCGTCGAAGCGGGCCGTGTGATCACGCTCGACCGGGTCGATTGCATCATCGACGGGCTTAGGGTGAAGCGCGTGGGCGAGCATAATTTCCGCATCGTGCGCGATTACGCCGACGAAATCGTCACGCTCTCGGATGCGGAAATTTTCGATGCGATGATCTGGATCATGTCGCATACCAAGCTGGTGGTGGAGGGAGCGGCAGCCGCGCCGGTCGCGGCGCTTTTGCATGGTTCGATTGTCGCGCCGGCGGCATCGAATGTCGTATGCGTGCTGAGCGGGGGCAATGTCAACCTCGATCAGCTTCGCGGACTCAAGTGGAACTGATGAAAGGGAACTGAAGGAGGCCCGTACATATGGCTCGTCCGATTGCATTGATCACGGGAGCTTCGAGCGGAATCGGCGCGGATCTGGCGCGCGAAGCCGGGAAAGACGGGTATGACGTCATCCTTTCGGCGCGGCGCGTGGAGCCGATGCAGACGCTCGCCTGCGAGCTTGAAACCTACGGCGTGCGGACGACGATTCTCGCCGCGGATTTGAGCAAGCCCGGCGGCGCCGAGGACCTGGTGAGCCAGATCGAGCAGCACGGCGCCCCGATCGACTTCCTGATCAACAACGCCGGCCTCGGTGCGAATGGTCCGTTCGCAGAATCCGATATGACGCGCATCGAGGAAATGCTGGAAGTGAACATCGTCGCGCTGACCAAATTGACGCGCTTGATACTGCCGGCGATGGTCGCGCGAAAACGCGGAAGAGTGATGCTGCTGGCCTCGACGGCGTCGTTTCAACCGGGTCCGCAAATGGCGGTATATTGCGCGACCAAAGCCTACGTGCTCAGTTTCGGCGAAGCCATCGCTTACGAGCTGCGCGACTCCGGCGTGACGGTCACCAGCGTCTGCCCGGGTGCGACGGCGACCGAATTTTCGCGCGTCGCGGGCACCGAAAATATCGGGCTGCACCGGAGCGCGATGGCTTCGGTGATGCGTTCCGAGGAAGTGGCGCGCATCGCGTATCGCGGCGCCAAAGCGGGCCGCCGCGTGGTGATCACCGGGATGAGGAATCGCGTGATGGCGTTCACCGCGCGCGTTTCGCCGCACGCCATGGTCCTGCCCATCGCGAATTCGATGATGTCGAATCATTAGATGGGGCCTCTGGCGGGGATCCGCGTCATCGATTTTGGACGATTCATCGCCGGCCCGTACTGCGGCATGCTGCTCGCCGATATGGGCGCGGATGTGATTCGTATCGACCGCAGGCAGGGCAGCGAGGATCGCTACACGGGTCCGGTGACCGGGGGCGGCGAAGGCGGGGCGTTTCTTTCGCTCAATCGCAACAAGCGCAGCCTGACGCTCGATACCTCGAAGCCGGCTGCAGCCGAAATTATCCGGCGATTGATTGCGGGCGCGGACGTGATCGTCGCGAATCTGCCCATCGGCGTGATGAAGAAGATGGGGATCGACTACGATTCGCTCCGCGCGATCAAGCCCGACGTAATTCTCGCGCGCATTTCGGCCTTCGGACCGGACGGGCCGTATGCGAATCGCGTGGGATTCGACGCGGTCGCGCAGGCGATGACCGGCGCGATGCACTTGAGCGGATTTCCGGGCGAGCCGGTGCGCTCCACCGTATCGTTTGAGGATTACGGAACCGCGCTGCACACCGCGTTCGGCGTGATGGTGGCGCTGGTTCATCGCATGCGCACCGGCGTGGGGCAGATCGTGGACGGGTCGCTGCTGGCGACCGGCATCACGTTCATGCAGGCGTTTCTCGCCGAGCGCAGCGTGATGGGGATCGAGCGTGAAGCGCGCGGCAACGCCGGATTTTACACCGCGCCCGCCGACGCGTATCGCACCAAAGATGGATGGATCGTCGTGTTCACGGTGGGCGCCGA
>DATHCE010000187.1:0-10813 GCA_035319685.1 Bryobacteraceae bacterium | reverse complement strand
TATGCAGTCGAGTTGATGGTCTCGGTTACGAGCGGTTCGGCGAATCCTTGCGTGGAGCTGGTCACTTCCCCTTCATCGTTCAATAACACCAACTGCAATAATCAGCTCAATATTTCTTCCTCCTCCGATGTGGAGTTTATCGGGGTGGTTTCGACTTCGCCGATTACCGACGTGTTCATCGGGACGACCACCGGCGCCGGCCAGCCGCTGGCGATCAGCAACATCGAACTGGGGACGGAGTCGCCGACTCCCGAAGCCGGTACTCTGTTGTTGATCGGGACGGGCTTGGTGGGGATGCGGTTCATGAACCGGCGGCAGAGGCGGCGGTCATTGAATTCCGAGGAGGCGAATTCAGGCGCGGCGGAACGCGGCGCGAAGCCGCGATTACCGCTTGCGGCATCGATTTGACGGAGAGGCGGGGAACGGTGCGGACAATATCGACCGGGATGGCATCGGCATGCGCGATGGTTTTACCCGAAAAGACGATGCCGGCGAGAAGGCCATGCTGGGTCTCGACGCGCTGGAACTGATCGAAGACCAGGTTGCCGAGCGAGTAGAAAATGACGCCGGAGCCGCGCCGTTCCCAGCCCTGAACGACGTGGGGATGGTGCCCGACAACGACGCTGGCGCCGGCGTCGATAGCGGCGTGGGCGAACTCGATCTGCCGCGAGTTGGGACGCGGGGCGTATTCGGTACCGGCGTGCATGGAGACGATGGCGGCGTCGGCGCGGGTGAGGATAGACGCGACGTCGGCGCGCATGCGAGCGACATCCATATCGGCGATACGATCGTCGGTGTCGCGGTAATTGCCGTTCAACTGGTCGAAGGTGTAGGCGAGGAAACCGAAGCGGACGCCGTTGCGCTCGAGGACGGTTCCGGCGTGGGCGGCCTGGGCGGATTTGCCGGTGCCGACGGCGGCGATGCCGTGGGCGGCGAGCAGGTCGAGGGTATATTCGAGCCCGTAGCTCTGACAATCACGCGCGTGATTATTGGCGGTGGAGACGATGTCGATCCGGGCAAGTTCGAGGGCCTGGATCATCTCGGGCTCGGCTTTGAAGACCATGCCGTGCTCGATGGTGCGGCCGCGGTCGGAGAACGGGGATTCGAGATTGACGAAGCGGATATCGGCCGTGGCGAGAAAGGGCGCAAGATCGCGTAACGGGTAAGCCGGATCGTGGAGCTCGCGCGCCAATGTCCCCACGAAGCGCGAGAGCATCACGTCGCCCCCGAAGATCATCCTGGTTTCCTTGGCACGCGGGATGATCTCGGGGGCTTGAAACCGGCCGGCGGGGATCGCCGCGAGCAGAGGCAGGACCGATCGCCGGGTGAGCATGAACTTATTTTGCGGAAACGGACGCAGCCTCGCCGAGGATGGGGTCGAGGAACCAGACGATATCGCGGGCGTTGCGCGCAACCAGTTGCGCCGGACAGCGAAGCGGATCGTAGGGGTCATGGAGCGCGGCGCGGAGGGCCGCGGCTTTATCGGCTCCAGTGACCAGCATCGCGGTGTGGCGGGCCGCGATGAGCACTGCGGGCAGAAGCGTGATGCGCCACTGCTTGAATTTTTCCGCGAAGACGGCGGCGGCGAGGCCGGTGCGGTCGTTGATGAAGGGCTCGCCTGGAAAAAGACTGGCGGTGTGGCCGTCGGGGCCCATGCCTTGATGGATCATGTCGAAAACGGGGATTTCGGCGTCTTTCAAATGGAAATGGCCGCAGATTTCCTCAACATAGATTTTGGCGGCCTGGTGCGGATCGAGCTCGGCGCGGATGCGATGGATGTTGGGCGCAGGAAAATCTCCGGGAGCGAGCCAGGCGTCGCTTGCGAGCTTGAAATTACTTTGCGAATCGGTGGGAGGGACGGCGCGCTCGTCGACCCAGAAGAGATGAACGCGATCCCAGACGAAAGGAGTGCGCGCGAAGCGCTCGAACATCGGTCGCGGAGAGTGGCCGCCGGAGATGGCGAGGGTCGCGAGCGGACGGGCCGCAAGGGCTTCGGCGAGGATTTTCAGGATGTGATCGGCGCAGGCTTCATCCGGGGCCGGCGTTAGCATAGGACCAGCTCGAAGGACGGGTCTGGGCCGAGGATCGAGAGTTCTTCGCGCATCAGGGCGGCGTCCGTTGTGGCGGGAAGCAGCGAGCGCGAGGTCCGGCCGCCTGTGTGGACTTCGAGAGACGTGGCGTCAAGGAGACGGACCTCGACAGTCCGTTCGCCGTGAACCGCGACGGATTGCAAGCCGGGATCGCCGGAGCGCGATTCGAGAGTCACGCGGGCGGCGACGAGCGAGCGCTCTATCCAACGGGAGAAATACAGGACGCTCGTATTGGGCGATCCTCCGTGAACGATGTTCACCGATTCGACGGCCCAGGGTTGCTCGAATTCGTGAGCGAGCGCTTCGCGCCAGCCGGTGAGCCGGGTCCAGGCGAGATCGGCGACGCGGCGGCCGCGTCCGCGCAATTCCTTCAAAACGGCGAGCGCGCCGCGGGCATTGGGTGCAGTGAGCGAATTGACGATGATTTTTCCGGCCAGCGGAAAGAGGGGATCGAAAAATCGCGAGGTGAAAAAACGGGCGCCGCGGGCCCACATGACGACGGGCAGGTCGGGGACGATCAAGGGGAGCAGCAACGCGGCGACATCGCCGAGATTGGCGGCATCGGCGGTGACCTCGATTCCCTCCGAACAGATCTGCTGATCGCTGCCGAAAGGCTTCCAGCACTCGGCGAAGACGCGGGCGTCGAGCCCGGCTCCTTCGAGCGCGCGCAGAACGATGGCGCGGCTGGGATGATCGTGCATGAGGACGCCGATGATCTGGCGGACCTGCTCGGCATCGTCCTCGTCTTCGGCGAGCACCAGGAGGGTCATGGCGCAGGCGCGCAGAATGGCGGCGGAGGATTCCTGGCCGCGGCCGAGATCGGCCCACAGCTCGCGCAAGTCGCGGAGGATTTTTTCGGGCTGAACCGGCGCGGCCGTGACGCTCACGAATTCCTCCAATGATGGCCGTTGCGGGCGAGCATTTCATCGGCAGCGGACGGTCCCCAGACACCGGGCTCGTAATTGGGAAAATCGAATTTGCGCGAGTCCCAATAGTCGAGAATGGGCTCAACCACGCGCCAGCTTGCTTCAACCATATCCTGGCGGGTGTAGAGCGTCGCGTCGCCGACCATGGCGTCGACCAGGAGGGTTTCATAGGCGGTGGGCGAACGCTCGCCGAAGCTGGCGCCGTAGTTGAAATCCATCGAGACGGGGCGGAGACGCATGCCGCTGCCGGGTTGCTTCGAAAGAAAGCGCAGCGAAATTCCCTCCTCGGGCTGGATGCGGAGGATGAGGAGATTGGGCTGCGTGACGACGCCGCCATCCTGCGGAGTGAACAACGCGTGCGGCGCATCCTTGAACTGAATGGCGATATCGGTAACGCGCTTGGGGAGTTTCTTTCCGGTGCGGATGTAGAACGGCACGCCGGCCCATCGCCAGTTGTCGATATAAAAGGTCACGGCGGCGAAGGTGTCGGTCTGCGACTGGGGGTCGACGCCGGGTTCCTGGCGGAATCCACGATATTGGCCGGGAACGGCGTATAGCGGTACCTGATCGGGCGTCATGATTTTGATCGACCGAAGGAGCTTGGCGCGCTCATCGCGGACGGCGTCGGGCTCAAACGCCGCGGAGGGTTCCATAGCGACGGTCGCGGTGACTTGCAGCAGATGATTCTGGATCATGTCGCGCAGCGCGCCGGCTTCCTGATAATATGCGCCGCGGCCCTCGACGCCTATCGATTCGGCGGCGGTGATCTGAACATGATCGATGTAGCGGCGGTTCCACAGAGGCTCGAAAATTCCGTTGCCGAAGCGGAACGCCAAAATATTCTGCACCGTCTCCTTGCCGAGGTAGTGGTCGATGCGATAGACCTCCTGCTCGGGGACGACCGAATGGATGGCGTGGTTGAGCTGCTGGGCGCTGGCGAGATCGTGGCCAAACGGTTTTTCGATGACGATGCGGCGCCACGCGTCACGTCCGGAAGCGCCGCCGTTGGGCAGCGCGAGTTTGGATTGGCCGAGCAGCTCGATGATGGGCTCGTAATAGCTGGGTTGAGTGGACAAATAGAAAAGAGTATTTTTCTGGCGGAGCTCGTCGAGTTTTTGCGAGATTTCGGAATACAGCCCGAGGTCCTTCAAATCGCCGGCGATGTAGGACAAATTGCGGGCGAAATCGGCCCAGAGATCCTCGTCGAAAGGGCTGTCTTCGAGAAACTGCTGCACTTCGTCGTGCATTTTGGAGCGGAACTGATCGTCGCTCATGCGGGTTCGCGAGTTGCCGACGATGGCGAACGATGCAGGCAGGCGGCGCTCATAAGCAAGGCGATAGAGCGCGGGAAGAAGCTTGCGCTTGGTCAGGTCGCCGTTGGCTCCGAAGATGACGATGGCGCATTCGGGAACGCGGCGTTCGAATCGCAAAGTATCGGCCAGAGGGTTGGTTGCGATCACTCTTGCTTCAACATACCATGCGTAATTTGACAAAGCCGTTTCCGTGAAAGGACGCGGAATCGAGGCCGGTATGGTAGCATCGGGGGTTACCCACCAAGGCAAGTCAGTCCAAGTGAACATGATGTCTTCTGCGGCAAACCAGAAAGCCCTCGCGGTGCTGGAGGATCTTTTTTTCACGGTGAAGATCCACGAATCGGCCAAGCGGGCGGGCCTTCCGATCGAATTCGTGAAGAGCGAAAAAGATGCGCTCGACAGGGCCAAGTTGCAGCCGCCGCTGATCATTGTCGACCTGAATTTCTCGGCCATCGACCCGATCGGGCTGATCACCAGGCTGAAGAAAAACGTAGAGACGAAGTCGATCTGCGTGATCGGGTACGTGTCGCACGTGCAGGGCGAGTTGAAGCAGAAGGCGCAGGAAGCCGGGTGCGATACGGTGCTGGCGCGATCGGCATTTTCGCAAAATCTGCCGCAGATTTTGAAGCGCCACGTGACCGCGCTGTAGCCGGGCTTCTGCGGATCAGGGCTTCTTGTTGCGGAGGCGGTTGTAGTCGTCGGCGAGAGCGCGGGCGATTTTATCGGCGACGTCGGCGCTGGCGCCGTGGAATCGCGCGCCATTGCTTTCCTGAGTGGTGGACCAGACCACGTCGCCATCCTTATTCACCAACCGAACGGTGGCGATGGCCTCGTGCCTGCGCTCCTTGCTGTTGACCGAGTCGTTTTCGCCGATTCCCATCGACATGCCGCGGCTGCTGCGGGAATCGTAACCGGAGCCCGCGCCGTTATAGTGCGAGCTGGTGCCGGAGCCGGAGCTGGTGGTGGCCGATCCATGCATGTTGATGCCGTCGGAGGCGGAGAAGGAATCCGTAAAGATGAGATCCTCAGCGGCGCCGTGCAGAACCATGTCGGCGCGATCCGGATTTTCGGTGAGGATGAAGAGCTTCGACTCATTGAGACTGCTGATGATGAGGTCGCGCATCTGCGCCGCGGTTTCCCCGCCCGTCAGACGATCGACGAAGACGCGCTTGACGGCGAGGATCTCCGGCGACAGATCCGCCTGAGCGAATAAAGAGGGCGCGATCAGAATCGCGAGTGCGGTTTTCAGTCCAGTGTTCAGTCTGGCGTTCATTGACGGGCTGCCTTGCGCGCTTCGTCATCCTGATACTGAATTCTCAGCCCGGTGCGCGCTTCCAGGCTGACCAGCGTCGCCCGAATATCATTTTTATCGACGCGGAACACCAGCGCCTGATGAATACCGTCGTCATCGGTGTAGCCGACGGTCAGAAAATGTTTGCGTCCCTTGCTGAGCAGAAACACGGGCGAGATTGCGATAGCGAGCAGCAGGCGACGGTTGACTGTCTGGCCGTATTCGAGCGTCTCGATGCGCGTGTAGGGGACGCGAACCTGGACTTTCTTGGCGTAAAACGCCATGTAATGAGGATCGGAGACCTGGAGCGCGCCGGCGGCGCCGCTTTCGAGCGTGGCGGCGGTCCCGCCGACGTATTCGACGCGGCTTTGCGCTTGAAGAAATATCGCGAAGTACAAGAGACCGGCGAGGATGGTCCGCACAAGAAAGTAGTTGCGCCAACTGCGGGGAATTCTCAAGCTTTCATTCGCACGCGCCAGGACCGGATTAGGCTTTCGCGTTACCCTTCCCGGCGCCATGACGGTTATCCTGAAAATTACCCATGCAACAGGAAGTCGTCGAAGCCGAAGGCCACCTGATCGATTCCCACCTGATGGAGCGGATTTTCGACACGGTGGTGGAGTTCCACGGGAAGTTCGAAGTGGAGCAGTTCCGCATCGGGCGCACCAATGCGGAAGCGTCGTATTTGCGGATGAAGGTCGAAACGCCGCAGGCGGCCGATATGCAGCAGCTGCTGGCGCACCTGGTGAGGCTCGGGTGCACGCCGGTGGATACGGGCGACGCGACGCTCGAAACGGTCGAGCGCGACGGGTGCGCTCCGGAGGATTTTTATTCGACGACGAATCACCGGACGCTGGTGCGCAGCCAGGGCAAATGGCTGGAAGTGGAAAATCAGCGCATGGACGCGATGATCGTGGTCGACGACGGGCGCGCGGCGTGCCGGCGGCTGCGCGATCTACGCAAGACCGACCGGGTGGTGGTGGGGATGCGCGGGATTCGCGTGGTTCCGGAATCGAAAGAGCGCGACCGGATGTCGTTCTCCTTCATGAGCAACGAAATTTCGTCGGAGCGGCAGGTGGGGACGGCGGTTCGCCAGACGGCGGCGCTGATGCAGCGGGCGCGCGCGGCGGGACAGAAGATTGTGGTGGTGGCGGGGCCCGTGGTGGTGCACACCGGCGGGACGAGGCCGCTGACGGAATTGATTCGAGGAGGATGGGTGCAGGCGCTGCTCGCGGGAAACGCGCTGGGGGTGCATGATATCGAAGCGGCCCTGTTCGGCACCTCGCTCGGAGTGAGGCTGGCGGACGGGCGGCAGGAAGAGCACGGGCATCGCAACCACATGCGCGCGATCAACGCGATTTCGACGGCGGGGAGCATCGCCGGGGCGGTTCAACACGGCGTTTTGAGGAGCGGCGTGATGTATGAATGCGTGAACGCGGGGGTGCCGTTCGTGCTCGCCGGGAGCTTGCGCGATGACGGTCCGCTGCCGGACACGATCACGGATATGAACGCGGCGCAGGACGCCTACGCCGAGCAGTTGAAGGGCGCCGGGATCGTGCTGTGCCTCAGCTCGATGCTGCATTCGATCGCCACCGGGAACATGCTGCCGAGCTGGGTGAAGATCGTGTGCGTGGACATCAATCCAGCGGTGGTGACGAAGGTGAGCGATCGGGGAACGGGACAGGCGGTGGGCGTGGTGACCGACGTCGGGCTGTTTCTCGATCTGCTGGCGCGGGAAATTTGCGAACAAAAATGAAACGCCGATACACCGACGAACACGCCGCGGCGGGCGTCAAGGCCGAACTGCCGGAGATCGAGACGTGGCCGAATCAGTACGGCAGCACGTACCGGATCGAGATCACGATGCCGGAGTTCACCTCGGTTTGCCCGCGTACGGGGCTGCCGGATCATGGAACATTGACGCTGCGTTATGTTCCGGACAAATTGTGCGTCGAATTGAAGTCGCTGAAGATGTATACGCTGGCATACCGGAATCTGGGAATTTTTCAGGAGAACGCGGTGAACCGGATGCTCGCGGACGTGGTGAAGGCGGCGCGTCCGATAGAGGCGACCGTGGAAGGCGAATTTACGCCGCGCGGAGGATTGTACACCAAGATCACGGCGGAATGGAGACGCTCCCAACGTGGGCGATGACGAACTGACGGCGGCGATCCGCGAAGTGAGAGAGCGGGTGCGGGCGCGCCATCCGGAAGGGCCGTTGGGCCTGGACGGCATCGCGGCGGCGGACCTGATGCCGATGGTGCACGCGCGCGACGCGGCGGAGGCGAAGGTCGCCTCGATCGGGACGGTGAATCCGCGGCGGCCGGGCCTCAAGAATTCCATCATCCAGTGGGTGAAACGTCAGATTGCGCGCGCGCTCGACTGGCATGTGCGTGAACAGGTGGAGTTCAATCACGCGGTGATGCGCTGCGTGCAAGCGTCGATCGACGCCATGAACGAGATGAATCGCGCGATTGCGGGATTAGCGGCGCAGGTCGCCCAGATGGAGAGGACGCATCGCCAGGAGGTAGCCGCGGTACAGGATATCGCGTCGCACTGGCCGGCGTGGCGCAAGGATTTTGAAGAGCGGCGCGACAAGAGCGAAATCCACCTACTGCGGTCGATTTCGGAGTTGCAGGCGGCGTTCCAGCATCGCGTGACACTGGTGCAGGAATCGTTCCAACGCAGCGAACAGAGTTTTTGGACGCTGGCCAAGCATCAACATTCCGAATTCGCCGAAACACTGCGGCGCGGGATGGAGGAGACCCAGGCCGAATTGCGAGCCGGCGTCGAGAAATTGCGCGGCGAATACGAGCGGATGCTGTATGCGGAGCTGAAGCTGATCCGGCAGCGGATGGCGCTTGCGCCCGTTCCGGCGCCGGCGGCGGAGGCGAGTCATGCGATTGCGGCGCAGGCGGCTCAGGGGATCGCGGCGCAGGCACCTCAGGGGATCGCGGCGCAGGCGACTCAAGAGACCGCGGCGCAGGCGCCGCTGGCGATCGACTGGCTCAGCTTCGCGAATCGTTTTCGCGGATCGGAAGAAAAGATTCGCGAGCATCAGAAGATGTACATCGCCAGATTTGCAGGCGCGGAAGAGATTCTCGACATCGGGTGCGGTCGCGGCGAATTTCTGGAAGCGGTGCGCGAGGCAGGCCTGAAGGCTCGCGGGATCGATTCGAGCGAAGAATCGGTCGCCATCTGCCGGAGCAAGGGGCTGAACGCAGAGCGGGCGGATTTGTTCGAATATTTGAGTTCGATCGAGGACGCGACGCTCGGCGGCGTGTATTGTTCGCAGGTGGTGGAGCATCTGGCGCCGGAGCGGCTGCCGGATCTGGCGAATTTATTGGGACGCAAGATGAAGCCCGGCGCACTGGTGGCGATCGAGACGCCGAATCCCGAGTGCCTGGCGATTTTCGCGACGCATTTCTACTTGGATCCGACGCACACGCGTCCGGTGCCGGCGCCGTTGCTGCGCTTCTATCTCGAAGAGGCGGGATTCATTCAGATCGAGATCGAAAAACTTTCGCCTGCGGTGGAGACGATGCCGTCGCTCGCGGAATTGCCGGCAGGCGTGCGAGACGCTTTTTTCGGCGGACTCGACTACGCGATTTTCGGGCGGCGCAGCTAACAGATCAGAGACTCGTATAGGGCGCATTGATTTTTCGCGATGGCGTCCCAATTGTAAAGACGTTCGGCGGTCGCGCGGGCGTTGCGCTCGAGCTCGAGGCGGTCTTCGGGATGATCGAGAAGATGCGCGATGGCGGCGGCCATGATCTCCGGCCGGCTGGTGATGACCACGTCGCGGTCGCGTTCAAGATCGAGGCCGTGAATGCCGGCGGGAGTGGAGACGATCGCTTTGCCCATCGCCATCGCTTCCATGATTTTGATGTTCGTTCCGGCGGACGCGACCAGCGGAGCGATGACCAGCGTCGCCTTTCGATAAGCCGGCCGGACGTCGGAGACGAATCCTTCCACTTCGACGCCGGGTTGCCGGGGATTCCAGAATCGCTCATGCCGCATTCCGGCGATCACGTGCAGCGTGACGTTCTCGAGACGCGGAAACACGTCGCGCAGGAAAAATTCCATCGCCAGAACGTTGGGGCGATGCGCGAACGATCCGATGAACAACAGGCGGCGAGGATCGGGGAGATCCGGCGACGGCCGGAAATGATCGAGGTCCACGCCGTTCGGGACGACCACGGAGCCCGGAACCACCTGGCGATCCTCTTCCGACATCACGACGCGCGCGTCGACGCGCTGCCATGCCGATTGTTCAAATGTGAGCCAACGCTCATATTGCCGGCGGACCTCCCAATCCTCGGATTGCGCGAGCATTTGGGCGTAGAGATCGTAGGTGATGTCGTGCTCGACCAGGATGGTCCGCGCGGGCGCGCAATCGGAGGCGTATTGGGCCATCTGCGTGAATTCGAGCTGTGCGATTTGCGGGCGCCATTTCCGGATCGTCTGCTGAAGCGCTGCATGGAAGGAGGGAGAATCGAACTCTTCGACCGTGTCGGGACGCGGCGTGGAGGGAAGCGCGTGGGTTCCCGCGCGGCGAACAGTGACGATTTCGACGCAGATGTCGCGCAGTTCCTGGGGGACCGGGCGCGGATCTTCGACGAAGGCGACCAGCACCTGATCGAAATCGCGCGCGGCGGCGCGCATCAGATTGTAGATACGGACGGCGGCGCCGTGAGAAAGCGGGAACGGAAGATAGGGACTGGCTACAAGGATCACGGGCTTGGCCGAAGGCGCGTGGCCGGGAAAGACGGAAACGTCGCCGCTGTTCAGGTCGAAGAAGTTCGAGGGCGCGGGCAAATGGGCGCAGATTTGCTGGCGCGACGCGAAGGCGAGGGCATCCACCTTCTTCGATAAATTCAATCGCACGACGTTTTCGCGCCACATGCGTTGAAACGTGGCTCGATCGGCGATGGATCGCGCCAGAAAACGAATGAAGTTGCGCTCGAGCACCTGATCAAGTTGGTCCGCCGTGAAATAGCGCGAGGTGGTGGCGCGATGCAGATGAAGAACGCGCGCTCCGGCGCAATAGACGCTTGGCCATCCGCGCTGCCAGGCGCGCACGCCGACGTCCAGATCCTCGACGTAGGCAGGATCGTAGATTTCATCGAATCCGCCGAGCGAGGCGAGTTTGGCCGCATCGAAGAGCGTGCAGCCGCCGCTGCCATAGAGCAC
>DATHCE010000186.1:0-5026 GCA_035319685.1 Bryobacteraceae bacterium | reverse complement strand
TTGACGATGTCGTTGAGCGGCAAGGGCCGGGCAAGCCCCGGCAGTCATTCCGGGCGTAAAAATCGCTGTTTTCACACGGACTCGTAATGGCGGGGCTGCACGGAGGTGAACACAGCCTCCCGAATTTGTACGACGAATTTGCGACTCAAAACACTGCCCGACCTTCCGGCCCGCTTATAGTCCCTTCTTCGCCAGAAACTCGACCAGATCCACGACGCGCATCGAATATCCCCACTCGTTGTCGTACCAGGCCACCACTTTCACCAGATTTCCGTCCAGCACTTTGGTCAATTGCGAATCGACAATCGAGCTGTTAGGATTGTGCATCATGTCGGTGGACACTACGGGATCTTCCGTGTACGCGAGAATTCCCTGGAGAGCGCCCGCGGAAGCCTGCTTCAGCGCCGCGTTCACGGCTTCCGTCGTGGTTGGCTTCGAAACCAACACCACCAGATCGACCACCGAAACATTCGGCGTCGGGACGCGCATCGCGTAGCCGTCCAGCTTGCCTTTGAGCTCGGGCATCACCAGCCCGATCGCTTTTGCGGCTCCGGTGGTGGTCGGGATCATGTTGATCGCCGCCGCGCGGGCGCGCCGCAGATCCTTGTGCGGAAAATCGAGCACGTTCTGATCGTTGGTGTAGCTGTGGATCGTGGTCATCGATCCTTTTTCGATGCCGAAGGCGTCGTGCAGCACCTTCACCACCGGCGCCAGACAATTCGTCGTGCAGCTTGCGTTGGAGATCACGTGATGCTTCGCCGGGTCGTACGATTTTTCGTTTACGCCGAGCACGATGGTGATGTCTTCGTTCTTGGCGGGCGCGGAAATGACGACCTTTTTCACCGATCCGCGCAGATGCTTCGAGGCATCCTTGGCATCTGTAAATTTTCCGGTGGACTCGATCACAATCTCGGCGCCGAGGCCCGGAAAATCGATCTCGGCCGGGTCTTTCACCGCGAAAACCTGGATGCGCCGGTCGCCGGCGGCGATCGCGCTGCCTTCCACCGATACCTTCTCGGGAAGCGTGCCGAGGACGGAATCGTATTTCAAAAGATGCGCCAGAGTCCTGGTATCCGTGAGATCGTTGGCGGCGACGAACTCGATGTTCGGATTGTGCAGCGCAGCCCGAACAACATTTCTTCCGATACGGCCAAAGCCGTTAATTCCAACTTTCATAAATTTCAGTGTAGCGATTGTGGCTTCGCCGCGCCCGTGTTACTTGGCAGTGTCCGGCTTGGCCGGCTCGGCCAAAATGCCCTGTTCATTGAGCACGACGATATCGACCCGCCGATTCCTGGCCCGGCCTTCTTCGGTCTCATTCGACGCAACCGGAGCCGTCTCCGCGTAGCCGGCGATCGACATGCGGTCGCGCGGAACGCCGAAGCGCGTGGACAACAGATCCAGGAGCGCAATGCTGCGCGCCGCCGAGAGATCCCAATTGCTGTGGAAACGGGCGGTTTTGATGGGCACCGAATCGGTGTGGCCCTCGAGGCGCACCGGATTGGGGATTTTCAAGATGGCCGTGGCGACTTTTTCGAGTCCGGAATACGCATCGAAAGCGACCACGTCTTCGCCCGACGGAAACAGCGCGGCCTGAGTGAAGCTGATCACCAGCCCGCGCGCCTCCATGTTGATTTGAATCTGGCCGGCGTCGATTTCTTTCTTCAGTTCGTGGGAGAGAACCTGGAGCGAGGGAAGCAATTCTGCCAGTTTCGGATTCTTGTCCTCGTTCGGACGCTGCATGCCGCCCGGGCCGCGGATGGACACGCCGCCTTTTCCGGCGTTGTCGGGAGCCCCGCCCAGCACCGCCGAGATCATCGACGCCATCTTGTCGCCTTCGAGCGCCTTGATCACCGAGTCGGAAACCTGCTGCGCCTTGCCGCGATCGGCCTGCGAGCTGGCGAACATCACCACGAACAGCGCGAACAGCAGCGTGATGAAATCCGCGTAGGAAATCAGCCATCGCTCATGATTCACGGGAGGTGCGGCGCGCTTTGCGGGTTTCAGCGGCATCAGGCCTCCACTTTTTCGGGCGCCGTGGCGCTGGCCGGGGCTTCTGAGGCGACCGGCTTGGTTTCCGCAGCCGGTTTCGGCTTCTGTTTCGGTTTCGGCTCGTCCTGAAGATAGGCCTCCAGCCGCATGCGGATCAGCTTGGGATTCAAACCCTCCACGATTCCGGAGACAGCCTCGACAATCAGATCCTTGCGCTGCATCTCGATCTGCATGCGCAGCCGGATTTTGCTGGCCACCGGAAGGAACAGGACGTTGGCGCTGCCGACGCCGTAGACCGTCGCGACGAACGCCACCGCGATGCCGTGGCCCACTTCATCGATATTGGCGAGATTCTTCATCACCTGAATCAGGCCCAGAACGGCGCCGATGATGCCGATGGTGGGCGCGTAGCCGCCGGCGCTTTCAAACACGCGCGCCTCGCGGTCCACCATCTCGCGTTCCATCTCCATGTCGAGTTCCAGCATTTTGCGGATCTCCTGGAGGTCGGTGCCGTCGACCGCCAGGGTCAGAGCCTTCGAGAGAAACGGATCCTCGATCGCCAGCGCCAGATCTTCGAGCGACACGATGCCGTTCTTGCGGGCGTGCGTGGCGTATCCGATCAACTCATCGATCAGGGCGTTGAGCGGGATCGCCGGATCGCGAAAAATTCCGATCAGGCGGCGTTGCGCGCCCAGCACGGTCCTGAGCGGCGTCGAGACCAACACAGCGCCGGTCGTGCCGCCCAGAACGATCAGCGCCGCGGTGAACTGCGCGATGTCCTTCAGCCTTCCGCCCTCGAGCAGCAACCCTCCGACGATGCCTCCCGTGGCGACCAGCAGGCCCGCAAACGAGCCGAGGTCCAGTCTATTGGGAGGTTTTTTCCCGGCTTTTCCCTTGGGATCGGTGGGCATGGATCAATGCGCCGGCGCGCTGGGGACCCCATGAATCGCGCGGCGGAACTCGATCACGCGGCGGATCACTTCATCGGGAGTCTCCAGCACGACGAATGTCTGGCCGCCCGCCAGGCTGATGACTGTATCCGGAGTGGTCTCGATATGCTCGATCAGGTCCGAATTCAGCACCAAAGGAACGTGGTTGATGCGAGTCAGGTGGATCATCGCGCGTGCTCCAGGAAATGTCTCCGCAACACGCTTATCGGTCGGCGCAGCCGAATTTTGAGAAAACCAAGCGAGTCTATTTGAGGATTTCGAGCAGCGCCCGCAGCTCTTTTCGAACCGCGTCGAGCATCGAGGAATCGTCGGAAAAAAGGGTGGCCTGCTGGGCCTTTTTGGGCTTGCTCGTCTTTTGCGCGGGCGCCGGCTCGCCTCTTCCGCGAGTCTCCAGAAACTTGCGCGCCCCTTCGATGGTAAATCGCTTTTCGTACAGCAGGCGTTTGATTTCGAGCACCAGCTCGACGTCCTTGCGCCGGTAGAGCCGGTGCCCCGTGCCGGATTTGCGCGGCCCCAGCGCGGGAAATTCGGTTTCCCAGAAGCGCAGCACGTAAGGCTTGATCCCGGCCAGGCGCGCCACCTCGCCGATGCGGAAATACAGCTTATCCGGGATCTCCTGCCTGGTCCCGTCGAGCTCTGCGGTTTGTTCCGGCGCCGCGGTATTTTCCGGCCCCATAGTTTCTGGCCCCTATCTTATAAAGACGAGTACCCTTATCATAATGTCACCGCTAGCAGGAATCCATCCCGTCCGCGAAGCGCTGCGGGCCGGGCGTCCGCTCGATCGCGTCGTGATCGCGAAAGGCGCGTCGGGAGCGCGGCTTCAGGAAATCATCGAATTGTGCCGGGAACGCTCGATTCCGGTGCGATTCGAGCCGCGCGAACAACTCGATCGCGCCTCCGCCGGAACGCCGCACCAGGGCGTGGTCGCCTATGGCGCCGCCGGGCGTTACGCGACGCTTGACGAAACCGCCGCCGCCGGAGGCTTGCACGTGGTCCTCGACGGCGTCGAGGATCCGCACAACCTGGGCGCGATCATTCGCACGGCGCACGCCGCCGGAGCCGCGGCCGTGGTGATTCCCGAACGCCGCGCCGTGGGCTTGACGGAAACCGTTGCGCGCGCCGCGGCCGGTGCGCTCGCCTATCTTCCGGTTGTGCACGTAGGCAATATCAATCGCGCGCTGGAAGACTTGAAACAGCACGGCTACTGGATTTACGGTCTCGACCAACGCGGCGATCACCTTTACGATCGCGTCGAGTATACAAAACCGGCCGCAATCGTGCTCGGCGGCGAAGGCCGCGGCCTGCACGAACACGTCGCCAAGCGCTGCGATTTTCTCGTGAAAATTCCCATGAGCCCCGGCGGCGTCGCATCGCTCAACGTGAGCGTCGCCGCGGGCATCGTCTTGTTCGAATGGAAGCGATCACAATCAACTTCGCCGTAGCCCTCAACCGGGCCATTGGGGCAGCATTGGATCGAGCGAAAAAGCACGCGCGCCGCGGTGTCAGCAACCGACTGATGGCGACAGTTGGTAGTGCCTGAAAGGTGCGTTGATCCTAAATTCTGCTAGAGAACCGTGGCTGAAATTTGACGATAACCGCTGCTTCCAAGGCGGCGGTCCAAAACCAGTCAACTTGCGGCAGCGCTACCGCGCCAACTGATGTCCTCGGGTTCAGAACCACCTTCTTCCATTCGGGATCTTGCAAGGATTTGCACTGCGTAGAAAGTCTGCCCCTTAATGCAGAGCGGAGCGCGCGCCCGACATATTGAAGCGAGTCGTCCAACTCGAAGAAGTACAGACCTGGGAGTGCCGCCCAGTCGGGCCATGTACGGCTGCTGACCCATTGCAGCACGTCGCTGGTCGGCAATCGCCGTATTTGTGGTTGGCTTAGGCCGGAGATGCGGTTCAAAACCGCGTGAATGAACGCGTCAAGATCAGCTTGACTAGTTGTCATTTGCTGAGGATATCAGGCTTTCAAGCAAGCAATTCGGCCAGATCCCAAACGTGATCCGTGATTCCCGCTTCAATGGCGGGCGTGACGCGGATCGTTCGATGCAGACGATCGAGGTGATCGAGGTGATCGAG
>DATHCE010000185.1:0-4772 GCA_035319685.1 Bryobacteraceae bacterium | reverse complement strand
AGAACTCGCCGGCAGCGACGATCTCCGCCGGCCCGGCGAGGACAATATCGCCGCCTTCCCACCGCAGCTTCAGAGGGCCGGCCGGCGTTCGAACCTCGACCGGGCTTTGAACCAGCCCGCGCGCAACAGCGGCGGCGGCGGCGCCGGTGGATCCGGTGCCCGAACTCATGGTTTCCCCCGCGCCTCGCTCGAAGAAGCGCACGTCAATCGTATGGGAATCGAGACGCTTGACAAAAGATACGTTGATGCGGCCGGGGAAGCGCGGATCGCACTCGATGGATGCGCCCAGCGTGCGCCAGTCGAAGTCCAGAGAATCCATGATTACCGCGCATTGCGGATTCCCGACGTTCAAAATCACTGCGTCATGATCCTGCACGCGCGCGTGTAGCTCGGCAATCCTGGCGCGTCCCATGTTCATTTCGAAAGAAAACGCGTGGCCGCGGCGATCGAGCAGACGCAGATGTTTCGGACCCGCGCCGGTGGTGATGACGATCTCCTCCGACGCGTGACCGGCTTCCATCAGGAACGCGGCGGCGCAGCGCGTGCCGTTTCCCGACATCTCGCTCACGCTGCCGTCGGAATTCCACAGGCGGATCGCGTTGCCGGAAACCACCAGCCATCCGTCGGCGCCAATGCCCGTGTGGCGATCGCAAATCGCGACGGCAATCGCCGTCAGATCCACATTCGACGGAACGTCGTGCTGCCAGGTGAGCAGGAAATCGTTGTGTGCTCCGTGGGCTTTGGTGAAAGGAATTTTCATGAGAGATGCTGATTTTGGGGCATTTCTTCAAGTTTGCATAGACCAGTTTCGCACGGGCCGCCAGTCCTTACTTGCGCTGATAAATCTCGACCACTGGCGCTCCCTTGACGATGATCCGCCGCCGCAACTCGTAGTGGTTGCCGCGACGGTCGGCGCGCTGTACGGCTCTGGACGCGTCGTCGCCCGCAAACACCAGCGCCCATTCTTCATGCATCGCCAGCTCCGGACGCGACGTTTCGGCGAGCCACTCGGCTGTATTGCCCTCGTGCAATGCCTCACCGAGCGGGATGCCGGCCTCGCGTAACGCGGCGGTCAGATCTCCGAACGGACAGATAATTCCCGATCCGCGCCGGTAATTGTGGACAAGAAAATCCGCGGCTTGGCGGGTCCATTCGCGGCGCGCCGCCGAGTTGACCTCGGATTCTTTCCAGCAGATAGAAGCCTGATTTCCCACGATCCAGGAGACGCACGGGATCGCCGCAAGCGCCAGCGCACCCGCCAGCCGAAGGTTCTTCGGCATTGCGGCGGCGAGGGCCGCCCCCGCAAATGCAACGAGGGGAACCATCGCGATCGCGTAGCGCGTGTTGTAGTAGCTGTTCGGCCAGAGGTTCGGAACGAAGATTGGCGTGCCGGAGGAATACATGCTCCAGACATAAAACGCAGGTACCAGCGTGAGCAGCAGAATCGGCCACCACGCGCGTTTCCAGATCGCCGCGATCACGCCCGCCGCACCGATCGCGAGCGCGGGCCATCCGACTACCAGCTTCGCGGCCGCAAAATAATACAGCAGCGCCTCCGGCCAATCGTGATCGCCCGGATAGGGCTTCATTCCCTGCGCCAGATAGCGATGATAGATCGCGATCGCCGACCAGGGCCCGTCGTAAAATTCAAGCGGATTCCCGAAATAATAGCGATTGTGCGCGAACCACGCCAGTGGCGCGAGCGTGGCCAGCGCGCCGAACAAAACCGCGTGCCATTTCCGTTGGCCGATCCACAGAAGGTACAGCGCCACAAAAGGAATCAGGAACCAACCCTCGTATCGTGTCAGCGAGGCCGCGTTCGATGCCGCCGCTGCCGCGAAAATGGGCAACACCGACTGAGAATCGCGAAACCAGAGCGTCGTCCATAACAACGCGGCGAGCGTGAGCGCGAACATCGGTTCCGTCATCGGCGTCGACTGCAGATACAGCATGTTCGGGTTCCCGGCGAAGATGAGCACGGCGGCCAGCGCCGCAGTCGCCGACCGATAGGCGCGCCGCGCCGCGGCGAACAAAAAAACTCCGGCGAAGACGAAACAAATCACCGACGGGAGCACGCCGGCGAATCCGCTCTGCCACCAGTTGCGATGCATCGCGAAGGGGATCATCAGGATGTGAGGCAGCGGGAGCCACACGGTGCCGAGCTGTTCGGGTCCGGGAGTGCGCGAATCGACGATGCGCCGCGCGATGTTGAGATGCGCCTCGGCATCGCCGTAATCCAGCGCCCAGCCGCGATCGAAGCACCAGCGCGCGGCCGGAAAACCGATGGCCGCCAGCACCATGAAAACGGCGATGATCTGAATCGCGTTAGAAAGACGTGAACTTGCGGAACTCTTCAAATCGGGAGTCAATTTCAGAGCGCGTGAGCGTGCGAAAGCGCTCGACGCCGAACCTTTCACAGCAAAAACTTCCCATGACCGAGCCGTAAATGACGGCCCGGCTCAGATCGCCGCGGCTGATATGGCCCGCCGCGAGATCGAAGCCCTGCTCGGCGAGATAGCCGATGAAGCCGCCGGCGAAACAATCGCCTGCGCCGGTGGGATCGAAAACATCCTCCAAAAGATAGCCGGGCACGACGAAGAATGCGTCCCGCCGGAACAGCATCGCGCCATACTCGCCGCGCTTGATCACCAGCGTGTGGGGTCCCATCTCGAGAATCGCGTTGGCTGCTTTGCGGAGATTGGTGTGGCCGGAAAGCATCTTCGCCTCGCCATCGTTAATCAGCAGGAAATCCCATCCGGCGATGGTCTCGAGCAACTCCTCGCGAAAATCCCGGATCCAGAAATTCATGGTGTCGCCGCCGGCCAGGCGGACGCCATTCATCTGCTCGCGCACGCTGCGCTGCAGCGCGGGCTGGATGTTGCCGAGCAGCAGATAGGGCGCCGTGCGGTAGCTCTCGGGAAGCTGAGGCTGGAAATCGGCGAACACGTTCAGGTCGGTGGTCAGCGTGACGCGATCGTTCATGTCTTCGGAATACCTGCCGGCCCAAAAAAACGTTTTTCCTGGAACACGTTGCAGACCTTCGAGATCGATTCCGCGGCCGGCGAGAAGTTCCGTATCCTCGGCCGCGAAATCGTCGCCCACCACGGCGACGATCCGGGTCCTGGTGAAAAAACTGGCCGAGAGCGAGATGTAGGTGGCGGCGCCCCCGAGCATGCGGTCTACGCGGCCATGCGGCGTTTCGACGCCATCATAAGCCACCGACCCAACCACAACAAGAGACATGGTTCGATTGTAGTAGACGATCGCGTTAGCGCCAAGCGGCGACGCACCGGTAAGATGGAAAGTGGTGATTCATCTAAGACACCATGCGGGCGATCTGGCGGGTTTATGCTTGGTCTGGCTGGTACAGGCGCTGGCCGTGTGGTTCGCGCTGCGAACTCCAGCGGTCGCCGGGAGGCCCTCGCTCCGCCGTTTGACTTGGGTCATCGCGGCGGCGTGCGCTACGGTGTCGTTCCTGGCCGTCGCGCTCGCGCTGGGACCGGTCGAGCGCAACGCGCCCGAATGGGTCACGACCTGGGGCCGCGGAGCGATGATGGCCGGGGCTTTCCTCTCGGTTTTCGCGGCGATAGCGATTATTCTCGGCCGCGCGCTTCCCCATGGCCGCCCGGAGTATAGCGCCGCTCGCCGGAATTTCCTGCGCGCGGCGAACGTCGCGCTGCTCGGCGCGCCGGCGGCCGCGGTCGGCTACGGCATGTTCGTCGAACGCACACGAATCCGCCTGCGCGAGGAGGAAATTAAAATTCCGGGATTGCATCCTGATCTGGACGGGCTGCGCATCGTGCAACTCACCGACATCCACATGAGCCCGTTTTTGACCGAGCGCGAATTGAATCGCGCCATCGGCATCGCGAATGAAACGCGCGCGAACCTGGCGCTGGTCACCGGGGATTTCATTACCGGTTCGGCAGATCCCTTGGACTTGTGTCTGACTCGCCTGGCCGGATTGCGATCCGATGCGGGAATTTTCGGCTGCCTGGGCAACCACGAGATCTACGCCCAAGTGGAGGATTACACGGAGCGCGAAGCAGCCAGCCTGGGAATCCGGCTTCTGCGGAATCAGGCCGTTCCGCTCCAGTTCGGAAAGGCCACGATGAATCTGGCCGGCGTCGATTATCAGCATTTTCAAGAACCGTATCTGGTGGGCGCGGATAGGATGGTTCTGCTCGACGCCTTGAACGTGATGCTGTCCCACAATCCGGATGTGTTTCCCGTGGCGGCGGCGCAAGGTTGGGATCTGACCATCTCCGGTCACACGCACGGAGGGCAGGTGCGGGTCGAGATTCTGCATCAGGATCTGAACATCGCCCGCTTCTTTACGCCGTACGTCGACGGAATTTACCAGAACGGCCCCGCGTCGATTTTCGTGTCGCGGGGTATCGGCACCATAGGGCTGCCCGCGCGGCTGGGAGCGCCGCCGGAGGTGGCTTTGTTACGCTTGTGCCGCATCTGATCCTAAGCGACATTCATGCCAATCTGGAGGCGCTTGAAGCCGTTCTCGAGGACGCCCGCGGGCGTTACGACCAGATTCTGTGCCTGGGGGACTTGGTGGATTACGGCGCCGATCCGAATGCCATCGTCGAGTGGGCGCGCGCGAATGTTCGGGTCATCATTCGTGGAAATCACGACAAGGCCTGCTGCGGCGCTGATCCGCTGGAGAATTATCATCCCGCCGCGCGCGCTTCGGCGATGTGGACCCGCACCGTGCTCGCGCCGGATAATACCGCGTACCTGGAGAGAATGCCGCGCGGTCC
>DATHCE010000184.1:0-13715 GCA_035319685.1 Bryobacteraceae bacterium | reverse complement strand
TCCCGCAGAAACGCGGTTCGTAGTTCCAAAGCCTTCCTCTCTTCCCAGGGCATACGCCCAGTTTGGAGGCCGACCTCGGGTCTTTAGGTGTAAACCATGTCGCCGGTCTGAAGTGTAAACGATGTCGCCGGTCCGGACCCGATTTTTACCCCCGGCATGACTGCCGGGGCTTGACTCGGCCCTTGCCGCTCGACGACATCGTCAAACCCTGCTAGAGCCGCGATTCCGATTCGCGCCCGCAGGGTACGGGCCGAGGACAGAGTGGTCTACTCGTTTGCCGCAAACTGTTAGAATAGAATTTCCCTAGGAGTTTTCGTGAACCGCTATACCCGCAAGAATCTCAAGACCGATAAGTTCGCCCAGGAAGTAACGCACGGCTTCGAATGGATCACCGATCATAAAGAGGCCACCATCCGTTACGGCTCCATCGCCGCGGCGGTGATCGCGGTTGTGTTGGGAAGTTACCTTTACATCCGTCACCAGGCGACCGCGCGGGAAAACGCTCTGGCCGCGGCGGTGAAGATCGACAACGCGACGGTGGGGCAGGCCAATCCGCAGGCTCCTCCGGACTCGCTGAATTTCCCGACGGTGGAGGCGAAGGAGACGGCCCGAAACAAGGCGTTTGCCGACCTGGCGGCGAAGTATCCGGGCACCCAGGAGGGCTCGATCGCGGAAATGTATCTGGCCTCGGACGCGGCGGACAAGGGCAACATGGCGGAGGCCGAGAAACGTTACCAGGAAGTCATGAATTCGGCTCCGAAGCCGTACGCGTCGCTGGCGCGTCTATCGCTCGCGCAGACGTATGAGGCGGAAGGCAGGACGGCCGACGCGGAGAAACTGCTGCGGGAAGCGGTCAAGAATCCGAGCATCACCGTTTCGAAAGAAGACGCGACCATTCAGCTGGCGCTGCTGCTCGCCAAGACCAATCCGGAGGAAGCGCGCAAGATGCTGGACCCGCTGCGCACCAGCCGCACGGCGGTGAGCCGGGCCGCGGTAGAAGCGCTGGGCCAGGTGGATCAGCCTTCGACGCAGAAGTAGTGCGGCCGGCGACGCTCGCTCATCTTCGCTTTCCGGTCGAACGGGCGCGCGGGCGCCGTTATCCCGAAATTCCGCATCCCTATCGAAACGAATTTCAGCGCGATCGCGATCGCGTGGTGCATGCGCGGGCGTTTCGAAGGCTGGAAAACAAGACGCAGGTGTTTACGCCGGGCTACTCCGATCATTTCCGGAACCGGCTGACGCACACGATCGAGGTGTCGCAGATCGCGCGTACGGTCGCCGGAGTGCTGGGGCTGGATGAGGATCTGACCGAAGCGCTGGCGCTCGCGCACGACATCGGGCATCCGCCGTTCGGGCACGCGGGCGAACAGGAGCTGGATCGCCTGATGCAAGCCTTCGGCGAGCGCTTCGATCACAACCGCCATGCGCTGCGCATCGTCGAATGGTTCGAGAACGCGTACGCGCGCTTTCCGGGGCTCAACCTGACGTTTGAAGTGCGCGAGGGAATGGCCAAACATTCGCGCGATTTTTCGCGCGGCGAATTCCCGGAGCTGGACGAATATCTTCCCGGGCTTCGTCCGCCGCTGGAGGCCCAGTTGATCGATCTGTGCGATGAAATCGCGTACAATACGGCCGATCTCGACGACGGTTATGCCGCGGGGTTGATCGGGATGGAACAGGCGCGCGAGGTCGATAAATTCCGGGAGCTGGAAGATGCCGCCGCGATGCAGTTTCCCGGCGCGACCGAACGCGTCCGCATGCATGAGGTCGTGCGCGGGCTGATCAACTGGCTGGTTTCCGGCCTGATCCAGGGCACCATCGCGGCGGCGGGGGATCTGGATGGGGTGGACGCGGTTCGCTCGAATCCGGAACGCGTTGCGCGATTTTCTTCAGAGACGGCAACGGGCACCCGGCAGCTCAAGCGCCTATTGCGCGGCTTGGTTTACGAATCGGCGAGCCTGGCCGAGGAGCGCCGTGAATCGGTGGGACGAATCCGCGCCCTATTCGACCTGTTTCTGAAACATCCGGAGCTGATGCCGGCAAATTATCTGGAAGATTCCGAAGGCCAGCCGGCGCATCGCCGGGTATGCGATTACATCGCGGGCATGACGGATCGATTTTTGCTCAAGACCTGCGAGCAGATGAATATCCCGTAGTTGGTGATCCCCGCCTTTACGAGTGGGTGTGAAAACGGCGATTTTTACCCCCGGCATGACTGCCGGGGCTTGCCGCTCATCGATATAGGCAAGCCCTGCCAGCGACAGGCGCAGGTGTCGATAATGGCGGGGTTGCGCGGGTAATTTGAAAATTCCGCCAACTTTTCCCTCGCGGCGGCGTTTAATAACATGGGAGACGAGGCGGAAATGCGGAAGTTTCTGGTTCCAGGGATCCTTTTGCTATGCGCGGCGGCTTTGCCGGCGCGGACTGACAAGAAGAAACCAGAGAGGCAACCGGGCGCCGATTATTCGCAGTTCCAGAAGAAACTTCCCAAGAATCAGCAGACGCTGCATGCGCTCGACCGGCTGACGTTCGGACCGCGGGAGGGCGACGTCGCGGCGGTGAACAAAATCGGGCTGAAGAAATGGATCGACCAGCAGCTTCATCCCGAGCGCGTCCGGCAGAATCCCGAGCTTGAGGCGAAACTGGCACCGCTCGAATCGCTGCGCATGACGCCAGCCCAGATTACGGCGGCGTATCCCACGCCACAGATGATTCGCGCGGTGGCGATGGGACGGCAGCCGCTGCCGGCCGATCCGGTGGCGCGCGCCGCGGTTGAAAGGATGGTCCGCCGATTCAAGGTGAAACGGGATGGCGCCGATGCCGACGCGATGCAGCCCTCGTTCACCCTTCAGGAAGTGCTGAATCGCGACCAGATCCGCACGCTGCGCAACGGCAATCCCGATCAGAAAAAAGAACTGCTCGCGTCGTTTCCGGAAGACCGGCTCGACGATCTGGTGGTGGCGATGCCGGCGGGGCTGCGCAACCAGTTGATGGCCGCGGCGAGCCCGGCGCTGCGCCGCAAATTGCTGCTGGCGAACAATCCGCAAGCGGTGGTGTTTTACGATCTGGCGGAAGCGAAACTGTATCGTGCCATTTACAGCACGCGGCAACTCGAAGAAGAACTCGACGATTTCTGGTTCAATCACTTCAACGTTTTTTTGGACAAAGGCGCGGACCGGTTTCTGATTCCGGCGTATGAGCGCGAGGCGATCCGTCCGCATGTGCTGGGGCGTTTCCGGGATCTGCTGGAAGCGACGGCGACCAGTCCGGCGATGCTGTTTTACCTCGATAACTGGGAAAGCGTTGCGCCCAATATGGTGCGTCGAGCTGCGGCGAATCGGCCGCAGCGCGGGCTCAACGAGAATTATGCGCGCGAGCTGATGGAGCTGCACACGCTGGGCGTCGAGGGCGGATATACGCAGAAGGATGTGACCGAAGTGGCGCGCTGCTTCACCGGATGGACCATCCGCAATCCGCAGCAGGGCGGCGGATTTTATTACAACGACCGGGTGCATGATAAGGGCGAAAAAATCGTGCTCGGCGTGACGATTCCGGCCGGCGGCGGAAGAGACGACGGCGAAAAGGTGCTGGACATTCTCGCCGATCATCCTTCGACGGCGCGATTCATCTCGACGCAATTGGCGCGGCGATTCGTGGCCGACGATCCGCCGCCGCAGCTCATCGAGCGGATGGCTAAGACGTTTCGTGACACGCACGGCGATCTCCGCGAAGTGATGAAGACGATGCTCGCCTCGAAAGAATTCTTCTCGGCGGGCGCCTATCACGCGAAGGTGAAGACGCCGCTCGAAATGATCGCGAGCGCGGTGCGCGCCACGGCCGCCGAAGTCGATTACGCGTTTCCCATGGCGCAGTTGATCGGTCAATTGGGCGAACCGCTGTATCGCAAGATCGAGCCGACCGGATATCCGAGCGCGAACCGGGAGTGGATGAACTCGGCGTCGCTCGTGGGGCGGATAAATTTCGCAATCGCGCTCGCCGGGAATAAAGTGCCGGGCGTGAAGCTCGACCAGGCGCGATTGGCGGAGGATCCGGGTGAGGCCGCGCGCCAGGTTTTGTTCACCGATCCGTCGCCGGAAACCAGGGACGCGATTGAAAAGGCTCTCGCCGGTCAGAAAGACAAGAATTCGAGCGCGGCGGAATCCGCGATGGTGACGGGTTTGTTGCTCGGGTCGCCGGATTTTCAGAGACGATAAAAGGAAGCCGCGAATAGACACGAATGTAGGCGAATGGGTTATTCACGGCGGATTGGAGTTTTCGATGTTTTCCCGTCGAATCTTTCTGAAAAGCTCCGCGATGGCGATGTTCGGCGTCGGGTCGACGCCGGCGTGGCTTTCGCGCGCGTTGTATGCCGCCGATGCCCCGAGTCCACGGAAGAAAATTCTGGTGGCGATCTTCCAGCGCGGCGCGGTCGACGGGTTGAACGTGGTGGTTCCGCACGGCGAGAGCCGGTACTACGATTTGCGCCCCACCATCGCGATTCCGCGGCCGGACGGGACTGAGGATTCGGCGATTGATCTGGATGGATTTTTCGGGCTGCATCCGTCGCTGAAGGCGCTCAAACCGATGTACGATTCCGGCCACCTGGCGGTGGTGCATGCCGCGGGGTCGCCCGATCCGACGCGATCGCATTTCGACGCGCAGGATTTTATGGAATCGGGCACGCCCGGTCTGAAGGCGACCAGCGACGGCTGGCTGAATCGCGCGCTGGTGAAAGAATCGAATTCGTCGCCGGTGCGCGCCGTCAGTTTTGGGCCGGAGCTGGCGCGGACGCTGCGGGGGCGCAACGACGCGGTCGCGATCAATCGTTTGGACAGTTTTCAGGTGCGCGACTCGATCGGCGCGGCGACGTTCGAGAGCATGTACGGATCGACCACCGACAAGTTTTTGAACGGGACCGGACGCGAGACGTTCGACGCCGTCAAGCTGATGCAGTCCATTCAAAAGCAGGGCTACGCGCCGGCGAACGGAGCGAAATATCCGGGCGGACGGCTGGGCCAATCGATGCAGCAGATCGCGCAGTTGATCAAATCGGACGTGGGCCTGGAGGTTGCCTTCACCGACGTCGGCGGTTGGGACACGCACGTCAACGAAACGGGCGCGAAACCTTCGGTGGGCCAGCTTGCCAACCTGCTGAACGAGTTCGGGCAATCGCTGGGCGCGTTTTATCAGGACCTGGGCGATCGCATGGCGGACGTGAGCGTCGTCACCATGAGCGAATTCGGGCGCACGGCGCGCGAAAATGGCGACCGCGGCACCGATCACGGCCACGCCAACGTGATGTTCGCGATGGGCGGCGATATCCGCGGCGGAAAAGTTTACGGCGACTGGCCGGGGCTCGCCGAGGAACAGCTTTACGAGAATCGCGACCTGAACCTCACTACCGATTTTCGCGACGTGCTGGGCGAGCTGGTGACGCGGCATCTGGGCAATCGGCAGATTGCCGCGGTGTTTCCAGGCTACGCCGACGCGAAATTTCGCGGCTTGCTCGCGTAGTCCAGTTGCGTGAACTTCCCGAGGCTGGGAGCCGGTACTTACGGGCACGCTCTCATCTGAAGCGCATAAGTCTCTTATTTACTGATGATTGTGAACTCCGAACTGAGGTACTAGAACTACGGCCCGCAAAGTTTGCTTATAAGGCCTTACCATCACTTGTTCTTAGGAGAATAGCCTATGCCCTATTGTTGGGGGAACGGTCCGACGATGCTCCAATCAAGGCGGTAGCTCCGGTTCTCTTGATGGGAATCGGGCTTCTGGAACTGATCATGAACAAGCATGCCCCACGAAACCTGGCCATCGTGACCCTCAGGACCTTACTCTTGTTGCTTCCGCTGATGCTCGCCACGCCTTCCAAGGCCGCTGCGTACGCCGATCCGGGAACAGGCGCGTTCGTGTATCAGGCCGCCTATGCGGCTTTTCTCGGCGGGACGTTCTATCTGCGAAAACTGCTCGACCGCTTCTGGAGCCGGCGGAAATAAACGGTGCCAACCTCGCTTCCGGCGGTCGAACAACCCAGTCTTGCCGGTGTGGTTCGATCCTTCCGGGACCCGGCCGGGTTCGTGATGCGCCATGGCGACCGAATCTTCCGGGTCGTGAACCCTTCCGGCGCCGCGGATCTGGAAGCGTTTCTCCAAACCCGCCTCGCGCGGGATGCGATGGAATCGGGCAAGCTGGTTCGCTCGGTCCGCGTTCCGCCCGCCGAAGTTTCCCAACTCGTTTCCGGCGCGGATTGCGTCTACGAACACGAGCGCGTCGCCTTTCCGAGCTATCCCTACGAGTGGCCGGCGGAAATGTTGCACGCCGCGGCAACGCTCACCATCGGTCTCGCGATGGATTCGGCTCGCGAAGGGTTCGGCCTCAAAGATGCGACGCCCGAAAACGTTCTGTTTCGCGGAAGTGCTCCGGTTTTTGTCGACGTGCTCTCGTTTGAGCGCCGCAATCCTCTCGATAGCGCGTGGATGCCCTACGCGCAGTTTGTGCGCACCTTCCTGCTGCCTCTGCTCGCCAATCGCGAGTTCGGAATGCCGGCGCATCAGATTCTCTCGGGCCAGCGCGACGGATTGGAGCCCGAGACCGTTTATCGGTGGGCCGGACCTTTCCGGCGCCTGCGGCCTCCGTTTCTGAGCCTGGTTTCGATGCCGAAGTGGCTGGCTTCGCGCGGCACGGACAGCACCGCGATTTATCATCCGAAACCGGCTGCGTCCGAGGAACAGGCCCGGTTCATTCTCGAGGGCGTGCTCGAAAGCTGCCGTGGCAATTTGAATAAGGTGAAACCCCGGCCCGCCCCGTCGGTCTGGTCGAATTATCTCGATCACAAGTCGCTGTACACGCCGGCGCAGCTCGCCCAAAAAGAAGCGTTCGTGTCGGAGGCGCTGGCCATGGCGCGGCCGCGAACTACTCTCGATGTGGGCGCGAACGAAGGGCGCTTCAGTTTTCTGGCGGCCTCGAACGGCAGCTCGGTTGTGGCCATCGATTCCGATCCCGTGGTCGCAGGAACCATTTGGCGCGAAGCCTCCGGGCGCCGGCTCGACGTGCTCCCGCTGGTCGTGGATCTCACCCGTCCCACGCCGGCCATCGGGTGGAAAAACGAGGAGAACGCGTCGTTCCTCGATCGCGCACGCGGGCGCTTCGATCTGGTCCTTATGCTGGCCGTGATCCACCACATGCTGGTGAGGGAGCGGATTCCGCTGGAGGACTTGCTCGATCTCGCGGGCGAATTGAGCCGCGATTATGTACTAATAGAGTTTGTGGCTCCCGAAGATCCGATGTTTCAACGCATCGTCCGCGGGCGCGAAGAGTTGTATTCGCATCTGACCAAGGCCCGCTTTGAAGCTTCCGCGACGGAGCGCTTCGAGCTGGTTCGATCGGCGCGAATAGACGGACTGTATCGATGGCTCTATCTCTTTCGCCGGCGGCGCGCGGCAACCTGACCGACCTGTTGATCTGTTTTTCCGTGGGCAACCTGTGGTTCCTCAGGCGCTGGTATGACCTGGAGCACCTGAAGGAACGGGCCATGGATTATTACCGCAGCGCGCCTGCCGATCCCGCGCTGATGATCGCCACGCTCGCCGGCGCGTTTCTGTTCACCGCGGTTCTGTATCTCGCCTGGATGTGGGTGAAGCTCCGCCCGTCGCCGGGGAAATTGAAGCTCGCGCAATCCTCGTTTCTCTTGCTTCTGATTTATCCGCTCGAATCGGTGCGCACCTACTGGAACATCGAAAACGGGCGTCCGGATCTGGGTACCAACATTGCGCTGCTGGCGATCGAAGGAGTGCTGGCCATCGGGCTGGTGCTCCTGTGGATGGGCAACCGGAGAGTGCTGCACGCGGCGCGGCGCGTGGCCTTGATGCTTACCCTTTTGTTTCCGGCCCTGATGGTCGACTTCGGATGGGGCGCCCTGGCCGCCGAGCCTGCGTCCGCGTATCTGCCCAAGCCGTCTGCGACCATGCTGCCCCCGCACGCGGGCCCTGGCAGACGCGTGGTCTGGCTGCTGTTCGATGAGCTCGATCAGCGTCTCGCCTTTGATCTGCATCTGCCTGAAGTCTCGCTCCCCGAGCTCGACCGGCTGCGCGCCGAATCCCTGGTTGCCACGCACGCGGTGCAGACCGCCGGATGGACCATGCTCGCGCTCCCGTCGTTGATTTCCGGCGTGATTTATTCGAGCGACCAATTGATCGACGCGAACACGCTGCGTGTGCATCCCAACGGATCGGAGCAGGCGCTCAATTGGGCAGATCAGCCGAACGTATTCAAACGGGCCAGAGCGGGCGGCCTCAACGCGGCCCTGGTCGGCTGGCATCATCCTTACTGCCGCGTGATCGGCGAAAGCCTGGTGCGCTGCATGGACGTGCACAGCCATCCGACCACGGCCATGCTCCGGGAAATCAGGGCCGACGACCAAGGCGCACTCCGCGCCACCGCCATGCTGTTTCGCGTGCAGTTCGCCAACCTCGTCGACATACTGCGTATGCGCGAGGGCGAGGATGCCAGCTCAGAAAGGTCGTTCGACGAGTACGCCCAAAGCCGCCAGCAGAAGCAATATTTTCAGATTCGCGACCGCGCGTACGCCGATATTGCCGATCCGCAGCTCGATCTGTTATTCGTCCATTTTCCGGCACCGCACCCGTTTGGGATTTACGATCGCCGGCGCCGCGATTTCGCCCTGAACGATTCGCTCGATTATTTCGACAATCTCGCGCTGGTGGATCGCACCGTGGGTGAGGTTCGCGCCGTACTGGAAAAATCCGAGTTGTGGGATTCCACCAGCCTGATCATCACTTCCGATCACGGCTTTCGTCCGGATATGTGGCGCGATCGCCTGGGCTGGACGCCGCGCCTTCAACAACTCACCGCGGCCGGACAATCTCCGCTGGTCCCTGTCATCGTCAAGCTGGCCGGTAAGGATCGTGGCGCCGTTTACGACTCTCCGATCTCCAACGTCGTCTGCGGCGATCTGGCGCTGGCCATCCTTTCCGGCGATGTTTCCACGCCCTCCGATGCGATTTCCTGGCTCGACCGCGCGGCAAATCCCGAAAAATCTGTGCGATAATTCATCGGATTGTTTGAGAAATGTCTGAACTGCGCTACGCTTTTCGCGCCTTTTTCCGGCAACCCGGTTTCACGCTGGCCGCCGCCATCGTGCTGGCGCTCGGCATGGGCGCGACCACCGCGATTTACACGCTGATCCGCAACGTTCTGCTCGATCCCCTGCCGTATCCGGCGAGCAACCGCATGGTCTGGATCTGGAACTCGCCGCCGCGCTCCGGCGCAGGATTATCGGGATTACTCGGCGCCGATTTCCTGGAAATTCGCGATCGCAGCCGGTCATTTGAGCGCGTCGCCGGATTGCTCGCGCGATTGTGGATCTTCAACGGTGAGGGCGATTCGGCCGCGGTCACCGGCGCGCGCGTCAGCGAGCAGTTTTTCGAAACTCTCGGCGTTCAGCCGATCGCCGGACGCGCTTTTCTTCCCGCCGAATATAGCACCGGCCGCGACTCGGAGGTGATTTTCAGCGATCGCTTCTGGCGCCGCCGGTTTGGCGGGGATCCGGGTGTGGTGGGCCGCCACATCGTTCTCGACGGAGCGCCTTACGACGTCGTCGGAATCATGCCGCCGGATTTGCCCATCGAGGAGGAATTCGAAATCCTCGCGCCGTTGCCAATGGACCAGCCGTACGCCGCCGGGCGCCTGTACCGCACGGTGCGCACCCTCGCTCGCTTGAAAGACGGCGTCACCATCGCCCAAGCCAACGCCGGCTTGCAATCGATCGCCGCGGATCTGGGCAGCCGTTATGCCAACGACCGCGGATATTCGTTTCAGATGGTCAGCTTTCTCGACCAGGAAGTCGGAGCCGTGCGATCGTCGTTGTGGATTCTCGCCGCCGCGGTGGCCTGCGTGCTGCTGATCGCGTGTTCGAACGTGGCCAGCCTGCTGCTGGCGCGCGGAGCCGTGCGTCTGCGCGAAATGGCCGTGCGAGCCGCGGTAGGAGCTACGCGCGCCGCACTGATCCGTCAACTGTTGATCGAGAGTACGCTGGTCGCGATCATCGGCGGCGCGATGGGATATCCGCTGGCCGTTCTGGGCGTCCGATTGCTGCTCGCTCTCGACCCGCGGGCGCTTCCTCGCGCGCAATCGATTCACGTCGACGCCGGAGTGCTGGCGTTCGCGTTCCTCGCTTCGCTCGCAACTGGAATTATCTGCGGAATCGTGCCCGCGATTCGCGGATCGCGTGTCAGCCTAAGTGAAGCGCTGAAAGAAGGGGGACGCAGCGGATCGGCCGGGCGCCCCGGCAATCGTTTCCGCGCCGCCCTGGTGGTCATCGAGGTCGCCCTCGGCGTGATGCTGATGGCGGGAGCCGGTTTGCTCGCGCGAAGTTTTCGCGCGCTGACCGAAGTCGAGCCCGGCTACAAAATCGAAAACGTCCTGACCATGGAATTGGGCCTCAGCGCAGCGCGCTACCAGGATACGAACCTGTGCCGCCGCTTCTTCGAACGACTGATCGATCGGGTGCAGGCGCTTTCCGGCGTCCAGGCCGCCGGCATCACCAATCTTCTGCCGCTCAATGCCTATAAAAATACGGCCGGCATCTGGCTTGACACCCAGCCGGTGCGGACCAGCGAAACCATGATTCGTCTGGACAATCGCGTGGTTTCTCCCGAATATTTTCGCGCCATGGGAGTCCCGTTGATCGCCGGCCGTTTTCTTGCGCCCACCGATCGCGAGGATACGCCCATCGTCATGGTCGTGAACGAGGCGTTCGCGCGCGAATTTTTTCCACGAGGCGACGCGCTGGGACATCGCATCATCATGGGCGATAGAAACCCGGTGACCGGAGAGATCGTCGGCATCGTCGGCAGCTTTCGCGAATCGAGCATCGCGGAACCGCCACGCCGCGAAGTGTTCACCGCGTATTCACAAACCCCGGTTCGCGGCGGAACCCTGGTGATCCGCTCGGCAGCCGATCCCGCTGCGCTCGCTTCGGCGATTCGCGCCACGCTCGCCTCGATCGATCAGGACGTGTCCGCCTACAACGTCCGCACCATGCGCCAGCAGGTGGACGATTCGCTCTCGCAGCCGCGATTGCGCGGCGCGCTGCTGGCCGTCTTTTCGATGGTTGCGCTGCTACTGGCCTCGCTCGGAGTGTATGGCGTCATCTCCTGTGCTGCAGTCGAGCGAAAGCAGGAAATCGGGATTCGCGTTGCGCTCGGCGCCCGCATCGGTCAGGTGCGCGGGATGATCGTCGGCGAGGGACTGCGCCTCACCGCCATCGGCCTCGCGCTCGGCCTGATCGGAGCGGCCGCCGCGACGCGACTGATGCAGGGCCTGCTGTTCGGCGTCACTGCCGCAGATCCCATCACCTACGCCGCGACGGCTGCGATCTTCATCGCGGTCGCTTTCGCCGCCAGCTACGTTCCGGCGCGGCGCGCCACACGGCTCGATCCCTTGCGCGTCCTCAGGGAAGAATAGAGCCGGCGGGTAGTCGGACATTTATTTATCCGACTACCAGCCGGCGCCACCTCAGCTATGCCCATGCGGTTTTGCTACTATTTGGTCATGCAGACTTTGCTCGCGGTCGCTAGACCGATACCTGAATGATTCCCAGAGGATTTCCCCCGCGCCGGCCGAGAATCCGGGAGAATGTCAATGAAGCCATCCGAGCCCGCGAAGTTCGCGCGGTTTTCCCGGATGGCTCTGTAGAAATCATGCCCACCTCCGCCGCCGTGCGCAAGGCGCAGGATATGGGCCTCGATCTGATCCTGATCGCCCCCACCGCCGAGCCGCCCGTCGCCAAAGCGATGGACTACGGCCAGTGGCAGTACGAAAACAAAAAGAAACAACACGACGCCAAGAAAAAGCAGCACGTGATTCAGGTTAAGGAGCTGAAATTCCGCCCCAATACCGACGATCACGACTATGAATTCAAGAAAAATCACGCGATTCGATTCCTCAAAGAGGGCAACCGCGTGAAAGCCGTCGTGCAGTTTCGCGGACGCGAGATCGCCCATACCGACCTCGGCCGCAAGCTCCTCTCCCGTTTCGCCGAAGACCTCGCCCAGCACGGAGTCGCGGAAGGCCCGCCGCGCATGGAAGGCCGCAACGCCCATATCCTGCTGAGTCCCGTGAAGGCGGTGGTCGCGGTCAAAGAGAAAGACAGACCCAAACCGGCCGAATAATTCTTACCGGCCGCGCCGGTGCTGCATCGTATACTCGGAATATGAACGCCGTTGTTCCGATCGCGATGCGATTTGTGCATATCGCCTCCGTCATCGTATTGCTTGGCGGCATTTATTATGCGCGCTTCGCGGCCGGCGAAATGTCGCTGCGATTCAAGCCGGTCATCTATACGGTCATCGTCACGATCCTGATCTCCGGGCTTTACCAGTTCCTGACCAAGCCGTTGTATCCGGCAACCTATCAGATGATGTTCGGCATCAAGGTTCTGCTCGCCCTGCACGTATTTGCGGCAGCGGTGCTCTATCGCAAAGGCAAGGAGCGGGCGCTAACGGGCGTGGTGATTTCCGGCGCCCTGATCGTCGCGATCTCGTCTTATTTAAGGTACATCTCGCTCAAGTGACTGAAATGAAGCCAGGATATGCGGCGCTGCGCGATGGCGCGGCATGGCTCGATCTGTCGGCGCGCGCCAAAATCCGTGTTACCGGCGACGATCGCGCGCGCCTTCTGCACGCCATGTCCACCAATCATGTCGAACGGTTGAAGCCCGGCCAAGGCTGTTACGCTTTTTTTCTGAACGCCCAAGGCCGCATTTTGGCCGACGCGCATATCCTTTGTTTCGCAGACCATTTTTTGCTCGATACCGGGCCCGAGCTTCGCGTCAAGCTCTTCGAGCATCTGGATCGCTACATCATCGCCGACGATGTCGCGCTCGACGACGAAACCGATCGCGTCGCCACCATCGCGCTGGAGGGTCCGGAATCCGGTGCCGTGCTCGAAAAGCTCGCGCCGATTCCCGAAGCGCCCTTTGATCACGTCGAATGGGACGCGATCGCCGTCGCGCGCATTAGCTCGACGAGTTCCCCTGGATTTTTTCTCTTCCTGCCCGTCGAATCGAAGCGGGAAATGGTCGAGCGCCTCGAATCCGCGGGCGCCGTCGCCGCGACGCCAGAAGACGCGCGCATCGTCCGCCTGGAACACGGCCGCCCGCGTTACGGCGACGAAATATCGGAAAAGAATCTGGTGCAGGAAACCGGCCAATTGCACGCCGTGAATTTCAACAAAGGATGCTATCTGGGCCAGGAAATTGTGGAGCGAGTCCGCAGCCAGGCGAAACTCCACCGCATCTTGCGTCGCTTGGAAATCGACACGCAAAATCCTCCTGCAGCCGGCGCAAAAACCGAAGAAGCCGAAATCGCCAGCGCCGCTTTTTCCCCCGCGTTAGGCAAAACCATCGCTCTGGCTTATGTGCGCACCCAATTCGCCGATCCGGGCACGAAATTCAAAATCGGCGACGCTCCTGCAATGGTCGCGGAACCATCGAACTAGCGCGAGCAATCCGGCCAAACGGTCATATTCAGAACGCGATTGTTGTTCACGACGGCGAGTGCGCGGTACTCAAGGCCGATCCGCACCGAATCTTACCGAGCGGACAGTGTTCACGGCCCTCGCTTAGACCAGTTTCATGGATGACGGAGACTATTGCAGGATCGTCGGCTGTTGAGACTGCCGTTACAGGCCGCTTG
>DATHCE010000183.1:0-26827 GCA_035319685.1 Bryobacteraceae bacterium | reverse complement strand
ATAAACCAGCGCAAGGACGGCACGACCTTTTCCACGGAAATCAGTGTCCGGCTGATCGAAGTGGAGGGTCGAAAGTTCGTGCAAAGCATTGTCCGCGACATCACCGAGCGGAAGCGGGCGGAAGAACAGATCCAGCGGCTGAACCGCCTGTACCTGCTCCTCAGCCGCCTTGGTCTGGCCATCATCCACTCGCAAACGGATGCGGATCTGTTCGCGGCCGTCTGCACGATTGCCGTGAACCACGGCGGATTCCGGCTCGCCGCGATCGGCATGGTTGAGCCGGAGACGAAACGAATCAAAAAGGTCGCCGGCGCCGGGGAAGCCGTCGATTACTTGCAAGACGCGCCCATGACAGCCGCGGATGGAACTTATGGTGACGGCCCCGCGGGCCGGTCGATCCGCGAAGGGCGCGCGGTCCTATCCGACGATATTTCGTGCGACCCGGCGATGGCCGCATGGAGGGACGCCGCGGCCCGTTTCGGCCTCCGCTCGTCCATCTCGCTGCCGTTGCGGCGCGGCGGGCAGATCATCGGTCAATTGGGATTGTATTCGGCGGAGGCCGGGTTTTTCAACGAGGAAGAAGTGGGACTGGCGGAAGAAATGGCGGCCAGCGTGTCTTACGCTCTGGATGTTCTCGAGCAGGATCGGCAGCGGCGGCAGGCCGAAACCGAGCTTCGGATCAGTGAAGAGCGTCTGGAACTGATCCTCGACGCCACCAGCGAAGGGTATTGGGATCGCGACCTGGCAACCGGAAGCGGCCATCTAAGTCCGCGCTACGAAGAGATGCTCGGATACCAGCCGGGCGAGTTGCCTGCGGACTTCGAATCCTGGCGGGCTCTGGTGCATCCGGAAGATGTTTCGACCATGCTCGCCGCGCTGAGCGCGGTGAAGCAGCCCGGCCAGGGTGTTTGCTCGGCCGACGTTCGGATGCGCCGCAAAACCGGTCAATACATTTGGGTGTCGTGGCGGGCAAAGGTGGTCGCCAGAGACGCGCAGGGCGCACCCACACGGATCGTCGGCACGCATACGGACATCACCGAACGCAAGCAATTGCAGGAGGAGCTCCTGCAAGCGCAAAAGCTCGAAAGCGTCGGCCGTCTGGCGGGGGGAGTGGCGCACGATTTCAACAACCTGCTCACCGTGATCAACGGCTATAGCGACCTCGCGCTGCAGCGGCTCGACGAGGGGCATCCCCTGCGCCGCCCGATTGACCAGATCCGGAAAGCGGGCGCCACGGCGGCGCGCCTTACCGAGCAACTTCTGGCCTTCAGCAGACGCCAGGTCATCGAGCCGAAGATTATCGACCTGAATGCGGTGATTGCCGCCACCGCGCCGATGCTGGGTCCTTTGCTCGGCGCAAGCATCGAGCTGGTGGTCAACCCGGATCCCTTGGCGGCGACGGTAATGGCGGATTCCTCGCAGATGAAGCAAGTGATCATGAATCTTGCCGTGAATGCGCGGGACGCCATGCCGGACGGGGGCGTGTTCCGCCTCACGACTCGTCACGCGGAGATCAACGCTTCCCACTGCGCACGGAACGGCGATGCGGATCCCGGTTCCTACGTGGTTCTGGAGGCGTCCGACACCGGCACGGGAATGGAAGAAAACACGAAGCGGCTGATCTTCGAGCCGTTCTTCACCACCAAGCCCGAGGGTCACGGAACGGGACTGGGATTGTCGACGGCCTACGGCATCGTGAAACAGGGCCATGGCTGGATCGAAGTCGACAGCGAAGTGGATTGCGGCAGCACCTTTACCATCTACCTGCCCCGGGCGGTTGGGAGCGTTGCGCCCAGCGCCGCGGAGCAGACTTCACCCGTCGACAGCGCCGGTTCGGAGACCGTTCTGGTGGTGGAAGATCAGGACAATGTGCGCAAGCTGGTGACGGAAGTCGTGGCGGCCTCGAAGTATCACGTCCTGGAGGCTTCAAGCGGAGACGAAGCTTTGACTCTCGCTCAGCATTACCGCGGGCCGATTCACATTCTGGTCACGGACATGGCCATGCCCCGGATGGGCGGCCGCGAGCTGGCGGAAAAGCTCACCGCGCGGCGGCCGGATACCCGGGTGCTGTTTATGACCGCTCACGCCGACGAAATCCTGCGACGGGAACGGCCGGTCGACGGAACCGATTTGATTCTCAAGCCCTTCGGTCCGGAAGCCCTGGTGCAGAAAATCCGTGAGGTCTTAGACCGCGGGAAGCATCTCATACAGGCCTAGCGGCGGGTAGTCAGATAACACTTACCTCACCACCTAGCTGCGGCCGTCCGCAGGTGGTCAGCGGTTTTGTGTAACAGCGCACTACCCGTCCGCGTGTGATATGCTCCGATATGCAGAAGCCGGAGGTATAGCCGATGCCGCCGAAGCCGAATCTTCCGCAAGGCACACTGGACTTGCTGATTCTGAAAGTCGCAGCTCTCGGCCCGGTCCACGGCTACGCGATCGCGCAAAGGCTGCAACAGGTGACCGGTGACGCGGTCCAGGTTCCGCAAGGCTCGCTGTATCCGGCTTTGCATCGCCTGGAGAACCGCGGAGTTCTGGCTGCCGACTGGAAGGAAACCGAAACCGGCCGGGAAGCCAAATTCTATCGCCTGACTCGCAAAGGACGAAAGCAGCTCGAAACGGAGACGGCGAGCTGGCTGCGCCTGGCGGAAGCGGTGGGCCTGATTCTAGCAATGTCCGGCGAAGGCGCGGAATGAACTGGTTTGAGCGCCTGGTGCGCCGGAAGCGAATCGAAGAACAGCTTGAAAATGAGCTGCGCTTCCACTTGGATCAACACGTCGCCGAGCTGATGGCGCAGGGCCACGATGCCGAAGGAGCGCGACGGCTCGCGCGCCTGGCGCTGGGTGGTCCGGAGCAGGTGAAAGAGCAATGCCGCGACGCCCGCGGCACGCGCTGGCTGGCAGATTTCTTCGGGGACGCCCGCTACGCGCTCCGCGGACTCCGCCAGCGCCCGGGCTTCGCGGCCGTCTCTTTGTTGACGCTCGCGCTGGGAACCGGAGCGACCACGGTGATGTTCACCGTCATCAACTCGGTGGTGTTGAAGCCGCTGCCTTATTTTCATCCGGAGAGCTTGATGCAAGTCTGGGAGCAGACCAACTGGAGCACGCAGCGGGGCAATCGATGGGCGCTGACCTATCCGAATTATCTCGACTGCAAGCGTGAGGCCCGATCGCTCGACATGGCGGCGTTTCACTACGGCGGAGGCATCCTCAGCGCGCCCGGGGACGCCGAGTACACCGAAGCCTACGAGATCTCTTCCGAACTTTTCTCCGTGCTCGGCGTACATTTGTTTCGCGGACGGGCGTTTCTGCCGGAGGAGGACCGGCCCGGCGGCGCCCCTGTAGCCATCATCAGCCACGATTTGTGGCAGCGGCGCTTTGGAGGAAATCCGGCGGCGATCGGGATGACGATCGTTTATGACGGGCAGCCGCGCACGGTGACAGGGATCACGGCTCCGAATTTCCGGCTGGATGATGAGGAAATTGACGTTTTCACTCCACTCGGCCAGGACACTTCGCCGCTCCAGACGAATCGCGAAGCGCATGGCACGGCCGCATGGGCGCGGCTCCTGCCCGGCGCGACTGTGGCTCAGGCAAACCGCGAGCTGGCGGTGATCGGCCGCCAACTCGAAGCGGAATTTCCGAAGTCGAATCAGGGCCGCACCTTTATCGCGGAGCCGCTACGCCCGGATGTGGGGGACGTGCGATCGACGCTGTGGCTTCTTCTGGCCGCGGTAGGCCTGGTGTTGCTGATCGCGTGCGCAAACATCGCGAGCCTGCTTCTCGCCCGCACCGTTTCGCGCGAGCGCGAACTGGCGATGCGCGCCGCGCTCGGAGCGAGCCAAGGCCGGCTGGTCCGTCAATCGCTCACCGAGAGCGCGGTGCTCGGACTGAGCGGAGGCGCGCTGGGAATTCTGCTCGCCGTGGCAGGCAACCGGCCGTTTGTCGCCTTTTGGCCGGGCAATCTGCCGCGCTCGGAAGAAGTGCGTCTCGATGGGCGGGTGCTTCTGTTCACGCTGTGCGTTTCACTGGCGAGTAGTTTTTTATTCGGTCTGGCGCCCTCTGTTCGGACCCGTGTCCGCGATCTCGAGCGCGCTCTCCGCTCCGGCGCGCGGACGATCACGGGAAGTTCGCGCCGCATGCAGGGGGCCTTCGTGGCCGGCGAGATCGCGATCGCGGCGGTGCTGCTGGTGTCGGCCGGAATGCTTGGACGGACGATGCTGCGGCTCAGCTCGCTGAATCCCGGCTTAGACATTCGAAATGTCCTGATTGCACGCGTGGCGCTTTCTCCCGCGACGCTCGCCGACCCGGGCCGCACGCGCGCGGCCTGGCAGGACATCCTCGATCGCGCACGCCGGGTTCCCGGAGTGGAGGCGATCGCAACCATCGACACCGTTCCCATGCGCGAAGGCAGCAACCAGATCCCCTACTCGACGACGGCCGCGATTCCACCAGACAACCGGGCGCCACTGGTGTTGGCCAACAGCGCCTCGCCGGACTACCTGAAGGTGACGAGAATTCCGCTGCTCGAAGGCCGGTTCCTCACCGATGAGGATCGGCTGGGTGGCGAATCCGTCGCAGTGATCGACGAGGTGATGGCGCAGCAGGCATTCCCGGGCGAGGACCCGATCGGCAAGCACGTGTGGCTGCGCATCGCACTCGGCCGCGCGCCTGCCCCCGCGACGGTGGTCGGAGTGGCCGGCCACGTGCGCCAATGGGGACTCGCCGGAGACGACCACGCACGCGTGCGCGCTCAGCTTTATTATCCGTTCGCGCAGGTGCCGGATTCGAACCTACGGCGCTGGTCGGAACTGATGTCGATCGCCGTGCGAACGGACGGCGATCCGCGCGCGGCGCTCGAAAGATTACGCCGTGAAGTGCGGGGCGCCACTAATGATCAGGTTCTCTATCAGGTTCGGACAATGGAGCAGCTCTCGAGCAATTCCGTGGCACGGCAGCGCTTCCTGCTGCTGCTGTTCGGCGTATTCGCCGGGTTGGCCCTTGTGCTGGCATCGACGGGGATCTATGGCGTGCTCGCTTATCTGACCAGCCAGCGCGTCCCGGAAATCGGCGTAAGAATGGCTCTCGGAGCAAGCGCCGGCGAGGTTGTCTTTCTCGTGCTTCAGCAGAGCCTGGCGATGATTTTCGCGGGTGTTGCCTTGGGCGTTGCCGGAGCGATGGGCGCCGGGCTCGTCTTGACCCGCCTCATCGAGGGCGTGGGATCGGCCGAGCCATCCACCATCGCCCTGACGGTTTCGCTCCTGGCAGCGGCAGCTCTGATTGCAAGCTATCTGCCGGCGCGCCGCGCATCGCGAGTAGACCCGGTGAACGCTTTGCGTCAAGACTAGAATCGCATCTCTCCATGGAGGAGTTAGCCTCAGGCGCCCCGGCACAGACCATTTCGATCTAAAGCCATCGCGCGGAGAAGGCTTCTCCACGACCCGCGGGAGCGGCCAGCCGACGGCATCGATTTGATTCTGAAGCCTTTTGGGCGATGCTCTGCGCGATTGAAATGGACTGGATCATGGCGTGGCGGACCCTAGGGTCTTAACGACGTCATAGCCCATTCGCGCCGCGGTTTACGCCAGGGTGTAACCGACTCAAAGGCGAGGAGATAGAACGAACACCTATGCCGCTTCAATAATTACCTACGTCGTAAAGATTACAGCCCGGATGCCGATGGTAGAGCTGACATGGCCGGAATGTGGCTCATCGTGGCAATCGCCGCTGCAGGCGCGAGTGCGCAAGTTCGCGAGGGCATTCCCCTGCTCGCCGATTGCTCAAACCCGGCAGACGTGGTGGCGACCGTTCCGGGGACGGACCATGTCCAAGTGCGCTACGGACTGGGCGGCGATACGCAGACGTGCTATGCAGTGTCGGCCACGGTGAACGGAAAACAGGTCGCGGGATACATGCTCGGGGCGGGGCATCCCGACGTAGCGGCATTTGAGCGCGAGGCTCGGAGCCACATCCCGGCGATACCTGATCCGCCGGCGCCTCCGCCCGCGCCCGCAGCGGCAGCCGAGACGAAACCAAATGACCCTGCGCCGGAGGCTCCCACGAGCTTCGCCGAGCTGAGCGGAACCTCTCCAGACGGGCGGCACCGCGTGAGCGTGGGTAGTTTGAAACAGCCGATGGTGGTGCTGTATTTCTGGTCGGCGGGCGACAAGAGGTCGATTCGCGAGGCGGATGCGATGGAGGGTGTTTACGAGCTGTACCGCGGCAAAGGCGTGGGCCTGGTGGGGGTGGTGTCCGGCGCGAGCGCGGCGCAGGTTCGCAAGGTGCTCAACGATGGAGAAGTGATTTGGCCGCAGATTCTCGACAACGGAGCCATCGCGGCGCGCTATCCGGAGTCGAAGCAAACCAGGTATTTCATTTTGGACCGCAACCGGAACGTGGTGGCTGCGCTGAAGTCGCCGACCGAGGTTCAGCGCGAATTGGTGAAGCTGCGGAAGCAGACAGGAGGCTCGGAATGAAAGCGAAGGCACCAGTCAGACGCCGGCGGGCGCAAAGCGGCAGCGCCGTGCTCGAAGGGTCGCTCATGTTCCTGCCGTTTTTCGCGATTATCTTGGGCATCGCGGATTTCTCGATGGCGCTGTTTATCACCGGAGCGTTCCAGGAAGCGGTGGAGGATGCGGCCCGTTTCACGACGACGTACAACCTGACATACAACGGCACCCCCTATCAGACGCAAACCCAGGCCGCCAAGGCGGTAGTGTACTCGGAAACGTTCGGCTTTATTAACGCGACCAACGACGCTGCCAACGGCTACGTCCAGGTCAATTATTACTTTCCGAACGATCTGACCACTCCGGCGACCTGCGCGACCAATTGCAATTACAGTTGGACCGACAGCAATGGCAACACCTCGACAGTGGAATACGACAATCAACCGGGCGATATCGTCGAGGTTCGGGTGTCCGGTTTTCCGTGGAACTGGATGGCGCCGGTTCCGACCATTATGCCCGGCAAATCGATAACTTTGGGCGCGGACGCCGCGGACATCCTACAGGGTCTTCCGGGGACTATGAGCGTGCCGCCTGCGCCGTAAGGGAGAGAAGAAGGGAAACCGGGAAAACGAATCCGTCGGGCAGGGGGAATCTGAGGATGCAAAGGCAAACACGAAAACGGGCCGTGAACAGCGCAAGGCGCAGAGCCGGACGGCAAAGCGGAAACATGCTGCTCGAGTTCGCGGTGGTGATATGGCTGCTGGTGTTCTTGCTCGCGGGTTCGTTCGATGTCGGCATGGCGCTGATCCGCTCGCTGCAAGCCTCGCAACTGGTCCGCGAAGCGAATATTCTGCAGGTGGACGACGTGGTGGCGCCCACCGACAGCGTGGACTTGTCGCTGACCACGACGCAGGCCATGCTGATGCGCGTCGCTCCGAGCCTGGGGCTGGCGAAGACGGACGGGACCTATGACCCCAACCCGAACGGCAACGGAGTGGTCATCTTGAGCAAGATTTATAATGTCGGCCCGATCGAGTGCAGCACCGGAATCGGGACGGCTTTTGACGGGACGACGAAGACCTGTCCGAATCTCGGCAGTTATGTGATTGCGCGGCGCATCGTGATCGGCAACACGAGCCAGGGAACCAGCCTATACGGCACTCCGTCGGACACGCCCGGTACGGGTGGCAACCTGACCGCCTATCAGATCTGTGAGGACGCCGGAGACGTCATCTCATCGCCGTTGCCGACCAGCATTCAAAGCTCGGTCGGGGCGGACCAATTTACTCTCGTCACGGAATTGTTCGTGAACATGAGCGGAATGAGCATCTTCAATATCGTCACGGCCAACAGTCTTTATATGCGGAATTTTTCTTAAATTTTCACAACAGATGAAGGAGGTTTGAAGAGGAACTTATGCTAAAGCACACGGCACAACGCGCACGCCGCGAACGCGGCATGGCCGTCGAAGTCACGGCGCTTACGCTCCTGTTCCTGATCCCGCTGGTGGGTCTGGCGATCGACGGAGGCGTCGCCTTCATGGTGAGGACCAGAGTGGGTGCGGCGCTCGACTCGGCCGCGCTCGCTGCCGGCCGGGGACTCATTTCGGGCACCACGCAAAGCGCTGCGGCGGCCAACGCAACCACGTCGGCCATGAACTTCTTTACCGGGAACTTTCCGTCCGGCTACCTCAACACCAGTTACCAGGCCATAACCGCCTGTGGGGCCTCGGGCGAATCCGCCTGCGCCAACACGCCTACGGGAGGCTACGAAACCTGCACCTCGCCGGTCTGCGCCACCTTCAATCCCAATTCGGCCGGCACACTGGTGATCACGGTGACGGCGACGGTGAATTCCCCGACCTACTTCATGCGGTGGATCGGCGTCAGCTCGCTTGCGGTTACCGGTCTCGGCCAGGCGACGCGGCCGAATCTGGCGATCGTGCTGCTCCTCGATAAATCCTCATCGATGGGCACGCGGCAAAGCGCCGTGGGCACCATGCCGGCGAGCATCAACTACGCAACCGCGACCTCCTGCGAAGCCATGGTCTATAACGCCTACCAGTTCACCCAGAATTTCAGTCCGTTCGACACGCTGGCCGAGATCTCCTTCGATGGCACGGTGAGCCTGGATTACCCTCCGTCCAACAATTTCAAGGAATCCGGTGCCTCCGGCGTGGAGCAATCGATCGCCAATATTCAGTGCCAATCCAACACCAATACCGTTGGCGCGCTGGCGATGGCCGCTTCGGTGCTCAACTACATCAATGAGCCGCAGGCGCTGAACCACATCGTCATTTTCACCGACGGTGTCGCCAATGCCGTCAATTCTTCGTCCTTCCCGCTCCGCACTTCGGCCGCGGTCGGCACTCATAACGATTTCCGGATGTCGCCGGGAGTGGCCAATAACACCAATCTGTCGTCAACCACCACGCCGACCGCCTCCGCCAACACGACCAGCTGTGGGGACACCAGCGGACAAAGCTTGTGTGACATGTCCACCTGCGTGACCTCCGGGACGGTCATCCAAGGCGCAATGACGCAGGCCTCCGGATACTCGGTCACCGGCGGAACAATGTACCTGTTGCAGGCCTTCTCGACGAACTATCCCTACATCGGCAACCTCGGCAGCGGCGACCCATCGCCGTCTTTGCCGGCCGGCTGTTCCGGAGGCTCGTGGTATTCAAGCTACACGGCTGCGGGCGCGGTACAAGGGACCATTGGCTACATCCCCACAACGGACCGGTTCGGAAACAGCACGTCCGGATTGTGGAACGGCATCATCGAGCAGGTCAACTCGCATACCGCTCCCTCCGGCACGCCGATCACGCCGGGCAACAGCGCCACCAAGAACCTCACCGGTCTGTGGACCAGTTACAGCAGCACGGGCGCAAACACTGCGATCCCGTCGGGTGGCACCCCCAGCAATTACTTCCCGTCGAGCGGATCTTACAACCCGACAGCGTACCAGGGACAATTCCGTCCCGACATGCCCAACACGATCGGCATTGTGAGCATGAATACCGCGTACAACGAAGCGAAAGCAATCCAGTCGAACGCGTCGGCCGGCACGAATCCCAGCAACTACTCGAATCCCGGGAACAAATACACGGTCACCATCGACGCGCTGTATCTCCAGGGCAACGGCGGAGACCCGGTGGATCCGTACTTCCTCCAGTACCTTTCGAACCAGGTCAATCTCCAGGTCCCGTCGTGCATCTACACGGCTACGACGTATCCGTTCACGATAACCTACACGGCAAATCCGAACTACGTGTCGGGTCCGCCTTCGGGCGCCTACATTGCAGCGTCGAGCACCGAGCAGCTCTCGGTCGCGTTTTCCGAGATCGCCGGATCATTGCTGCGCATTACGCAGTAATTCGCCTCCACCCCAAGCGCGGAAGTTCCGGCGCAGGCCTGAACTTCCGAAATGCTCCTTACGCTACTTACGAAACTGGTCCAGCATGGCGAGGGTGCGATGAATCGCGTCCATGGCGCCCTCCCGCCGCGCCTGTTCGAGTTCCGCTCGAACGGCTTCCGGCGCTTTCTGCTCGGGGCGAGCGCCGGCGAGTTCCGCGAAAATCTCCCATGCGTGGGCGCGATCGCGGCACAGGTTAACCAGTTCCCGGGTGACAGCCGCACGCAGCCGTTCGCCGCTCTCATCGATCACCCAAAGATACGGGATGGCGAGAGGCGCCGCGGATTGGTAGCGGGAGAGATACTCGCCCAGTTCCATCTGCTCGTCATCCCATTGAGAGGCGGGAATCACGCGGAAGTGGCTTCTAAATTTTTCCGACAAAGCCGCGGCGTGCGCTGCCGTCAATCCGGCGAACGCGGGACCGGGTTCCCACAACTGAAAGCGCTCCGGCCATCGGCTTCCCCGGTCCGGATCGTAGAGATATAGCGGAAATGCCCGTGAGAACGAACAAAGTGAGATCTCGAGCCACTGGTCTGCCTGGCGTTGATGATTCTCGGGAACGCAAACCACGGCCACCGCCGGACGCAGCGTGCGAGTCATGCCGGCGAGGCCCTCCGCCAGATGCGCAAAGTGAGCCACAGAGGACTGCACGACGAACGCTTCCCGGTGCGCTACCGCCAAATATGCGAAATCGGGAACGACGCCGCTGAGGTCTTCGACATACAAGCCGGGCGAAGGAACCAGAATCTGCACCGGCCGGCCCGATCGCAACAGGCGGGCGAAGGAAGCAAGCGACGTCTTCGCCAGACGGCCGGCGGGCTCCATCACCACCACCGCCGGAAGGGCATCCAGTTCCCGCGCATCCGCGGTCTGCCAGTCGAAGCGGCCGAGCATGGGGGCATGCAGAGTCGGGTCGAACGACGATTCCGCTTCGAGCCGCGCGATGCGCATGGCCCGCAGCACGCCGACGAGCCATCTCAATTGCTGATCGCAAAATTCCAGGGCGGCGCCGCAAGGGTCCGCGCTCTGGCGGCATCGGCCGCCGAAGGTCTCGACACCAGACGGCGCCGGGCCGGATGCCGCATCGAAATGAAACAGCCAGAAGACCGGCTGCTGCTGGTGATCGTGCACGGCGTCTTCGAGCGTCTTCAGCGTCGCTTCGCATCGCGCCCTACGCTCCGCATCCATCCGGCGCGCCGGCGGGCCGGAACGGCGGAAGGCGTGTTCGAGCACGTCGGGTTTGAAAAATTCCCGTCCTTCGGTCCCGAGCGCGGCCGAAATGTCCTGGGAAGACGGCGATTCCCGGGGGTGCGCGTCATCGCTCGCGAGCAGATCCTGGAGGCGCGCGACGCACTGCTTCAGTTGCTCGAAGAATTGGGCGCGCGGCCGTTGGCGAGCGGCGGCAAGCGCGGCGCCATATAACAGCGGCAGCGTCTGGGCGCTGAAGGAAACCAACCATCCGGTCGCCGGAATGCGCCTGGCCAGCTCATCGGGCAATCCGGCCGGCCGGATCACCGCGTCTTTGATCTCGTGGAGCGCCACCAGAACCCGGTCCCCGATGGCCGCGCGAAACGAGGCGACCGCGGCGGCGGTATACGGCGATTCTCCCAAGACGTCCGCCAGGGATCTGGGCGCCTGTCCCGGCGCGACCCACACCGGGTAGGCCGATTCGAGGGCGGGCAGCGTCAACTCGCCCAGGATTCCCGCGCGCAGCCCCGCCTTGGGCTGATACTCGTCGAGCTCACGTCCGGCCAGATGAAATGTTCGCAACTGTTCGCGCGAAATTCCCGCTTCTTGCGTTGTGCCTTGCGGCATCGGCTCCCCCTAAATGGCAAACCGCCCGATGGCTGCTTCCACGGCCGCCAGTTTTTCCACGCGCGTTTTCTCGATTCCACGCGAGGTGATCTCGTCATAACGGATGGCGTCTTTTTTCTGATAAAACAAGCCGATCGGGTACACGTCTTCGCGTCCGGCGAGGCGTCTCGCCTCGTCCAGATCGCCCGGATCGTGCCGGACCTGATTCGGAAACTTCGCGGCGGCTTCCGGCTCGAGCGAAATTCCCTGATCGTGCCGCATCAGCAGCACATGGCCGGGATCTTCGATGGCTTCATCGAAAACGTGCGAAGTGAAATGCGGACAACGCTGGAGGACCCGCACGAACGAAGTGCCCTGGTGCTGGTGCGCGGCGCGAATGGTGCTGTACAGATGCGTCAAATTCCAGTCGATGGTCTGCGCCACGAATGAGGCGTTGGTGATGCCGAGCGTCACGGTCAGCGGATTCAGGGGCGGCAAGAAGGTGCCGCGAGGGTGCGTGTTGGTATGCTCGCCCAACCGCGTGGTCGGCGACGTCTGATTCTTGGTCAGCCCGTAGATGTTGTTATCGAGCAGCAGAACGACCAGATTCATGTTGTAGCGGATGGCGTGAATCCAATGGCCCGCGCCGATGGCGCAACAGTCGCCGTCGCCGGTGATCATGAATACGTTGAGGTCCGGCCGGCGGCTGCGCACGCCGCAGGCGACCGGGAAGGCCCGGCCATGCAGGCCGTGAAAACCATAGGTCTTCATGTAATGTGGGAAGCGGCTGGAACAGCCGATGCCGCTCACGACCACCGTTTTTTCCGGAGGCAGTTGGTGGTCGCGAGCCACGCGCTGCACGGCGTTGAGAATCACGTGATCGCCGCAGCCCGGGCACCAGCGCGGCCGCGCTCCCTGATAATCCTCGAGGACGCAGGCGCGTTCCGGCGCCTCGATTTCCCATTCCTTTTTCAGACCTTGCATGAAATCTCCCGTGAAGCGGCCAGCCGTGCGCGCAACTCCCGCTCGATCACGCCCGGCGGAATCGGATTGCCCGGCACACGCGACCAGCAGTCGACATCGACGAGCGTGGCGGCGCGCAGCAACTGCGCCAGTTGAGAATAACGCCGCGATTCCGCGTTGATATACGGATCGCCGGGGTCGTCACTGTAATTGACCTCGACCGTCATTACGCGCCGGAATCGCGAGAAGATAGCTTTCAGGCCGGGTTCAAGCGGCGAAAGAAACCGCAGGTGTATAGACGATACGCGAAGCCCTTCGCGCCGCAGCCGGTCGACCGCTTCCTCGATCGCTCCGAGCGTGGAACCCCATCCCACCACCAGCAGGTCGCCTTCCGGATCGCCGTGAATTTTGGGGGGCTGGAGCGCGCTCTGCAAAACGGCCAGCTTGCGGCTGCGCATCTGCATCGCGCGCTGATTGATGGCCGATTCGTAGGCGACGTGACTCTGCTCGTCGTGCGCCAGGCCTGTCAACACGTATTCGCCGCCGCGCTGGCCCGGAATCGGACGGCGCGACAGACCCGTCTTCGGATCCCAGCCGAAGGCCAGCGCCGGCGGGTCCCACGGCGATTGGTCGACGGCCGGCGCAAGCCACGCGGCGTTCGCTTCCGGCCGGGCGAAGGGCTGCTGCCCGGTCGCCAGGTTGGCGTCGGACAACACCACCACCGGCCCGCGAAAATCCTCCGCGAGTTTGCGCGCGGTCACCATGAAATGGAAGCACTCCTCGATGGTGGCGGGAGCGAGAACGATCTTCGGACTGTCGCCGGGCGAAGCGTGCAACGCGGCCAGAAGATCGCCCTGCTCGATCTTGGTCGGCAATCCGGTCGAGGGACCGCCTCGCTGGACCACCACGACCACCAGCGGAACCTCGGCCATCACGGCAAGCCCGAGGAATTCCGTCTTCAAAGCGAAGCCGGGACCGGAAGTGATGGTGACCGCCGTCTTGCCCGCGTAGGAGCATCCTATAGCGAATCCGATCGCGGCGATTTCGTCCTCGGCCTGATGCACGAATCCTCCGGTTTCCTCGAACGCCGCGGCCAGAAAATGGGACGCCGAAGTAGCCGGCGTGATCGGGTACATCGAGCACATCTCGATGCCCGCGGCCATGATGCCCAGCGCCAGCGCCTGATTGCCGTTCATCACCACCATCGGCCTGGTTATGGTTTGCGCGGCGACGTGGAAACGCTGGTCGAGGTTGGAGAGCGCCCATTGGCAGCCCGCCGTGAACAGATCGGCGTTCTTTTGAACCGCCTCGCTGCCTTTTTTGGCGAAGCGCGCCGCGATTTTCTCGAGCACCGGGCGAGGCTCGAGATCGTACATCGCGCACAGCATCCCCAGCACCCACATGTTTTTCCCTTTGCGGGCGTCCTCGGCGAGCTTGAGGCATTCCTCTTCCAGAGGCAGCTCGATCACCCGGTAGCCGCGCGCGCGGAAGTCTCCGATCGCTTCGCGATACTGCTGTACGATCTCCTCGTCGGGATGGTCGGCCCAGGATCGGTCCACGAACACCAGCGTTCCGGGATGAAGAGCCTCGGCGTTGATGCGGCTGTACAACACTTGTTCGTTGAAGGCGACCACCACGTCGGCGAAGTCGCCCGCATTCGTGACCGGCCCCGACCCCAGCCGGATTCGATTCCCACTGGCTCCGGCGCGGGATCGTCTGGGAGGCTCGATCTCGGCGGGAATGATCTCCACCGTCCAGACGCCGTTTCCGTTGCGGGCGCACAGGTCGGCGAACAATTGCGCACAGCTTTGCGCCCCTTCGCCGGAATCGCTGACGATCTCGATGATATGCTGTTCGACGGTTTGCGCCGGCCGGAGGGTCTCCGGTTCCATAGTGACAGGCTGCATCCCACCTCCTCAGGCCCGGCTTAAACGCCCAGCGCCGGCTTCAGATAAGAATGCAAATCTCGTGCCAATACGCGGCAAGGCAATGGGTTGTCACAACGGGCTTCAGCACAGCGGAACCTGGCCAAAGGGCCTATTTTTGACAAAACTAGCGTCGTTGTTTAACGCACTGGTGCGTATTTTGGCGCAATTTTTTTAGGGGCAAGTGCGAAGCTGCTTCGGGCTGCTATCCGCCCCATTGCCCCTGGTCCCCGAGGATCCACTCTTCGCTTGGGTCCTCCTGGAAAATCGGGGCGGGAGGCCGCACCCTCCCTTTCGCCGCGCAGAGGGCATGAATTTCGTTCATAAGCGAATCATATTCTTCGGTGATCCGCAAATTGATGCGGTCTGCTTCGCTCGAGGCTGCCGCGCGGCATCGGTCCCGGTATTGAGCTCGCCGCCGCTCGATCGCCTCAATAATGCCCGTTGCAAGCATGACTGTCCTCCCCAGGAAATCATCTCACCCGCTTTGCGAACATGTACACGTCGATAGCCATTATTTCAGCTTCGCGCCCGCCAGGTGCGCGACCGCTCCCAAAGTCGAATGCGTCGCGTTCAATCCCAGCCGGAAATCGCCATCGGAAAAATGAGAATAGACGTCGGTCGGTTGATGGTGCGACGGGTCCCAGCCTGCGCCGATCTGCGAGCCGCGCTCCAGCTCGCGCAAGCTGATCGAAGCGACCAAATCCTGAAACGCCCCCGAGTCCGTGTTGGTCATGTGATTCCCCACCACCGCCGGATAGTCTGTCGCATATTTTTCGTTCGCGGCCAGGAACGCCCAGGCGAGTTCGGCCGCGGGCCCCGCGAACTTCGATTGCGACTGGAACTCGATATTCACGTCGGCTTCCGGCCTCTGCTGATCGCTCACCGTTCCGTCTTTCCGCGGCATCCCATGATCGAACATCATCATATCGTGCTGAATCATGGCGAGCCATTTCGGCTCCGGATATTTCCCCGATCCCGGCGGATCCTCCTTGCCTTGCAGGTCCTTGCGCTGCTCGACGTAAGCGCGGGCGCCGGTCAAGCCCGTCTCCTCGTTATTCCACAGTGCGAAGCGGATGGATCGTTCGGTGGTGACATCGGAGCTGCTGAGCACGCGCGCGACTTCCATCACCAGCGCCGTGCCCGATCCGTCATCGTTGGCCGCTTCGCCCCAGCCGATACCATCCATGTGCGCGCCGACGATGTACATCTCTTCCGGATGCGTCGTGCCGATCTTGGTGCAAAAAACCTCTTCCCGCGGGCCGGGTGTGGAGGGCTGCGAGTTGAGTTCGCGGAGCCGGCTGTCATGCTGCAACTCGGGATCGTCATTGACGCCCGCCGGAGCGACATTGCCTCGTATTCTCGCGCCGCCCGGAGCTCCTCTTCCGCCGCGGCCGGCTCCTCTGCCGCCGCGCGCGGCGGGCGGCTGATATTCGTAGTGGATGCGCTCCGTGTTGGTGCAACCGTAGCTTTTAAGCTGCGTTTCGATCCAATCGATCGCCGCGCGGTTTCGATCCGTCCCCTGCCGGCGGTCGCCGAATTTGGTCAGTCCGCGAATGGTCGCTTTGTAGCGCTGAAGGTCAAGCCTTTCGACCAACGTCTGAATAGGGTCCTTTTCCTCGGCGGTCTGTGCGCTCGCGGCGCGCGGGAGCAAGAGACCCGCCGGGATCCACAGTAATGGGACGGGCAGCAATCCGACGAGCAGTAACGTGACCGGCAGCAGTGAAATGGAGCGCATGGGCTTCCGGCCATTGTAATAAACTCCGCCGCCGGGAAATTCAGGGCTTCACGACGGAGCCCGGAGCTTCCTCGCCGAAGCTGATCGACGAATCCACGGCATACAACCGCACGGAATTTTTCACCGGTTTGAGCATCTGCAGAACAATATGATCGCCGCGCGTTTCGAGCAGGAAAGACGAGTCCGGCGCGCCGCGAATCGGGAAGCGCCGCGTTCCGAACGGGGCGATCTGCACTTCGAACTCGGCGGAACACAGGGGATGGGATCGCGCGGGCGCGGCCGTCGTCGAGGGAACTGAATAGTATCCGACCGGGGATTCACACGCCCACGCTCGCGCGGGTTGCTCGGACGCGTTGATCAGCAGGATCGCTTCGCCGGAAAATTTCTCCGCCGGTTCCGAGAACCTCGGGTTCGTCAGCGGATACGCGACCACACGATCCGCCGTAGAAAGTTCGTTCGCGCCGACGCATTCGGTCATGCCGCTGATCGCGATGGCCGGCGACAGGCCGGGCGACGGAATGCGCTCGCGAATCTTCACCCACGCGTCGCCGGGATCGTCTTTGAGGCGCAGCTTGTAGGCGCCGGATTCACCGGCCGCCAGGAGAAACTCGTTTACCTCGTGTCCCTCGAGCGCCACCAATGCGCCGTCGGAGCGATGCGCCTCGATCTGGAGCCAGACATCGCGGCTCGCCAGATTTTGCACCGATACCGAAGAGGAGCACGCCGCGTTGTAGGCCAGCGCTGGCACGATGGTTTCGACGAATCGAGGCGAGTTCGCCATCGGCTGGGAGGTCGCTACGCCTTGCCAGGCCATCGCGACCAGAAGAATCTTCAACGCGTCCACGCACTCCTTTCATCGGCAGCGCGAGCCTCGCACAGTAGCGTAGAATCGAAATGCTCCGAGGAGGTGAAAAATGTCGTTCTCACGTCGCGGTTTCATGCAATCGGCCATCGCGGCTTCGACCTTCGGCGTTCTCGCGAAACAGGCGCTTTCGCCCATCGCGGCCGGCGCAACCCTGGATGCCTATCGGCCGAAGCTTCTTCCTTCGCAAAAAGAGGTGTGGGATTGGCAGGTCTGGATGGCCAAACTCGGTCCAAAGTACACCGGCAATAAAGCTCATACCGAGTTCGTCGAGTTCCTCGCCACGCACCTGGCCGAATACGGACTCGATGTCGCGCGCGAGCATTACAAATTACCCCGCTGGGAGGCGCGCCGTTGGGAAATCACCGTAATGCCGTCCTCCGGAGCGAGCTTTAAGGCTCCGGTCACTTCCTATTTCCCCTATTCCGGGCAAACCCCGAGTGCCGGCGTGACGGGCGAACTGATCTACGCCGGACACAGTCCGGCTTTCGATCTGGGCGGCCTGAGCGGCAAGGTCGCGCTCATCGATTTCGCAACCGGCGTGCGCAAGTTCGGCGAAATGTACAAGCCCTGGGGCATTTACCCCACGGATGCTCGTTTCCCAACCGAATATAGACCCGCACGCGGCGCCGTGAACGACTTGACCGAATTCGCCAAGGCCGGCGCCGTGGGCGTGATCCTGGCGTGGACCGACATCTCCGATGCAAACGCCGCCGACCAGTACACGCCGTTCTCGCGTCCTCCGCAAGGCGTCCCCGGACTCTATGTGGGGCGCGAGACCGGCGCCCAACTCAAGGCCCTGGCGGCGAGCGGCGCGAAGGCGACCATCGTCCTTGAAGCCGGCATCTTCCCCGACACGCCCACCGACACTCTGCTCGCGACCCTTCCGGGCTCAACCGCGGACGAAGTCATCATCGTCAACACCCACACCGATGGGCCGAACGCGACAGAAGAGAACGGCGGCCTCGGGATTCTTGCCTTGGCGAAATATTTTTCCCGCATCCCCAAGAGCGAGCGGAAGCGGACCATCGTGTTTCCGTTGACCACCGGCCATTTCGCCGGTCCGTGGGTTCCCTCCATGCGAGGCATTATCCAGAAGTATCCCGACCTTATTAAGAAGTCGGTTGCCGCACTTACCGTCGAGCACCTCGGCTGCATGGAGTGGAGCGACGACGCCTCGTTTCATTACCAGTCAACCGGTGAGAACGAGTGGGCGGTCGCGATCACCGAGCATCCCTTGACCGGCAAGGCTTTGGTGGACGCGCTCGAATCGAGCCTCGATCGCAAAACCGCCGTCGTGAATCCCGTGCATGGCGGTTGGCTGGGCGAGGGCGCTGGACTCGCCCGCGCCGGAGTCCCGACCATCGGCTACATTCCGCAGCCCAATTATCTTTTAGCCGGTCCCGCCAACGGATGCATCGAGAAGTTGAGTCCCAAGCGGCTGCACTCCGAGATCGAAGTCTTCGCGAAATGCATCCACAAGCTGGATGCGATGTCCGCGGCGGAACTCAAATCCAAGGCCTAGCGTCCCCCGGCCTTCACGAGTTTGCGCGGAAACTCACGATCCACCCTTCACTGGCGGGGCTTGACGATGTCGTGCAAGCCCCGGCAGTCATGCCGGGGGTAAAAATGTCGTTGAGCGGCACGGGCCGAGCAAGCCCCGGCAGTCATGCCGGGGGTAAAAATCGTCATGCCGGGGGTAAAAATCGCCGTTCACACAAACCCATAACGCGGGGCTGCGCGCGCGTGAACAGGAGCTTGATCTCCGCCATGGCCGCGTTCATCGATCTTTCGAATATTCGCAAATCATGATACATTAGTGATCGATGCGCGCAGGGCTCCATGGCTGCTCGTGAATGGTTCGTCGCCGGACTTCTCGCCTACGGCGTGGCGATGGCCGCCGGATTAACGAGTGGATTGGCGGGACACGCTTCGAAAACCACGCGACCCTGGCTCCCGCGCCTGCTGTTGAGCCTCACTCTCCTCGCCGCGCTTCTCGAAATCGGCGCCTCACTGACCGCCCTGACCGCCGGCGCGGCGCCGCAATGGGCGCTCCCTTCCGGCGTCCCCTACCTTACCTGCTCGATCCGGCTCGATCCGCTTTCGGCTTACTTCAACTTGGCCTTGTCGATTCTGGCCGCCTCAGTCTCCATCTATTCGTTCGGATATCTCGCGCGGCGCAAAAACGCGGGATTGTTCTGCTTCTTTTTCAACCTGCTGCTGGTTTCGCTCACGCTGGTCTTCACGGCCTCGAACGTTTTATTTTTTCTGATCGTCTGGGAACTGACCGCGGCCGCGGCGTACTTCTTGATCATGTTCGATCATGAATCGGCCGAAGCGAGGCAAGGCGGGTTGCTCTACTTGTTCATGTCGCGCGCCGGCACGGGGATGCTGCTGGCCGCATTTCTGCTGCTTGCCTCGGCTGCGGGCAGCCTGGAATTTGCAGCGCTGCACGGGATCGGCGAGCGGCTCCCGATTTTTTCCGCGGCGCTCGCGTTTCTGCTCTTCTTTTTCGGCTTCGGCGTGAAGGCCGGCATCATTCCGCTGCACATCTGGCTGCCGGCCGCGCATCCTGTGGCGCCCAGCAATGTTTCTGCGCTGATGTCCGGAATCCTGATCAAGGCGGGCATTTATGGCATGGCTCGCGTATTTTTCGATTTCTACGGAGCGCTGCCGGTGTGGGCGGGAATGCTGGTGCTGGTCATCGGAGTCGTATCGGCGCTGCTCGGCGTTCTGTATGCGCTGATGGAGCATGACTTGAAGCGGCTGCTGGCCTACCACTCGATTGAAAATATCGGGATCATTTTGATCGGCTTCGGGTCCGCGCTCCTGTTCCGGTCCTTCGGGCATCCCAAGCTGGCGGCGCTGGCGCTGATCGCCGGACTGTTCCACACCTTGAATCACGGCCTGTTCAAATGTCTGCTGTTTTTAGGCGCGGGCGGAGTGCTGCACTCGACCGGTACCCGCGACATGGAACAGATGGGCGGCCTGATTCGCCGCATGCCTTCGACGGCGCTCTATTTTCTGATCGGCGCCATCGCCATCTCCGGGCTTCCGCCGCTCAACGGCTTTTTGAGCGAATGGCTCACCTATCAGGCGCTGCTCGCCGGATTCGGCGCAACGCCGGCATTGACCCGCGTCGCGTTCCCCATCGCCGGAGCGCTGCTCGCCTTGACCGCGGCGCTGGCGGCGGCCTGCTTCGTGAAAGCCTTCGGGATCACTTTTTTGGCGCTGCCGCGAAGCGAGCGCGCCGAATCCGCGCGCGAGGTTTCGTTTTCCATGCGCTCCGCCATGGCGATTCTTGCGCTGGCCTGCGTGTTGCTCGGTGTAGGCGCAACCTGGTTTATGCCGATCTTCGATCCGATCACGACGGGCGCTTTCGGCGTTTCCATGTCTCGCGACCTGGTCGCGGGCCATGGCCTTCTTCTGACTGCGGGATCGAGAGCAGCCGGAAGCGTATCGACCGCGGCCATCGCCGTGCTGCTCGCCGCGCTCGGAATCGTTCCGCTGGTTCTGCGATTTCTTGCCGGAAGAAAAACGTCGCGCGCGACCGGTCCGGCGTGGGACTGCGGATTGCCCGGTTTGACCGCTGAGAACGAATACACGGCCACGGCTTTTTCCAAGCCTCTGCGCATGATTTTCGGCGCGCTGTTCCGGCCGCGCAGAGAAATTCAGGCCGAGTACGACGTTTCGCCGTATTATCCGACGGCGATCCGCTTTGAATCCGAGATCCAGCCCACGTTTGAGGCGCATATTTACACGCCATTGCGCGATGCGATCCTGGCCGCGGCGGGGTGGGCACGCCGTCTGCAAGCCGGCAGCATTCATCTTTATCTCAGCTACGTGTTCGTGACGCTGATCCTGCTGCTGTTGTTCGGGGTGCGAGGATGAGCGGGCGTCTTGCCGAGATCGTCGCGCAGATGGCCCTGGTGCTGTTCTTCTCGCCGCTGATCACCGGCTTCATCCGGACGTTCAAAGCGCGCCTGCAAACGCGGCGCGGTCCCCCGGTGTTGCAGCCCTATCGGGATCTGTTCAAGCTGCTGCGCAAAGGCATGGTGATTCCGGAGACCGCTTCCTGGATCTTCGCCGCGACTCCTTACGTTCTGTTCGCGACCACGCTGCTGGCCGGCCTGTTGATCCCGTCGATTTCGGCCGAGGCGCCGCTGAGCGTGTTCGGCGGAGTGCTGGCGGTGGTTTATCTGCTCGCGCTCGGCCGGTTCTTTCTCGCGCTCGGCGGGCTGGACACGGGCAGTTCGTTCGGCGGCCTGGGCAGCAGCCGCGAGATGACCATTTCCGCGATCGCCGAGCCGGCCCTGATGCTGGCCGTGTTCACCGTCGCGATCGGCGCCGGTTCCACCAATCTCAGCATCGTTGCGCACGCCGCGCTGGCGCAAAGCTGGCGATTCCTGGCGCCTTCGCAGATGCTGGCGTTCGCGGCGCTGTTCATCGTGCTGATCGCCGAAACCGGCCGCATCCCGGTGGACAATCCGGCGACGCACCTGGAACTGACCATGATCCACGAGGCCATGACCCTCGAATATTCCGGACCCTACCTGGCGCTGATCGAATGGAGCGCCGCGATGAAGCAACTGGTGCTGATGACGTTGCTGGTCAACGTATTCTTCCCGTTCGGGCTGAGCGCGAGCTGGTCGGCCGCGACGCTGGTGAGCCTGGTTTTGTTCGCATTCAAGATTATGCTGCTGGCTGCGGCGGTCGCGCTGGTGGAAACCACCAACGCGAAGCTGCGTCTGTTCCGGGTTCCGGAACTGCTGGCGGTCGCGTTTGTGTTGAGCGCCCTGGCGCTCATTTCCACATTTTTGTTCGGAATATGATCTGGAACGACCCTCAATTCGGGAACCGGCTGATCACGCTGATGGCGGCGCTGGCGCTGGTTTTGCAGATCCTGATGGTGGCGCAGCGCGGCCTGGTGTCGAACATTCGCGCCTTCGGAGTGCAATCGGGGCTGCTGGCCATGATGGCGGCCACCATCGCGTTGTTCAACGACGCGCCGCGTATTTTTCTGGTCGCGGCCCTGATGCTGATCCTCAAAGCGATCCTGCTGCCGGTGGCGCTGGAGCGGCTGGTGGTGAGGCTCGGGATTCGCCTGGAGATCGAACCGTTCCTCAACGTTCCTCTTTCGGTCATCGTTTCGGGATTGCTGACGCTGCTTGCCTATATGGTCGCGGAATCGTTTCACCGGCCGGAGGAGGCCGCCGGCGCCGCGCACCTCGGGCACAACACGCTGGCGGCGGCGATCGCGATGTTCCTGATCGGATTTTTCATGATGGCGAACCGGCGCAAAGCGCTGACGCAGGTACTCGGCCTCCTTTCGCTCGAAAACGGGGTCTTCCTGGCGGCGATTTCGCTGACCTACGGGATGCCGCTGGTGATCGAAGCCGGAATCTTTTTTGACGTGCTGGTCGCCGCGTTGTTGCTGGCGATCCTGATTTACCGCATCCGCGAGACGTTCGATTCGACCGACGTAAGCCGGCTGAGCCGCCTGAGAGGTTGATGACAGGCTGATGATTTTTCTGGTGCTGATTCTGATTCCGCTCGCGGCGAGCGCGCTGACCATGGCGATGCGCGATCCCCGCAAAATGGAGATCCTTCATCTGGCCTCGGCCGCGGGATCGTTCGTGGCGGCGGTATGGCTGGCCGCGGAGGTGCTGCGCGGCGGATCGGTCGCCTGGGGCGGCGGATTTCTCTATGCCGATGATCTCAGCGCGCTGGTGCTCGCGCTGACGGCTTTCGTTTACCTGGCGTCGGCCCCTTACGCGATCGGATACCTGCGCAAGGATGCCGCGGACGACGTTTTCCATGAAGCCGATCGCGGCGAAAGGAGCCGGACGAAACTGCGCAATTATTATGCGCTGACGCCGCTGTTGGCCTGCTCCATGTTTCTGGTCGCGGTGGCGAGCAACCTCGGCGTGATGTGGGTCGCGGTCGAGAGCACCACGCTCGCGTCGATATTTCTCGTGAATTTTTACGGCCGGCGCACCTCGCTCGAGGCGGCCTGGAAATACGCGATTCTGGGCGGCGTCGGCTTGTCGATGGCGCTGTTCGGCACGGTGCTGACCTATTACGCTGCGCATCCGTCGGGCGAGTCGTTGAGTTCGCTCAACTGGAGCGTGCTGGCGCTGAACGCCGCCCATTTCGACAAGCCCGTCATGCGTCTCGCGTTCATTCTGGTGCTGCTGGGCTACGGGACCAAGGCGGGCCTGGCGCCGATGCACACCTGGAAGCCGGATGCCTACAGCGAAGCTCCCGTGCCGGTCGCGGCGCTGATGGCGACCGCCGTGGTCAACTGCGCTTTGTACGCCATGGCGCGATTTTACGTGCTGACGGCGCGCTCGCTCGGCCCGGCCTTCGCGTCGCAGTTGCTGATCCTGTTCGGACTGCTCAGCGTCGCGATCGCGGTGCCGTTTATTCTGGTGCAGCGCAGCTATCGCCGCCTACTCGCCTATTCGAGCATCGATCACGGCGGCGTCATGGTGCTGAGCCTCGGATTCGGCGGCGCTCTCGGAGCGCTGGGGATGCTGCTGCACATGACCTTTCATTCGATCACCAAGCCGCTGCTGTTTTTCTGCGCGGGAAATGCGCAGCAACACACCGGAAATGATTCGCTCCGGAAAGGCGCCGGAGGTCTGCTGCACGCTCTGCCGGTCAGTGCGCCGATGTTCCTGCTGGCGGCGCTCGCCATCACGGGAACTCCGCCGTTCAGCATGTTTCAAAGCGAATTTACGGTGCTGCGCGCCGGCTTTGCCGCGCAGCGGACCGGCGCGGTGATCCTGTTCGTGATTTTCGTCGTCGCGATTTTCTGCGGATTTTATTATCACATTGCGCAACTGGTTTTCGGGCCCCCGGCTGGAGCGCCGCGCGGCGAATCGTCGCGCTGGAAGACCTGGCCGGTGATCGCGCTGGCGGCCATCGTGGCCGTGTTGGGATTCTGGCTGCCCGCGCCCATCTATCAACTGGTCGACGGCGCCGCGCGGATTTTGGCGGTGCAGCCGTGACGCCGGACACGCGCATTTTCGACGCGATCGGCCAAAACGCCGCCGGATTTTTCGAGGGCTGGCGCGAGCCCAGTTCATCGGAAATCTACGTCGATCTTCCCGGCCCGGATGCGCGCGCCGCGACGGCATTCCTGATCGAAAATGGCTGCCGGTTAGCGGCTGTTTTCGCCGAGGATCGAACCGGCACGGAAGCTCGCTACAACCTTTATTATGTGTTCGAGCATCCCGAGGATCGCCGTTACTTGCTGGCGCGTGCGCCGGTCGCCGCCGGTCACCCTGCGTTTGCGTCGCTTGCGACCGAAATTCCGGCCGTGAATTGGCAGGAGCGCGAAATTCAGGACTGGTACGGGCTCATCGCGGAAGGTCATCCCAATCCGCGCCGCGTCGCGCTGCACGACAACTGGCCGGACGTGCATCCGCTGCTCAAAAATTTTTCGATCGATACCGTCCTTCCGCCGTTTGAAGGCGAGCGCCACGTCTACCGGCCGACGCTCGGCGAAGGCGTGTTTCAGATTCCCGTCGGGCCGGTGCACGCCGGCATCATCGAGCCGGGCCACTTCAGCTTCTCCGTCGCCGGAGAGCCGATCCTGTATCTGCAACTGCGCATGTTTTACGTTCACAAGGGAATCGAAAAACGTTTCGAGCAGTTGCCGGTCAGCCGCGCCGTTTACCTAGCCGAGAGCATCTCCGGCGACTCCAGCTTTTCGCATGGAACCGCGTTCTGCCAGGCCGTCGAGCAAGCCGCCGGCGTCGAGATTCCGGTGCGGGCCGCGCGCATGCGCACCATCCTTCTTGAACTGGAGCGAATCTACAACCACGTCGCCGATATCGGCGCCATCGCCACCGACGTCGGATTCATGATCGCCGGAATGCATGCCTCGCGCCTTCGCGAAATGATTCTCGGCCTGAACGAGCACCTGACCGGCAGCCGGCTGCTGCGCGGAACGATTTGCCCGGGAGGGGTTCGCGCGGACTGGAAACCGGGTCAGCTCGAGGACTGCCTCGACGCATTGCAAATTTTCGCGCGCGAATTCGACGACCTGATGCGCATCCTCGATAGCTCCGATTCGACGCGCGACCGCCTGGAGCGGACCGGCACGCTGCGTCCGGAAAAAGCGCGCGACCTGGGCGTGGTGGGCGTCGCGGGCCGCGCCTCGGGCGTCGATCGCGATGTTCGCCGCGATCATCCCTACGCCGCTTACGATGGTCTTGGGCTGCGCGTCCCCGTATATCAGGAGGGCGATGTTCTGCGCCGCGTTCTGGTGCGCGTCGACGAGGTGCGCCAATCGCTCGATCTGATTCGCGCCGTGTCGCGCGAATTCGCCGGCCCGGGCGAGTGCTCGGTTCGCATGCCGCCGATTCCGCCGGATCGATGCGCGCTCGGCGCGGTGGAAGGCTGGCGTGGAGAAATTTTTCACTGGATTCGCACCGCGCCCGGCAATCGCCTGGAGCGGGTGAAAATCAAGGACCCGTCGCTCAACAACTGGCCGGCGCTGGTGGAGGCCGTCGAGGGAAACATCGTCCCCGATTTTCCGGTGATCAACAAGAGTTTCAATCTGTCGTATTCCGGGACGGACCGGTGAGCTGATGTTCAAAATCTTAAGAAAAACCGTGCAGACCGGCCTGGTGACCATCGGGTATCCGGCCGCGCCCGCGCCCGTCTCGAAAAATTTCCGGGGCGCACCGCGTTTCGATTTCGCGCATTGGCGCGACGCGCGGCCCGCGGCCGAAGTCTGCCCGACCGAAGCCATCTCAATTGACGAATCGGGAGCCACGCGCCGCGTCACCATCGATTACGGATTGTGCGTGTACTGCGGCGAATGCGCCCGAGCCGATCCCGGCGCGGTTCAGATGACGACGCAATTCGAGCTGGCCGCGCGTAAACGGAGCGATCTGTCGATTACCGCCGAATACGCGCTCGATTCCGGCGGCGCGCAGCGCGAATTGACCAGGCTCGAAACGCCCGCGCAACTCGAGGAAAAAGTGCGCGACCGCATCCATCAGGTGCTGGGGCGTTCGCTCGCGATCCGGGAAGTGGACGCCGGCTCCTGCAACGGCTGCGAAGTCGAGATCACCGCGTTGAATAATCCGATCTACGATCTGGAGCGTCTGGGAATCCATTTCGTCGCCTCGCCGCGTCACGCGGACATGCTGCTGGTCACCGGACCGGTCACGCGCAACATGGAACTGGCGCTCGCGAAGACCTATCGCGCCACGCCCGACCCGAAAGTCGTGGTCGCGGTCGGCGCCTGCGGCATCAGCGGCGGAATTTTCGGCCGGAATTACGCGACCGTCGGCGGCGTGGACCAGGTAATCCCGGTCGACGTGTACATCCCCGGTTGTCCGCCTCGACCGCTTGCGCTGCTCGACGGGATTCTGCTCGCGATCGGCTGCATCGCCCGGAAAGGCCTGCCTCAATGAATCATGCCAACGAATTGCGACAGTTCAAAGCGGCGATTTTCCAGGCGCTCGCTCATCCCACGCGGATCGCCATCGTCGAATTGCTGCGCGACGGCGAACTGTCGGCCGGCCAGTTGATTGATAAGCTCGGGCTCGAACAGGCCAACGCCAGCCAGCATTTCGCCGTGTTGCGCGCGAAGCAGATTGTGGTGAACCGCAAGGAAGGCAACCAGGTGTTCTATTCCCTGCGCGATCCCGTGCTGCTGG
>DATHCE010000182.1:0-2304 GCA_035319685.1 Bryobacteraceae bacterium | reverse complement strand
CGATTGGATTCTCCATCCTAACACGACTTCGCGGTGACCACGCCATCTTCGATGTGCCACTGAATTGAGGTGCATCGCTTCGCCAGCGCATCGTCATGCGTGACTATCACCAGCGCGCCGGGATATTCGGCTAATGCATCTTCGAGACGCTCGATCGCAGGAATGTCGAGATGATTCGTCGGTTCATCGAGGACCATCGCCCATACCTGAGTGCCTAGTCCGAACGCGAGCTTCAACTTTCGCGCCTCTCCGGGCGAGGGCGATTCAGATGCAATGATTCTTTCCGGATCGACGCCGAGGGCGGCTACCAGGCTGAGCACGCGGGCGCGATCGGTGGCGTTCAACGATCTGATTGCCTCCAAAAGCGCCGCGCCGTCATTGGCGCTGAGCTCCTGCGGAAGGTAGAGCAATCGCGACTGCGCGATGTGTGCGTGCGCCACCATCTGCTCGAGCAGGGTGGTTTTACCGATGCCATTGCGACCCGCGACCCGAATCTTGTCGCCCCTGAAAACCGACAGATGAATGTCGCGAAGGACTGGCTTATCGCCAGCGCAAATGGTTTCTGCGTCGATGCCGAGGACGTGGTTTTGCGGCGTCCCAACGTAGTCGACGAATAACGAACGTCCCTTTTCTCTCTTGAAGTGGAATTGCTTCAAGGTCTGCGCGACCCTTTCGCTTCTGGCGCGCACCACGGCCACATCGCGCGAGAGCCGTTCCGATCCCATTTGCGCTTTCCCTTTCGCCATCATGCTGGTTGCGTCATGGTCTCTCCGACCCTTCATGCGCAGGCGCGCGCCTGAGTTAGCTTCATGTTCGGCAGACTGTGCGAGCCGCCGCTTGTCGGCCAGCCTCCGGGTCAACACCCGATGCGCGCGCTTTAGCCGATCGTACGCAGCCTGATATTCGCGCTGCTCCGCCTCCCAGCTCCGCTTCGCTTCGCTGTACGAGCCGCGCCATAAGCGCGCGGTCCCGCGATCAACGCGGACCGTGTATGAAGCCAGCAAATCCAGCATCGCGCGATCGTGCGAAACCACGATCCCAATTCCCCGAAATCGTCGCAGCCCGGCGATCAGGAAATCACGCCCCTCGGAATCGAGATGGTCGCTGGGCTCATCGAGCATCAGGACCTCAGGATCGCTCCACAGTGCCGCGCCAACCTGCCATCTCTTACGCTCACCCGGCGAGAGCGTGGACCAACGCAAAATTTCCTCGGGGCTAAGCCCCAGCTCACCGAAGAGCCGAGCAGACTGGCCGTCCCGCGAATCCGCGAAGCGCTCGATCGCGGGAGTCAAATCCTCGACGGTCTGGCGCAGCAGAACCGGGCCCGAATTGCCTCTATCGAAGTGAACGCTGCCCGACGCGGGTTCGAGCTCTCCGGCGATCAGACGCATCAGCGTGGTCTTGCCGGCGCCGTTGGGACCGACGATCCCGGTCCATCCTCGGGTTATCTGGAAATTGGCGTCGCGGATAATCGCGACCGAATCGGAATAGGAAAAAGAGAGATTTGAAACGCGCACGAACATAGTAACTGCTCCTCGGATCCACGGGCACACGCCCGCGCTCGGTTTTCCGAATCGAACCGAATTCAGCAGTTACTTCCGCACACTCGTGAAACCTCTCCTCGCTGGAATGGTGGTAAATTTATTCGCTGTCGAAATTCCAATCAAGGGCAACCCGGCGGCGCATCCGCCGCACCCTGATGTTCGAGGCTAGCTTGGCCTTCATGCTTCGCTCATACGAACCGGATGTGCTCCCAGGCCTTCGAGGCCGTGTTTTTGATTAGGTGAAAGTGCGCGGATTTCCATCTGGGCCCCGGGCAACAAGAGATAACGCCCAACTCAACGAGGCCGAATATATGACTGCAACCGGATCATCACTCATAACCCGGCTGCTATCTGCGGGGATGTGTTGCAACTTTGGATCCGTCCCACGTGCCGGCGGCGCATCCGTCATGTCGGGATCGACATCCTGAGGGCGTGTGCGGGGCGATCGGAAAGCGGCGCGGGAAGGCGGATGATCAGATCATCGCCGCTATGGCGCCATTTCAAGCGCTCGTCGGTGCCGAGTAAGCGCACCTCGACACCGGCCGCCGCGCGCAAGTTCCGAATGCGAACCTCGACTTCGCGGGGAGTGTCTAGCAGCAGCGCGTACAGCGCGTTTTCCTTTCGGGTGAAGCGGACCGGGATCCCCTCCGAGGTCGTTGACTCGGCGCGACTCCAGGGACGGGTGCCCCGGATGGCCTCGCCGTTGACGTCCAGCCAAGCGCCGAGCCCGAGTAGGCATTTGCGCTGTAGCTCGTGAATG
>DATHCE010000181.1:0-3592 GCA_035319685.1 Bryobacteraceae bacterium | reverse complement strand
GGCGGGGTTACCTCGAATCCCTCGATTTTCGAAAAAGCCATCACCGGCAGCGACGATTACGCCGATCAGCTCGCCGAATTGCGGCAGCACAAAGAACTGGATGCGATGTCGCTGTACGAACGCCTGGCGGTTCGCGATATTCAGAACGCCGCCGACATTTTGCGGCCGGTCTACGATCGCACCCACGGGCGCGACGGCTTCGTCAGCCTCGAAGTGTCCCCGTTCCTGGCCAATGAAACGCAGGCGACCATCTCCGAGGCGCGCCGCCTCTGGAAGCTCGTCAACCGCCCCAACCTGATGGTGAAAATTCCGGGAACCGAAGCGGGCCTTCCCGCGATCGAGCAGGCGATCAGCGAAGGCATCAACATCAACGTGACGCTGCTATTTTCGCAGCATCGATACGAGCAGGTCGCACTCGCTTTCATCTCCGGGCTCGAAAAGAGCGCCGATCCGTCGCGCATCGCGAGCGTGGCCAGCTTCTTCGTCAGCCGCATCGACACCGCCGTCGATTCGCGCATCGAACAACTCGAGAAATCCGCGACGCCCGGCGAGCGGGCGCGCCTGGAGTCGCTGCGCGGGCGCGTCGCCATCGCCAATGCGAAGCTCGCCTACCAACTCTACAAGCAGATTTTTTCCGGTCCTCGATGGAACGCGCTCGCCCAACGCGGCGCACGGACCCAGCGCGTGTTGTGGGCCAGCACGTCCACAAAAAATCCGGAATATCGCGACGTGATGTACGTCGAGGAGCTGATTGGCGCCGATACGGTGAACACGGTTCCGCCCGCAACACTCGACGCGTTTTTCGAGCACGGCGAAATTCGTCCGACGCTCGACCAGAACCTCGACCAGGCGCGCAAGGTGATGGAGGACCTTGAAGCCGCCGGGATCTCGATCGAAGACGTGACCGATAATCTGCTGGTGCAGGCCGTGAAGCTGTTCGCCGAACCCTTTGACAAACTTCTCAACGCGGTCGACGCGAAGTGCAAGCTGGCGGTGAAGCCGGTCAATAAAATGACCTGCTCGCTTTCGCCGTCGCAGAGCGCCGCGGTCCAGGCCAGCCTCGACGATTGGTCGGTTACCGGCAAGGTCCGGCGATTCTGGGCGCGGGATTCCTCGCTGTGGACCGGCGCCGAGGAAAGCCAGTGGATGGGCTGGCTGGGCATCACCGAAGATCAACTCGCGCATCGCGAGCGGTTCGACCAGATCGCCGCGGACGTGAAAGAAGCCGGATTCCGCGACGCCGTGATCCTCGGCATGGGCGGATCGAGCCTGTGCCCCGAAGTGCTGCGGCTCTCGTTCGGAAAAATCGCCGGCTTCCCGGAGCTGCACGTGCTCGATTCTACCGATCCCGCCGAGATCCGCTCCCTGGAGAAGAAAATCGACCCGGCGAAGACGTTGTTCATCGTGTCGAGCAAATCCGGATCGACGCTCGAACCCAATATCTTCAAGCAATATTTCTTCGAAGGCGACGGCAGCCGCTTCCTCGCCATCACCGATCCCGGCTCGAACATGCAGCAGGTTGCCGAACGCGACCATTTCCGCAAAATTTTCTTCGGCGTCCCGAGCATCGGCGGCCGCTATTCCGCGCTCTCCGATTTCGGAATGGTGCCCGCCGCCGTCATGGGCATCGACGCGCCGCGATTCCTCGATCAGGCCGATTCGATGGCTCTTGCGTGTTCCTATTGCGTGCCCATCGAGAAAAATCCCGGCGTGTTCTTGGGAACGCTGCTCGGAACGTTGTCCAGGGCCGGACGCGATAAGGTGACCATCGTCGCCTCGCCGGGAATTTTCGCTCTGGGCGCCTGGCTCGAACAGTTGATCGCGGAATCGACCGGCAAGAACGGCAAGGGATTGATTCCCGTCGATCGCGAACCGCTCGGCCCGCCGGAGGTTTACGGAACCGATCGCGTGTTTTGCTACGAACGGCTCGAATCATCGCCCGACGCCGCGCAGGATAAAGCGATGGATGCGCTCGCCGCGGCGGGTCATCCCGTGATTCGAATTGCGGTCAGCGATGCGTACGATCTCGGCCAGGAATTTTTCCGCTGGGAGATCGCCACTGCGGTCGCCGGATCCATCATCGGCATCGATCCCTTCGATCAACCCGACGTCGAAGCGAGCAAAATCGCCACGCGCAAGCTGACCGGCGAGTTTGAGCGCACCGGATCGCTGCCCAAAGAATTTCCCGCGCTTGAAGAAGACGGCATCCAGGTATTCGGCGACGCCCACGGCGCAACGCTCGTCGAAGCCTTGCGCGCGCATCTCGCGACCCTCAAGCCCGGCGATTATTTCGCGCTGCTCGCCTACATCGAGAGAAACCAGGCGCATGACAATCAGCTTCAGCAGATGCGCCAACATGTTCGCGACCACAAACGCGTCGCCACGTGCCTCGGCTTCGGCCCGCGATTCTTGCACTCCACCGGCCAGGCCTACAAAGGCGGCCCGAACACCGGCGTCTTTTTGCAGATCACCGCGGAGGATGCCGAGGACCTGCCGGTTCCCGGACAGAAGTATACCTTCGGCATCGTGAAAGCCGCGCAGGCTCGCGGCGATCTGGCGGTGTTGCTCGAGCGCAGCCGCCGCGCGCTGCGCATTCATCTCGCCTTGGACGTCGAGCGAGGGCTGAAGAAACTGGCTTCGGCACTGGACCGCGCGTTACAATAGATAAAATTCCCTCGATCGGGCCGGTAGCTCAGATGGTAGAGCATCGCACTTTTAATGCGGTGGTCGCGGGTTCGAGTCCCGCCCGGCTCACCAGTCACTTGTTTGTCCGGTCCGGACACATGGGTAACAGAACGCGTTCCTAAGACATTTTTCGAGCGCACGGCGAAGCGTCGTGCGCGGTTTATTCGTCGAGCGCACAGCGAAGCGTTGTGCGCGGTCTATTGAGATCCGAATTCCACTACCGGTAAACGCCGCTCTATGCTCTCGCGAATCGGTTCCAGCCACGGCGGCAACTTGAGGCTCGTGCCCAGCGCATCCGCGTCTTCGTCGATCAAAAACCCTGGACCATCCGTCGCGATCTCGAACAAAACCCCGCCCGGCTCGCGAAAATAAATGGAGCGGAAATACTGCCGGTCGATCACGCGCGTGACGTGCACGCCCGCCGCTATCAAACGTTCGCGCCACTGGTTCTGCGCGGCTTCATCGGCCACGCGAAACGCGATGTGATGGACCATCCCCCGGCTCAATTTGGCGCGCTCGGTGCCGGGCGCGGCGATTATATCGATCCCAGTGTTTGAAGGATCCATCAGCATGAAGCGCGAACGGCCGTCCTTCCTCGCCGCGAGGGCGCAGCCTAGGACGTCGGCCAGAAATTTTCCGCTGCGCCCGGGATCGGACTCCACGATCGTCGCCGAATTCAGGCTCACAATCGACGGGTCCCTGTCCGGCGGAGCCGTCGCCGACAGCTCGACCTCCAGTCCGTCCGGATCCATTATGGTCAAAAATGTCTGATCGAAACGCGACCTCAATTCCAGTTGTGTGACCGCCGCTTGCCGCGCGCGATCCTGCCAATACTCCAGCGCGTTTCTGGGAATCGAAAAACTCACGCCCGCCGCTTGTCCCGATCCCTTGTGTCCCGGGGGCGCCG